>JBBSJO010000244.1:0-5451 GCA_038257185.1 Rhodobacterales bacterium | reverse complement strand
GAGGTCTTGGATGTCCTTTGCGGAATAGTGCCGTCGGTTGCCCGAAGTCAACTCAGGCGACGGGCCCTTGCCATCGAGGTGGAGTTTTCGCAGGTAGGAGTCGTTGACTCCAAGCGAGGCCGCCGCCTCACCAGAGGTGAATTTGCGCATCGACTTGGACGCATCAGGCGGAAAGAGGCTCTCACGCTGCGAATGCAGTTGATCGGCCAGCAACTCGGAGTGCTGGCGGATGACCGCATTAAGATCTTCATGTGTCTCGGCTCTGCTCATCTGCCCTCTTGTCCCCGCAGCGTGTTCACGGAATTCGGCGTTTAGTCGCCCTTTTCCGTGACTACTGCCGGAGGAGTCAGATTCGTGCAAGCACTTTCTATACTTAGTGGCTTGTCACTTGGTCCGACACAAGCAGGCTGAAAGTTTTAGTGGTAGCCACGCGCGTTTCGCGCGTCAAATATTTCGCAGCAGGGCAACCGCCGCATCCAGCGGCATCGCGCGTAAGCCATCCGCTGCAGGGACATCCCGTTCGCCTGCATAAACCAACAGCTTTCTGTCGGCTTTGATGTCTTCGGCCCCAATGTGGAAGCCGCGCGACACCTTGGGAGCGGTAGTGCGCTTAATCTCGATCGCCCAGGTCTCGCCTTCGGGCAGGCGGAGGACCAAGTCCAGTTCCGCCCCGGCCGAGGTTCGGTAGAAGAAGGGTTCAGTGTTTGATGGCGCTGCGGCAATCAGGGTTTCGAGGCAGAACCCTTCCCAGCTGCCTCCAACCACCGGATGGCCAAGCAGGCTTTCCAGCGAACCGAGGCCGAGCAGGGCATGCACAAGGCCACTGTCCCGGACATAGACTTTGGGCGACTTGACTAGGCGCTTGCCGACATTCTCATGCCACGGGGCCAACCGCCGCACCAGCATGAGATCAACGAGAAGATCAAGGTATCGCCCGATTGTCTGGCCAGACACACCCAAACCTTCAGCCAGGGCCGCGGCATTCAGTAAGCCGCCCTGAGCATGGGCAAGCATCGTCCAGAAGCGGCGCAGAGTGGTGGCTGGGATGCGCGGCCCGAGGGCAGGGATGTCACGCTCCAGATAGGTGCGCAGGAAATCCTCGCGCCAGCCCAGGCTGGCCCGGTCGCTGGCCGCTTGAAAGCTGTCTGGAAAGCCGCCACGCAGCCAGAGGTCGTTCAGCCGGTCGCGGCCTACTTCATCCAGCGACAGGGGCCGCATCTCGATGTACCGGACGCGGCCGGCGAGGGATTCGGCCGACTGATGCAATAGCACATTTGACGCGGAACCAAGGAGCAAGAACTGCCCCGTGCGGAACCCCTTGCGTCGTCGCATGTCGATCTGCCCGCGAAGACTCTTGAACAAGCCCGGCATTTGCTGAACCTCATCAAGAATCACCAACATCCCGGCCTGCTCGTCTAGATAGAGATCGGGCTCGGCCAGGATCTGCCGGTCTGCGTCACGTTCAAGGTCGAGGTATACGGACGGGCGCGAGTCTGCGAGTTCCAGAGCCAGAGTGGTTTTTCCAACCTGCCGGGGTCCTAAAAGGACAACTGCCGCTTGCACTTCAAGGGCGGACAGCACAATCTGATTGGTTCTTCGCGGATACATACCTTGCAATTACTCTATTGCGTGGCAGATTTGCAAGGCTATTATGCTCAATTCAGTAACTCTATCTTGACCGCGCGCTCCAGCAGCATCTTTACCGACGAAGGCTGCCAGTTGCTCCGACCTCGCGGCGTGCGTTCGCGCATGGCTTCCAGGCGGTCGCAGATGGCTTGCAGCGTGATGTCGGGATCAGCGCCCTTGATGGCGGCAACGATAGCGGGCAGTCGGTCGCCCACCTCGCGCCGCCCGGCGCGACCAAGAACGGTTTCCGGCAGGAAGCCATCTCGGACATAGGCATTCACCGCGCGCAGCAGTCGCGCTTGCGTCCAACGCCGCGCCTCAGGCAGGGGGGCGTTGATAATCCGCAGCACGTCTTCCCAGGCCATGTCGGGCCGCAACCGGCGGACATGTGGCACCCAGTCCTGCGCGGTCTCGTTCAGCCGCTCCATGTAGCCGTCCTGCCGCGCTAGTCGCACTTTGCGCAGCGCCGCAGGATCACGCGCGCGCAGGCCCGGGTTACCGCCCACCCGCCCTTTGGTCCGCGCGCTTGCCAACCCGGCCTTCGTGCGCTCACGGATTAATGCGCGTTCGAACTCGGCCGCCGCGCCCAAAACCTGCAGCGTGAACTTGCCCTGCGGTGATGCCGTGTCGATCGGGTCCTGCAATGACCGGAAGAAGGCACCCTTGATCTCCAGCAGCTCAATCAGCTCGAGCAGATGTGACAGCGACCGCGCAAGCCGGTCGATGCGGACGACGACCAGCGTATCGCCTTTGCCGATCCGTACTGGGCGCGCGCGAGTACCGGCCGGGCGCGGTTGCCGCCCGAAGCCTGTTCCTCATGGATTTCGACGCAGCCCGCGGACTTCAGGGCCTGCGACTGGGGCAGGGGAGTCTGATCTTCGGTCGAGACGCGGGCATAGCCGATCAGGGGCATCAAAATAGGCCATTTGCAATTTAATATATCGTTACTAAACGACCGTTTGTAAACGAAGGCAAGGGTGGGCGCTGTGGTGCTTCTTGTTTGATATCCCTTGATTTCCTTACGCCAAGCTTAATGAGGACGGATCGCGAACCATCGCGCGCGCGTGTTATATAAGGTGACGTAGGGCATCCATAGAAAACCCTCGGGTCATGTGCAAAATATGCGTATTCTGCACGTATGGACCCCAACAGCCCTTTTGTAATTGATGATCGTACCGGCCTCGCCGAAGCGACCTCGGACGACGATGTGTGGTTCTTGCCGGGTCCGCTTGAGACGGAACCGGACGATCTGCCGCCCGGCCCAAGGGCGGAACCGGTTGAGACAACGCTCGTTTCCGACTGGGTGCAGGCCGAGGCCGGACTGGCCGCACGTCTGGCGCGGGTCGCCGGACGGCTTGGCGCGCTGGATGATCGGCTGCGGCGCGGGCCGACAGGCTGGCGGCATCGACTGGCCCTGATCGAGGCGGCAGAGCTGAGCTGGTTGAATGGTGACCGGATCACCCAAGATCGGCTGGCACTGTGGATCGCCTTGCGGCTGTCGGGCGTGCAGGAAGATGCCGCAGCACTTGCCCGCGTGGGATGGGCGGTGCGGCGGTTGACCGGCGGGTCGGGGCCGGCGGCGAACCTTGCCGACTTCCTTGGGCGTCATGACCCCGATAACCTTGCCGCGGCGGATGACCGCTTTGCCGATCGCGCAAGCAGTTGGCGCGACCTGATGAACGCAGGCCGCCATCTGCATCCGATCAGCCGGGCCTGCATGGGCTACCACCTGTGGAACCTTGCGGGCCTTGGCCAGCATGGCGACAGGATGGAGGCCGCCGTCACCGCTGCAAGGTTCGCCGCGAGCGAGGGAAGCGGCGCGGTCTTTGCACCGCTGGCGATGGGTGGGGCAGGCGGCCTGCGGGCCGGTGGCCCGCCGGCGACGCGTCTGGCCCGCTGGCTCGACGGGATGGCCAGCGCCACCCTGACAGCGATGCGCCACCTCGATGGTATTGCGGCGTGGTCGGCGCGCGCAGACACGAACATGGCCCAACTATCCGGACGCACGCCCCCGGCGTTGCGTGCGGTCATGACCGAATGGCCGCTGGTATCGGCCCCCATGGCCGAAACCCTGACAGGGTCAAGCCGCGCAGCGGTGCAACGCAATCTAGCGTGGATGGAGGCGCATGGACTGATCCGCGAAGTCACCGGGCAGGGCAGGTTCCGGATGTGGCGGGCGGCGGGGTGATCCTTTGAAGAAAGCGCGCGATTTCAACCGTCCTTATGACCTGTGGCGGTTCAATGCGCGCGCGTTAACAGTGGCAACGCATCGCGAATGTCCCCTGCCGTCACCGCTTTGCCAAGCGCGGCGCGAGGCGCCCACATGCTGTCGGCGTCGATCCGCAAAGCGGTCTGATAATTGTGCAATTTGTCGCGTGGACTTGGGAACTTTGTACCGGGGATCCGCGTTGCCCAACGTACGCATTCAGTTAGTGGGATCTTCTGTGAGTATGTCAAACACGTCCATCCGAACAATCATCATTCCTGCTGCCGGGAAAGGCACGCGCATGCTTCCGGCAACGCAGGTCACCGCCAAAGAGCTTTTGCCGGTCTATGATCGTCCGGTCATCGCGTTTGCCATCGACGAGGCGATCGAAGCCGGTGCCGAGCGGATCATCGTGGTCGTGAACGAAGCGAAAGCCGCGATCCGGGAATTTCTTGGCGATAGCGCAATCGCAACGCACAAACGGGCGGGCATGACACACGCCGGCAGAGCGTCTTGCGAGATCATTTATGTGGCGCAGGAACAGGCCTTGGGGCTGGGCCACGCCATTCTTTGTTGCAAGGGTCTGACCCTGCCCGGACCGTTCGGCGTCATTCTGCCCGACGACGTCATCATGGGCCGTAGCTGCATGTCCGAAATGGCCAAAAGTTACCGCGGCGGGCATATGATCGCCGCGATGAATGTTCCGCAGCAGGACACCCGCAAGTACGGGATATTCGCCTTGCGCGGCGCCACGACCGACGTCTGTATTCCGGTGACCGGGATGGTCGAAAAGCCGCCGCAAGGCCAGGCCCCCTCGTCGCTCGCCGCCGTGGGTCGCTATCTTCTGTTGCCGATGATCTTTGACGTCTTGAGCCACACGGCGGATGGCGCTGGCGGAGAGTTGCAGCTGACCGATGCGATCGAAGTTGCGACCCGTTCCGTGCCGCTGTCTGCGTTCCGGTTTTCGGGAACCCGGTACGATTGCGGTTCGCATGACGGCTTGCTTGCGGCCTCGAATGCACGTCAGGCGGCGGTCAAGACGGGGTGGATGAACGCAACGCCGTCAATCGCGCGGACGTCGGCGAGACCCCAGGGACATGGCAAAACCCATAGTCCGGATCCCGCAGGGATATTTTGCGAACCAGCGCGGCAGGCATCCTGACGGTCCGCCCGCTGATCCCGTGAAGGCGCGGGGCGAATGCCGTCGTCACTGCCATGACATGAAAGGATGAACCGATGGACTGGAATCAGATTGAGACCAAATGGGCCGTAATGGCCCGCCGTATCCGCGCCGATGTACGTTGCGGAAAGATGGATGAGAGCATTCTCATGTTGCGTCGCGTCGGCAAGGACGGGGCGAACGCAAGGGTGGTCGTCACACAGACCGTTTCGGTCACCGCCAACGTCACGCAAAAACGCGAACCGATGTCGACGCGTTGATTTTAACAAAGACCACGGCTTGGGTCTCGCGGGCTTTGCCTTGGCTTGCTGACCGAAACGCGTCGGATGTATGGCAAGACGAGAGACCAATCAGGGCTGACCTTTTTGGCACAGAGCGTCTGGAGCATCACGCGCGGACGCTGGCCGAGGCCCAGAATGTCACCACGGGTGCCGCGCGT
>JBBSJO010000243.1:0-5506 GCA_038257185.1 Rhodobacterales bacterium | reverse complement strand
TTGCTGGCCTTTTGCGAGGTTCTCGGCGTAGGCAATGGGATCGTACCCATTCTGGCGCATACGGTCGAAGACCTCGGTGCCATCAGTGGAGGTATGGGAGAAGAAGTCCTCCTCCACCATCTTCTCGGCGTAATCCTGTGCCGTGGTGTTGAGACGCGCGTCAAACCCCAGCTTACCGACGCCCTCGACCTCGCGGTAGGCGTTCAGCAGGCCGCCGAAATTCTGATCCTGCGATGTCGTTCCGGGACCGTCCGGATTGGTGTTGGTCGGGACCGGGTTCGAAATCTCAACGCCGCCGCTTCCGCCGAGGCCGGTCACACCCGCCCCACCAGTGCCACTGCAACCGGCCATGACAGCCATGGCGGCTGCAGCCAAGACCCAAGCATGTTTTTTCATTTCGCGATCTTCCTCTGTGAGGCCCGTCAGGCACAGCTAAGGTTCATCATGATTCTATCTGTTTTTCACAATCGAACAAGGTGGTTAATCATTTTTTCACAGATACGCTGATGGTGGGCGTCGGCTGTCTGCCCGGCAGCCCGAGAAGGGTGACGGCAGAGGGCCAAGCCCAAATGGGGATGTGAAATATGCGCTGTCGGCAGAGGTCGACAAGCCTCGGGTTTCGCGCAAATCATGGCCGCCATGCGCAATCAACATGGTTACGGGGTGTAAATTCACACCGATCTATGATTATGCTGCAATGCAGAAAACACCAGATACCAGACTTTGAAAGACGCACTTATGACCTCCATTTCCTATGAGACCACGCACAACGATGGCGCTGCGGCCTCATCCGCAGCGAATGCCCTTTCCATGGCATCACGCCTTGCGCTGATCCGCGAATGGGTCTCCCTGCGCATGTTGCAGAGCAAAACAGAGCGCGCCCTCAACGCGCTGAGTGACCGCGACTTGCGGGACATCGGCATTACCCGCGACATGATCCGTAACATCTCACGAGGTGCTTCGCTGTGAAGACCGAACACACTGGCGCAGGGCCACAGGATTTCATCCAGAGCGCCTACACCAACAATCGGGCAGCCGTTGAAGCAAACCTGCTCATTCTGATGGCCTCTGCCCTCAGCGGTCGTCTTCAGGCCTGGCGCCGGGCAAAGAGTGAACGGCGCGCTGCACAGACAACCTTCAAAAAGGTCCGCGACGAGCTGAACGGCATGACAGATCGGGATCTGGCCGATATCGGCATCAAGCGCGGTATGATCGACGCGATTGCGCGCGAAGCCGCAGTCTGATCACAGTGATCCGACGAAATAAAAAAGGCCGCCCCTTGGGCGGCCTTTCTGCCGTTCGGCTTATTCGGTTGCGTCTGGGCCCAGATTGTCCAACTTGCGCACGGTGGGCTTTTTACGCGCCGGCGTCCCGTTCAGATAATGTGCCATAGCGGCTGCGTTGCGCATAAATGATGCACGTCTGGCAGTATCGGTTTCAGCGTCCGACTCTGACTTCGCCAAGGTTTCCTTGTCGTTCATAACGCCCAACCCCACTCTTGCATGGGCCAGACATAGCATGAAAAATGCGTTTTATGAATGGCCCGATGCAGGCGTTTTGACGCGGGGTGTCAGAGCAGGAAGTCGTTCATCGTCAAGGACGCCAGGTTTGTGAGCTGAATCTCGAAGTCGGCAATCTTGTCGCCATTCACGTCGCCCCGCACGATGACATCTGACCGGCTGTAAACTTGCCAGACGGAATAGGCTTTGGCCGTCGATCCGCTGTATTCAAAGCTCTGATCCCCAGAGAGAAACGATTTTGGGTCCATGCCGCGCAGGTCGATCTTGTCGATACCTGAGGCGAAGTCGTGGATCACATCGCGCTGCTTACCGACCGAAGACTCCTTGACAGTGTTGAAGACGAAGACGTCGGTCCTGCCGTCGTTCGATCCGCCGTAAAGGACGTCGCGCCCCATGCCGCCGACCAGAACATCGGCGCCACCGCGGCCGTGGATCAGGTCATTGCCATCCCTGCCGACGATCATGTTGTTGCCACCGTTGCCATAGATCTTGTCGGCACCCGATCCGCCCATCACGTTCTCGATGTTCACGATGGTGTCCTTGCCATAACCCGTCGTCTGAATTCCGGTCTTTGCCAGATCCACGGTGATGGCGGTGGGCCCATCAGCACGCAACCAGTCAAAGCCCGCACCACCGTCAAGCACATCCTGCCCTGCGTCGAGGATCAGCGTATCGGTGCCGTCGCCACCGAAGAGGAGGTCATTCCCCGCGCCACCGTCAAGCGTGTCATCGCCAGTGCCGCCGAACAGTGTGTCGTTGCCTGCGCCGCCGGAAATGCTGTCGTTGCCGCCTTTTCCATCGAGGATATCGTCGCCGTCGGTCCCGAAAACATCGTTGTCCATGTCGTCGGCTGGTTCAGGTCCGACGATAACCGGCTCACCTGCATCAGGCCCGAAGTCGCCCAGCACGCCAGGCTGCACATCGATGGCTGATACGGTCGCCACCAAAGGCGTACCGAAATAGTTCCACTCGCCCGCCCAGTGCTCCAGGCCCGGATCGACGCACCACAGGTTGGCAAACCCCTTCATCTCGCCGGTGGTCCAGGTGCCATAAGGCATGTCCGCAGCGCCGTAGCGCCCGACGATCGCCCCATCGACGAGGAAGATCGCCTCCGTCCCGGTTACCACGATCTCGTAGGTGTGCGATCCGAGTGCTGCATCAAACCCCAGATCGACCATGACCGGGACCCAGTTGTTGGCCTGTTCCAGTGTGACGCGCTCGCCCGTGGCTGTCTCCATGTGGATGTTCAGCTGGACCCGGGTCGTATCAGCGCCGACGAATTCAAAGTCGAACTCGATCCAGGGGTCGTTCTTCCAATCGGCCTTGTAGGTGAACATGCCGAAGACGGCACCCTCTTCCATATCTGGCACCTGTGCGGTCCAGGACCATGTGCCGGTCGTCGCCGACTCGGCGGACTGGATCTCGCCGCCCAGGTACGGGTAAGGCGATCCTGCGGGTGCAGCGGACAGCGTGAACTGGACACTGCCGTCGGCCTGGGCTTTGACGTTGTTGGGCGACCATGCCATGATTTTCGACTGCCCTGCCGGCCAGTCCGAGATGTACCAGCTCTCGGATGTCGCGGGAGCGCCAAACTTGATGATATCGATGGATGTCGTGCTTTGGGTAATTGGCATGTGCATTCACTCTGAAAACGGTTCCTCATCAGCAGAGAATGCAAAGAGTGGCGAAAGCATGACCCACATCTGACCAAGACATAGCTGTCGTCGAAAAATGATGGATATTGGCGACAGAGATAATCTGCCGCCTGCCTTTTGCGCATGCAGTGGGATTCTGCGGCGGCGACCCTATCCGCCGCCGCAGGAGGCATCAGGCTGCGTCAGTGCCTTGCGCTTTTGCATCCAGAGCCCGTGCGGCCTGATGCGATGACCACGCCTTGCCGGCCCGCCGCAGGGCAATCAGGGCCGTGATCGTCGTGGCCCTCTGGGCGGATTGCGACTGAGCATAGGCGCGGTCGCCCCAGTGCAATGCCTGGCCCTTGGTCCGCATGATGATGCGATCGGCAACCTGCAGGTCGGCCATATCCCGCGAAACCTGCTTCAGCTGCGCGCGGTGCACCAGGTAATCAGCCTTTGTCACGATCCCCTGGCCGGCAAACCAGGCGTCAGGCTGATCCGCACAGAAACCGACCCTCCAGAGTGCTTCCAGCGCATCCTGCAGGGTCACCGCCAACACCTCCGGCAGCTGGGTGGCCTCGGTCTGGCTCTGCGCGATGCGATACTGTGACGCCGACCAGACCTTTCCGGCGCGGCGCAGCGCGATCAGCTGTGTGATGGTCGCGGCCCGCGTGGCCCGGCGCGCGTGCGCTGCGTTGCGTGCGGCATCGCCGGCAAGCCCGTCGGCGGTCGTCGCGCGATCCGCCTTCTGCAAATGGGCGAGCATGCGGATGAAGCGCTTCAGCACGGTGCGATGCGTGATGTACGCCGTTTTCTCAACGAGCCCCATCTGCTCGAAATAGAGATCGGGTGACGTCTCGTCGAACTGTGCCAGCTTCAAGGTGGCCTTTGCCTCATCGACGATGGGCCGCGCGAGCTGAGACAGCATGTTGTCAAACGCCGCGTTGGTCATTGTGGCGATGTCAGTGTTGATGTTTGTTGCAGGGGTCATGTGTTTTCCAATCAGGTGTTCGTGGTTCAGGCTTTGAATGTCCGTTGCCGGATGAATTGCGTCTGAAGGATTGGGATTATGGGTCCATCATCTGACCCCCAAGGCTGTGTGCCAGCGGCCTGCCCGACCATAATTTGAGTCGACGCAATGCACGGGGTGCCGCGGCGCGCGGCAATGGGCCGATGCCGATGGCGGTCATCACAGGACTGCCGTCAAAATCGGGCAGTTCGATGTGGCCGCTATCGATGATGGTCACGTGAGGGATGCCGGCAACCGCGAGATCATGCAGAAGCTGCATCATTGCTGAATAAGATCCGCCATCGAGCGTGATCTTGGTGCCTGGCTTGAGAGAGGCGTAGGACCGGCCGTCGGGCGTATCCATCGCATTGATCAGTGCATCGACAAAAGCGTGTCCCGCTTGTGCAATGCATTTGCCCTGTGACATCGCAATGTCGCTGCGCAAAACCGCGTAGAGGCGCAGATCATCTGCCTCGCGGGTCGTGGTCTGTGGTGACACCGAAGGCATCGCCCGGTTTGGCGGTAGCGCAACAAGAGATGCATTTTTCCTGCCGTTAGAGATTTTTGATCGCAACAGTGAAGATGATGCCGCTTTGGACATAGATTCTGCGCCAGCCGTTGGCATCATCGAGATCGACATCGCGGGTGAACGATCAGGAATGCAACATGCCGGTGACGGCGCGGTGCAAGCGCGCCATGCGGTCCGCAAACTCGGCGTCGGCCAGATCGCGGCCGGCGTCGAAGCCGCTGTCGAATGAAGCCTAGAAAAAGGCCAGCTCCTGCTGCGTGGTCGGCATCAGAGTCCGGGTCGGCTCGTCAGGCGTCGGCGCCGTGAAGACCAGGTAGTCGCGCCAGGTGGGCGTCACCGGGGAGATCTTGCCCGGGCGCAGGATGGTGAGGTATTCGTCGGCCAAGCTGGCCTCGGTGCCGGACGCATCCACGATGAAGGCATCAGACGCAGCCGAGACGACAGGCGGGACGATGACACCGGCGCCGATCGGGGCGACGGAGACAACCCGGTTGAAATCGAAGGCGGTCGACAGGGGGGCGGTGTTCTGCTCGAGGCGACCGGCGATTTCATAGGCGCGGCGCGCGTAGCCCATCTGGCTGCCGTAGCTCAGCGCGCTTTCCTTCAGCGCCCCGCCGCGCAGACCGGTGACTTCGCCGTCGGCTGTCGGTTCAAGGCTGACCAGATTGATTTTCATATCGGCGGCCGATGCGGGTGGCGGCGCACCGCGGCGCAGGTTGTCGTTCTGCCCGATCGAGGCGGGAACCAGCGACGCACCGGAGCGCGACACGCCCTGCGGCGCGGCACAGGCCGTCATTGCCGTGGCACCCAACAG
>JBBSJO010000242.1:0-5519 GCA_038257185.1 Rhodobacterales bacterium | reverse complement strand
CCCGATCTGTCGCGTGAGGTACAGATCGACGCCGTGCTTCTCCGCCGCCTCGTTAAGCGCTTCGGGAAAGAGATACTTGATGTAGCCGCTCTGCTCCGCCCTGATCGCCTCAGCCTCTTCCGGCAAATCGCCGGTAAAGGCATTGGCGCCGAGGCAGGGGTTCTTGAGCCGTTCCTCGAACTGCGCGCGCGCCGTCTTCTCCACCTGCCGCGTGGTGTCGATGAGACTGCCGAAGGTCTGCAGATGCAGGACCCAGCGGATCAGGGAGACGACGATGACGATGAGCACGATCACCGTCATCACGAAAAGCACCAGGGCGCGTTCGTCGACGTAGATGCCGAGTTCGCGCATGATGATCGCCACCAGCGCATAGACGTATGCCCCGATGAAGACGGCCATGGTGTTCTGGGTGGTGCGGTCCTGGATGATCAGCCGGTGCACCCGCGGAGTCCACTGGGTAGAGGACGACCGGTAGACCGTGACCATGACCGTGATGGAGAAGATCGTGACCGAAAGCATCGCGTCGGCGATGATCTGCAGCATCCGGTCGGCGGCGGACCCGGTCAGCGTCGTCGCGATCTTGTCGGGCACGAGCGGCTCGATCAGCTGGGTGAGGCCGAGCGCCACAAAGGCCATGAGCCCCATGATCACGACCCTGACCCAGAGCTTGCGGGTATATTCGCGCGCCTTGCGCAGATATGTCGTGGGGAGAAATTTTGCGAAATTCATGATCCAAAACTAGTGCGCAAAAGGCGGGCGCCAATGCAATCCTTTTCATGAGATTGAGGCAGGTTGGATCGGCGTATACGGCAGGCGACAGGTCAAGACATGATTGCGGCCCCTTGACCCGGCCCTTGCCACCTGACCCTGCATGCGACAGGAACTGTCGTTATCTGGCCAGAAATGGCCGCCTTACCCACGCAGTGTCCGGGCAAACCAGATCGGAGTCTGTCATGCAAACCTCTACCCGTGCCCTGATCATCGGCGGCGGCGTCGTCGGCGCTTCCGTCCTCTATCACCTGACCAAACTGGGGTGGAAGGACGTGATGCTGGTCGAGCGTTCGGAACTGACCTCCGGTTCCACATGGCACGCGGCGGGCGGGTTTCACACGCTGAACGGCGACACCAACATGGCTGCCCTTCAGGGCTACACGATCCGGCTTTACAAGGAGTTGGAGGAGATCACGGGCATGTCCTGCGGGCTGCACCACGTGGGCGGCGTGACGCTCGCGGACAACCAGGACCGCTTCGACATGCTGCTGGCCGAGCGCGCCAAGCACCGCTTCATGGGGCTCGATACCGAGATCGTGGGACCCGAGGAGATTGCCAAGATCGCCCCCGTGACCAACCTCGACGGCATCATCGGGGGGCTTTACGACCCGCTCGACGGGCACCTCGACCCCTCCGGCACCACCCACGCCTACGCGCGCGCCGCCAAGATGTGCGGGGCAACGATCGAGACGCATTGCATGGTGACCGAAACGAACCAGCGCCCCGACGGGACATGGGACGTGGTGACCGACAAGGGGACGATCCACACGGAGCACCTGATCAACGCAGGCGGCCTCTGGGCGCGCGAGGTGGGCGCGATGGCGGGGCTCTACTTCCCGCTGCACCCGATGGAGCACCAGTATCTGGTGACCGAGGAAGTGCCGCTGATCGTGGACATGATGAAGGACGGCAAGGAGCACCCGCACGTCATGGACCCCGCGGGCGAAAGTTACCTGCGGCAGGAAGGCCGCGGCCTCTGCATCGGGTTCTACGAGCAGACCTGCCGCCCCTGGGCCGTTGACGGCACGCCCTGGAGCTTCGGGCAGGACCTGCTCGCGGATGACTTCGACAAGATCGAGGAAAGCATCACCTTTGCCTACAAGCGGTTCCCCGATCTGGAGCGTGCGGGCATCAAGAACGTGATCCACGGCCCCTTCACCTTCGCCCCCGACGGCAACCCGCTGGTAGGACCGGTGCCGGGCGTGCGCAACTACTGGTCCGCCTGCGGGGTCATGGCGGGCTTCAGTCAGGGCGGCGGTGTGGGCCTGACGCTGGCGCAATGGATGATCGAAGGCGAGCCCGAGCGCGACGTGATGGCGATGGACGTGGCCCGCTTCGGCCCGTGGATCTCGCCGGGCTACACCCTGCCCAAGGTGATCGAGAACTACCAGAAACGCTTCTCGGTCTCCTATCCCAACGAGGAATTGCCCGCCGCGCGACCGCTGCGCACGACGCCCATGTACGACATCTTCACCGGCATGGGCGCCGTCTGGGGCCAGCAGTACGGACTGGAAGTCGCGAACTACTTCGCGCAAGGCGATGAACCGACTTTCGAGACGCCCTCCTTCCGCCGCTCCGATGCCTTCGGGGCCACGGCGCGCGAGGTCAAGGGTGTGCGAACGGGTGTCGGCATCAACGAAGTACAGAACTTCGGCAAATATCTGGTCACGGGCCCCAAGGCCCGCGCCTGGCTGGACCGGATCATGGCGGGCCGGGTACCGCAACCCGGACGTCTGAGCCTTACCCCGATGCTGTCGGAGAAGGGTAAGCTGATCGGCGACTTCACGATCTCCTGCCTTGGCGAGCAGACTTTCCAGCTGACCGCGTCCTACGGCAGCCAATCTTTCCATTATCGCTGGTTCGTCAGTCACCTGGAGGACGGTGTCGACGTGGAAAATATCTCGGACCGCCGCACCGGATTTCAGATCGCGGGTCCCAAGGCGCGCGACGTCTTACAGGCCTGCACCCGCACAGACATCTCGGAAATGAAGTTCCTCGACGTCCGCCGCATGACTGTCGGCATGGTCGACTGCATCGTGCAGCGGGTCAGCTACACCGGCGATCTGGGCTATGAAATCTACTGCGATCCGATGGGCCAGCGCGCGCTCTGGACCGTGCTTTGGGAAGCAGGCAAGCCCCACGGCATGGTGCCCTTCGGGATGCGCGCGATGATGTCGCTCAGGCTCGACAAGTTCTTCGGCTCATGGATGTCGGAGTTTTCCCCTGACTACACCGCTGCCGAAACCGGACTGGACCGTTTCATCAGTTTCAAGAAGACCACCCCCTTCATCGGGCGCGACGCGGCAGAGGCGGAGCGCGCCACGCCCCCCGCCCGCAAGCTCGTCGCCTTCGAGGTGGAAGCCGAGGACGCGGACGTGCACGGCTACGAGCCGATCTGGCTGGACGGCGAGGTCGTAGGGTTCTGCACTTCCGGCGGCTATTCGCACTTTGCGTCGAAATCGGTGGCGCAAGGGTTCCTGCCGCGCGACCGGGCGGAGGATGGCGTGAAGGTGGAGATCGAGATCCTGGGCAAGATGCGCCCGGCGACAGTCATCTCGACCCCGCTTTTCGACGCGGAAGGGGCCCGGATGCGGGGGTGATCCCGACGCCCTTGCCCTTCGGCCGCATCGGTTTCAGGCTGGCAACATGAGCCGCGTCGATTATCCGATCATCCTGCTGGCAGCGGGTCAGTCTTCGCGCATGCGAGGGCGTGACAAATTGCTGGAGCAGGTCGAGGGACTGCCCCTGCTGCGGCGGCAGGCACAGATGGCGCGTGCCGTCACGGATGGCCCGGTCATCGTCGCCCTGCCCCCGCACCCGCACCCGCGCTACGGCGTGCTGGAGGACCTTGACGTCACGCCACTCCCGGTGGCCGATGCAGCGGAGGGAATGAACGCCAGCCTGCGTGCCGCCTTTGCGGCACTGCCTGTCGGCACGACCTGCGCCATGGTGCTGCTGGGCGACCTGCCTGCCCTGACCGCCGACGATCTGCACCGCGTCGCCGCAGCGGTCGATCTGAAAAGCGATACTCTCGTCTGGCGCGGGGCCACGGACGAAGGCGCTCCCGGACATCCGATCATGTTCCATGCCGACCTGTTCGGGCGGATCGCCACCCTCAAAGGCGACAGCGGCGGGAGTGAAGTGGTGGCTTTCGCGGGCGACAGGGTGCAGTTGGTCCCCCTGCCCGGCAGTCGCGCCCGGCTGGACCTCGACACGCCCGAAGACTGGAACGCCTGGCACCGGGGTGCTGCGACCTGATGCCCAGATGGATCAGCCGTGTGCGTCGGTGTCCTGACTGAATACGTTAATCCATCCGTCCCCATCCCGACGCCAGATGGAGCTCACATACATCCGTTCCGATCCGCCACTCGCCCGCTCGAATGCAGCCTTGTAGGAAAGCACTGCATGATCAGGGCCAAGGCGCATGAGCCGCGTCTCAGTGAGCCCATATGAAGCGATGGAGGGACCCTCGTCCAGCTGGCCCAGATGCTGCGCCTTGTCGGCAAAGCCATCCGGGTAGACGCCCAGAAAATCGCGGGCCAGCAGGGCGGCATCCGTCGCGGCGTCGCCCTCCACAAGCGCATCCCAGATGCGCCGCTCATGGGCGGCAAGGGTCGTCAGCAAGTCTTGTTCATCATTCATCCGGCCTGCCTACACCAACCCTCTTTCAGCGTCACCCGGCATCTTGAGACGCCCAAAAACAAAAACGGAGCAGTTGCCTGCTCCGTTTCTTGTCGCCTTCGGGGCAGTCCCCCGCAAGCAGCTGCATATTTCGTTGCGCGATGCGCTGCCCTACTTGGTAAGCAGCTTCGCTTCATGCTTCTTCAGCGACCGGCGGGCGGAGGCGTAGCCCTCGATCCCTTCGGCAGTCGCGAGTTCCGGGAAGATTTCCAGGATCTCGTTGCGCTGCGCATTCCCGATCCCCGCAAGGGTCTGATCGCCGGGCTGGAAGCTTTCGGTCCAGGCACCGTCGGACAGGATGACCTCGTGGCGGTCGAACATGATGTGGATGTAGGTCGTGTGCGACACATCCACCACGTCCACGCCGTCCAGACCGGTCAGGTGCTTGGCCGCGACCAGAACCTCACGCTCCTCGAAGTAGAGCGCGGTCTTGTCGTTGGCCACCAGCACGCGGTGGTTCGGAGAGACCATCATGTCGCGCTCGGGCAGATCGTTGCCAAGCGCACCCTGACGGATCAGGACCGGCTTGAGGTGCGCCGCACGCTCCAGCTCGGCACCGGACATGGCGCGGGCACCGACCCAGCGGATCACCTGAATGCCGTTGTCGCGGGTGATGACGCGGTCGCCGACCTGCAGTTCCTCGACGCGGATCTCGCCCTTGGGGGTCGCAATCCGGGTGCCAGGCGTGAAACAGGGGATGACGTTCTCGATCTCCACGAAGGTCAGCGGGTCGCCCACGGTATTGTCGTCTTCGTCGAAGTAGGTGACGAAGCCGTCTTCGCGGTCCGTGGTGGTGTAAGTGATCTCGAACCGACCGCCCGGCACGTTGGAGCCACGCAGATCGAGGGTGTCGAAATCAACCGGGCCGGAGCCGCCATCGATATTGTCGCCTGCGTTCACGTTCAGGAAGGTATCCTGCCCCGCGCCGCCGGTCATCGTGTCGATGCCCGCGCCGCCGTCCAGGGTATCGTCGCCCTGTGCGCCCATCATGAAGTCGTCGCCGTCGCCGCCCGAAAGCATGTCGTTCTCGCCGCCGCCGTCGAGGCTGTCGTTGCCGTCGCCGCCTT
>JBBSJO010000241.1:0-5568 GCA_038257185.1 Rhodobacterales bacterium | reverse complement strand
GCGGCCCTGACGTTTTGGAGTGACCGCACCGCGGTCGCGATATTCAGCGGCAAGCCTGACGGCAGTGCTGGCACTGACCCCGAACACCCGCGCCGCCGTCCGTCGCGAATGACCAGCGGTAATGTAGCGTGAGATCCGTTCGCGAAGATCCATCGAGTAGGGTTTGCCCATCCGTCACCTCCTGCGGGGAGTGAATCAGACAAGTGATCAAATAGGAATCCCTGACGATTCAAGTCAAAGGCAACCTGCTGTAGGGGCTGGGTGTGACCGGAATGAACACAAAATCGGCGATCTTGATGCTCGCGGCGATCATGTCCTCCAGCTTCGCCGCGCCATCCATCACGACAAAATCGTAGGCGGCAGCGACATCCGGCAGGCTTTTGACGTTGTTTGCACGATCTAGGGCGACGAGGGTGAGGGGGTTCTCTTCGTTGGCCGCATGCCAGTCGCGGGCGCTGCCTTGCGGATCGGAATCGACTATCAAAACTTTATGGCCGCGTTTATGCAGCGAACGGGCAAGATTCGTGGCAATGGTCGTTTTTCCCGAGCCGCCTTTGGGATTCGGCGCTGGCGGCGCTGGAACATCCTCAGCGCCAGAACCGTCTTCGACTTGAAGAACGCGCAAAAATCGCAGGTCAGCCCCAAGCAGCCTATTCTTGTGCCTATATCGCCAATCGTAAAGCTGTGATCGCGGAATGTCATGGCGACGTGCGCATTCCGCCAATGTCACGCCATCGCAATGGCTTTCCTCAACGATCCGAACCTTCTCATCATCCGACCAACGGCGACGGCGGCCGGTATCACAGACCGACAAAACTTGAATACGGCGGCGGGTGTCTTCGTGTGCGTCCATAAGGACACTCGATAAACGCTTAGCCCACCAAACAGCCAGACGGCCCTCGGCGGATGTTTACAGCTAATAACCAAAAGCTCGCATAACGGATAAGAGACGACACGATACCTGTGTAGTTCCCCACAACGGTTACGCGAGACCAATTACCTGCGTTTTTTTTGGGGATACAACCTCAGCTTCTCTCATTCAGCTGGTACCACAGGTAATGACTGTTCCACGGACCAAGCATAGACCTTTCGGGGCAGGGCAGCGCGGCAATCACGAATCGCGGAATGCCTTGGCAAAATAATCGGCCAGCGGTTTCAGCAGATAATCCATCGGTGTGCGGTCTGCGGTGCGCACATAGGCCTCGACCGGCATGCCGGGGATCAGGGTCATGCCTGCGGGCAACTTATCGATTTCTCCGTCGTCTATCTGCACCTCGGCACGGTAGAAGGATGCGCCGGATTGCTGGTCTTGGAACGCATCGGCGGAGACCTGCGTGATGTACCCGGTCAGTTCCGGCGTGCGGCGCTGGTCAAAGGCGGACAGACGCAGGATCACGTCCTGACCCAGATGGATCTGGTCGATGTCCGTGACCTGCACCTGTGTGGCGATTACCAATGGCCGGTCCTGCGGCACCAGATATAGCAACGGATCGGCGGGTAGGATCACCGACCGTGGTGCAAAGACCGTCAGGCCGTAGACCACACCGCTGAGCGGTGCGCGGATGTCGAGTCGGTCAAGCTGCTGGCGCAGAGTGCGCCTGCGCTCGGACAGTTCCAGCTCGTTGTATTGCAGATCGCGCAGGCGGGTGATCGCCTCTTCGCGGCGGGTGATGGTCAGACCAAGGATCTGTATCGCGATCTCGGTCCGGCGTTCGGCGGCCTGTGCGGCCCGCGCGATCAGTTCGCCGACACGGCCCTTCATGGCCGCGGCCTCGCGGCGCAGAGCCAACACGCGGCTGGCCTGCGCCAGACCCCGGTCCAGCAGGCTTTGCTGATCGGTGAGTTCCTCCTCAATCAGGGCGGTCTGTTCGATCATGGCGGTCTGCTGCGCCGTGATCCCGTCGATCTGGCTGCCTATCTGCATGTCCTGCTGGTTCAACTGGTTGGTCGCCTGCAACAGGCTGTCCAGCCGCGCCTCGAACAGGCGGGACTGGCCGTCCATCAGCTCGGCGGCCTCACTCGCCGCGTCCAGCAGGATCGGATCAAAGGTCAGTGCCTTGGCCCCATCGCGTTCCGCTTCGAACCTCGCACGGCGGGCCAGAAGCTCGAAAAGCTGGCCTTCGACCACAGCCAGTTCGCTGACGATGTTGGACGAATCAAGCCGAATCAGCAGGTCGTCCGCGGCGACAGTCTGGCCTTCGCGGACCAGGATGTCATCGACGACACCGCCGTCTGGGTGCTGGATAATCTGGCGGTTCTGGTCCACCTCGATCTGGCCAGGAGCGATGACGGCGCCGGTCAGGTTGGCGAAGACGGCCCAGGTGCCGAAACCGCCCATCAGGACGGCCACGGCCAGCGTGCCCGTAATCAGCGGCTTCGCGGCGGACCAGCGGCTGGTAATATGCGGATCAGTCATTGGACGCCCGCCGACTGACCGGCGGTGGACGTGATCTGCTGCGCATTGTGCAGGACGTCGCGCATGACCTCGTCCTTGGGACCGAACGCCCGTCGCGCACCGTTTTCGATGACCAGCAACATATCGCATTCCTGAATCGCGGCAGGCCGGTGCGCCATGATGAAGACC
This sequence comes from Rhodobacterales bacterium, assembly GCA_038257185.1. Lineage (GTDB taxonomy): Bacteria > Pseudomonadota > Alphaproteobacteria > Rhodobacterales > Rhodobacteraceae > Sulfitobacter. Next base: position 2,984 of record JBBSJO010000241.1, on the reverse strand, counting down.
GCCTTCCCTTCGGATTTGGCGATGCGGATGGCATTGTTCAAGGCGACGGACCCGTCGTTGTCCAGGTTGCTGTTGGGTTCGTCTAGCACGAGGATCACCGGGTCGCCGTACATCGCGCGGGCCAGCCCGACGCGCTGCATCTGACCACCAGACAGCCGGCCGCCGGCGGCGGTGACGCGGGTGTCGTAGCCCTCGGGCAGTTTCAGGATCATCTCGTGGGCGGCGGCTTTCTTGGCGGCGGTGACCACGGCGGCATCGTCGGGGGTCATCGACATGCGGGCGATGTTTTCCTTGATCGTACCGTCGAACAACTGCACCCGCTGCGGCAGATAGCCGATGTATTTACCCAGCGTGTCCGCGTCGTATTGCTCCAGCGCTGCCCCATCCAGCCTGATCTTGCCACTCGCAGGCCGCCACACGCCGGTCAGCGCACGCGCCAGCGTCGATTTGCCGGCTCCTGACGTGCCGATGACGCCGATGGCCTGACCCGGCCGCACCTCGAAGCTGATCATCCGCAGTCTGGCCTGCCGTTCACCCGGCGGGACGACCGTGATGCTATCGGCAGTCAGGATTGCGCGGGGGGCAGGCAGGGCGGTGCGGGCGGGATCCTCTGGCACGGATCCCAGCAGGCGCGACAGGCGGGTCCAGCCTTCGCGGCCTTTTTGAAACGCCGCCCATTGGCCCACGATCTGTTCGATCGGGGCAAGGGCGCGGCCCATCAGGATCGACCCTGCGATCATCGCGCCAGGCGTCAACTGGCCTTCCAGCACCAAAAGCGCGCCCAGACCCAGCATCGCCGATTGCAAGAACAGGCGAAACGTCCGGGTCATCGCGGTATAGGTGCCAGCGGAATCCGCCGCCCCCATGGTGGCGTCCAATGACGCAGTCCGCGCGATTTGCCAGCGATCAAACGCAGAACCGCGCATGCCAAGGGCATGGACCATCTCACTTTCGCCCCGGATTTGGGCGCCAAGCGCTTCGGACTGAAAGGACGCAGCATTGGCGGCTTCAAGCGGCTTTTTCGTCGACACCTGATTGGCGAGCGCCACAACGATCAGCACCGCGCCGCCGATCAGGGCCATGATGCCTAGCGCCGGGTGAAAAATAAAGATTCCCATAAAGAACAGGGGCGTCCACGGCAGATCAAAGACGGACATCAGCGCGGGCGACGTGATCAGACGCTGCACCGCTTCGAGATCGCGCAGGGCGGTGCGGGCTTCCTCTGGCGGGCGGCTTTGGTTGCTGGCGCGCAGGGATGCGGAAAAGACGCGGCGGTCCAGCCGGGCCTGAAACCGCGCGCCAATGCGACCCATCACGCGGCCACGCACGAAATCCAGAATTCCCATCATGCCGTACAGGAACGCCACCAGCACGCTGAGCGCGATCAGGGTTTCGAGGCTGCGACTGCCCAGTACCCGGTCATAGACGTTGAGCATGTAAAGGGGTCCGGTCAGCATCAGCATGTTCACAAAGAAGCTGAAGATTGCCACAGTGATGTATAACCCGCGCCCTTCGCCTCGGACAGCGGTTAATTCAGCCGCGCCCAGTTTGGCGGTTTGACCCTGTGTGCTCATTCTGCTTGTTCCTGATGTAAAGCTCTTGCCCGAAATATGCTTTCCCTAAACAGTATAGGCGGGAATGACGACGAAATAATGTTCTTGCAAGGCGTATACACCGATTCCTGCATCGCGCCGAAGCTTGGCTGTTCGCCCGATAGCCTGCGCGTCTGGTGTCAGCAGGCCGAACGTGATGCCGGTCAACGTGGCGGTCTGACGGGTGCCGAGAAGGACAGGATCAAGGAACTGGAGCGCGAGGTCAGGGAACTGCGCCAGGCCGACGAGATCCTGAAGAAGGCCAGCGCATATTTCGCAGCGGCGGAGCTCGACCGCCCGTTTCGCAAATGATCGTATTCATCGACGATCCCCGTCATGTCCATGGTGTCGAGCCGATCTGCCGGGTTCTGGAGATCGCACCATCGACGTATTATGCCTTCAAGGCTATGGAGCGTGATCCCGGCCGGGCATCGGACCGGGCCAGACAGGATCAACTGGACATGGCGGCGATCAAGCAGGCCTTCGATGGCAGCCGAGGCAGATATGGCGCGCGCAAGGTCTGGCATCAGTTGCGCCGCGAAGGGCACGACATCGCCCGCTGCACGGTGGAGAGGTTGATGCAGGTCATGGGATTACAAGGCGTTGTGCGGGGCAAGAAGGTGATCACCACTAACCCCGATATGGCACAACCTTGCCAGCGCTCATAGCCGTCAGGACACCACGTGTCACCTGGCTCAGGACTTCAATGCGGTTCAGTTTGCGTTCGCTCATGATGATCAATCCCACGGCCACACTCCAATCCTGCTTGATCGACAGGGAAGTGTGACACTTCTACTTTGCAGATGTGGGACATTCTAAGGCTGACGACTGATCAGCGCAAATCACGCAAGGAGCGCCGAACGGCCAAGCTGATGCATGCTGATCTTGTGAAGCTTGGATATGACGGTTCTTACGAGCGTGTTGCAGCCTTCGTGCGGGAATGGAAGGGTGAACGGCAGCGCGCGCATCACACGACAAATCGCGGGACTTTTGTGCCGCTGGTGTTTGCGCCAGGCGAAGCTTTCCAGTTCGATTGGAGTGAGGACTGGGCCTATGTCGGCGGTGAGCGTATCAAGCTACAGGTCGCCCATATCAAGCTGTCGCACAGCCGCGCGTTTCTGGTGCGGGCCTATCTGCTGCAAACGCATGAGATGTTGTTCGATGCCCATTGGCATGGATTCCGGGTGTTTGAGGGCATCCCCGGTCGCGGTATTTACGACAACATGAAGACAGCCGTCGACCGGGTTGGCGTCGGTAAACAGCGCGATGTGAATGCGCGGTTCTTGGCCATGACCAGCCACTACGTCTTCGATCCCGAGTTCTGCAATCCGGCGGCGGGCTGGGAAAAGGGTCAGGTTGAGAAGAGCGTGCGTGATGCCCGACATCGCCTCT
>JBBSJO010000240.1:0-5579 GCA_038257185.1 Rhodobacterales bacterium | reverse complement strand
CGCTCCAGATAGGTGCGCAGAAAATCCTCGCGCCAGCTCATGCTGGAGCGGTCACTGTCTGCCTGGAAGCTGTCCGGGAAACCACAACGCAGCCACAGGTCGTTCAACCTTTCCGGGCCTATTTCGTCCAGCAGCAGAGGCGGCATTTCGATATAGCGAACGCGCCCGGCGAGGGACTCGGCCGATTGATGCAGCAGCACATTCGACGCAGACCCCAACAGCAGGAACTGCCCTGTGCGGAACCCCCTGCGCCGTCGCATGTCGATCTGCCCACGAAGGTTCTTGAACAGGCCCGGCATCTGCTGAACCTCATCCAGGATCACGAGCCGGCCCGCCTGTTCATCCAGGTAGAGATCGGGCTCTGTCAGGATCTGCCGATCCACGTCGCGCTCCAGGTCGAGATACACAGATGGGCGTTGCTCTGCTATCTCCTGCGCCAAGGTGGTCTTGCCAACCTGACGTGGCCCCAACAAGACAACAGCCGCTTGGCTGTCGAGGGCGGATAGTACAGTCTGAGTGGTCTGACGTTGGTACATACCTTGCAATTACTCCATACTATGGGAGATTTGCAAGGCTATTATGCTCAGTCGAGCAACCCCAACCTCTCTGCACGCTCCAGAAGCATCTTCACGGATGACGGCTGCCAGCTTGTGCGCCCGCGCGGTGTGCGCTCGCGCATCCCCTCAAGGCGGGTGCAGATCGCCTGAAGAGTGGCGTCTGGATCCGCGCCCTTGATGGCGGCAACGATGGCGGGCAGGCGGTCGTCCGTTTCGCGTCGTTCGGCGCGAGCCAACACTGTTGCGGGCAGAAAGCCATCGCGGACATAGGCGTTCACAGCGCGAAGGAGGCGGCTTTGCGTCCAGCGCCGGGCCTCGGGCAGGGGGCCGTTGATGATGCGAAGCACGTCCTCCCACGCCATGGCGGGCCGCAGGCGGCGCACATGGGGCACCCAGTCCTGCGCCGTCTCGTTTAAGCGCTCCATGTATCCGTCCTGTCGTGCGAGCCGCACCTTGCGCAGCGCGGCCGGATCCTTGGCTCGCAGCCCAGGGTTCCCGCCCACGCGGCCCTTAGTACGCGCGCTGGCAAGCCCGGCCTTGGTGCGTTCGCGGATCAGGGCGCGCTCGAACTCGGCAGCAGCACCCAGGACCTGCAGTGTGAACTTGCCCTGCGGGGATGCAGTATCGATGGGATCTTCGATCGAGCGAAAGAACGCGCCCTTGGCTTCCAGCCGCTCGATCACCTCGAGGAGATGCGACAGCGATCGCGCCAATCGGTCGATCCGCACGACAACCAGCGTATCGCCCTTGCCTATCCGTTCCAACACCCGTGCCAGCACTGGCCGCGCGCGGTTTCCACCGGAAGCCTGCTCTTCATGGATCTCGGCGCAGCCTGCGGATTTCAGGGCCTGCGACTGGGGCAGGGGGGTCTGATCCTCGGTTGAAACGCGCGCGTATCCTATCAATGGCATCAAAACAGACTTTTTGCAGTTTCAGGTGCCATCAATAAACGACCGTTTCTTAAAAGCGGCTGACGACGTTCGGCTCCGATGGAGGTGCGGGCGGTGCAGTCCACGTCTCTGCTATTCCACGAATTCGAACCGCAATTGTTGGTTAAGGCGGAAGAATCTGGCTGCGTCCCGAGGGTAAGAACCAGGGCAGAAACACCCAAGCGTTTCCAAAAGCTTGAATCTTCAGAGTAGAAGTAATACTTTTACTTTAGCAATCCTTACTGGAGGGGACGATGAGCACGACCGTTACAGCCAAAGGCCAGGTGACAATTCCGAAACCGGTGCGCGATCTGCTGGGGATCGCACCTGGCAGCCAAGTCGAATTCCGCCGCGTGGCCGATGGCAGCGTGGTGCTGGTGCGCGCTGATGACAGTCGCCCTGCGAGCCGCTTCGCCCGGCTGCGCGGACAGGCGGGCAAGGGTCTGAGCACGGATGCGATCATGGACCTGACGCGTGGCGAGGCGTGACCCTTGTCGACACGAATGTCCTTCTGGACCTGGTCACCGATGACGCCGTTTGGGCGGACTGGTCGTTGGCCCGGCTTGAGGCGGCAAGTCTGATCGGGCAGCTGCTGATAAACGACGTGATCTATGCCGAACTGGCCGTTCGCTACGACCGCATCGAAGACCTCGACGGGTTTCTAAAGGAGGCAGGCATCGAGGTGGTTCCGGTTCCGCGGGCTGCACTGTTTCTGGCGGGCAAAGTCTTCGTTCGGTATCGCAGGGTAGGGGGGACGCGGACGGGTGTGCTGCCGGATTTTTTCATCGGCGCCCATGCCGCTGTCGCGCAGCTTCCGTTGCTGACCCGGGATGTCGGCCGTTATCTGACCTACTTTCCAACTATTGGGCTGATTTCGCCGGACGCTTAGACATCGCGCCGCCACGGTGCAAACTTCGGCGTGGCCCGGCTCACAAACCCGCAGCCTTGGTCAGGTTCACGCGGAACCTGTCACGGCGGCGTTGGTAGCGACGGGTCATTTCGGCGGAAGCGTGGCCGAGTTGCCTTTGAACATAGCGCTCGTCCACTTCGGCGCTGCTGGCCAAGCCTGCGCGCAGGGAATGGCCGGAGAAGAGCTGGATGCGCTCCGCCTCGGGCAGGTCGGGGCGCAGGCCGGCGTCGCGGACGGTTTGCTTGATCAGGCGGGCGACATGCTTGTCGGAAAGGCGTTCTGAGGTGGCCTTCAGCCCATTACGCGAGACGGCGACGAAGAGGGGGCCGAAGTCGATTTTTGCATAATGCAGCCACTGGCTCAGGGCATGGACGGGGCAGGTCTGGTCGCTGGAGCCGAGGGCGATTTCGACCTCGCGCCAGCCGGTCTTGCCGCGCAGGGTGATCAGCGCGCCGTCTTCGAGGATCTGGATCCAGCCGCCCGAGTTGGGCGTGTCGTCCTTCCCATGGTCAAGGCTGACGATTTCAGAGCGGCGCAGGCCCCCGGCGAAACCGATAAGCAGGATGGCGCGGTCGCGCAGACCCCGCAAATCGTGGGGCAGGGTGGCCAGCATGTCGCGCAGGTCTTCCGGCATGATCGCCTCTTTCTGCGCTGGCGGGCGGGCGTGTTTCCGGCGGATGCCGGCCAGGACGGTGGCGACGTGGCGATCCTTTCGGTCCAAGCGTGACCCGCGCTGCGCATAGCCCCAAACAAGGCCGGAGAGGCGGCGCTCGATCGAGGCGACCGAGAGGGCAGGGGCCTTTCCCTGCGGGGCGGCGTGATCGGCGATGTAGAGACCGATGAGCTGTGGCGAGGCGGGCAGGGGATCGGCCCCGCGCATCCGGCACCAGCGGGCGAAATGCGCCCAGTCCTTGGCATAAGCCTTCAGCGTGTTCTCTGACGCGGCCTGGCGCGCATAGTCCCGCGCTGTTTCCACCAACCGGTCCAGCGTGACGGAACTCGCGACATGGGCGGGCAGGGTGAGGGAACCGCCGTCTGGCCCGGCGCTCTCGTCTCCTTCGTGGAAATTGGCACCGTTTGGCGGCTCTGAGGGCGATTTCTCGGGTGTTTTATCCACACCGCCCAGCATACTCTCTTTATGTCCGATAATGCAAGATTATTGGACACTGCTGCTTTCTCTAATAAGCGGCGCTTTTTGCGATTATATCTAGGCATAAGCGCCGTGGCGGGGTACTCTTGGCGGCATGCCGAAAACCCGCCCAGAGGCAGCAATCGACACAATCACCATCCCCTCACTGCCAGGCTGGATCACGGCTTCTCGCTCGGAGAGCCTTGAGGATGCGTCGTTTCGCTCGGGCGCGGCGCTCAGCATACTGCATCTTGTGGCTGGGCAGGGGGCGGTGCCTCAAGCGCTGTGGCGCGATCGGTTGGCGCTGGCGGCGGCCGAGGTTTGTGCTGGTTTTTCTGGCCGTCGTGAGGGGCAGGCGGCCTTGCGCGATGCGGTGAACCTGTTGAGGCCCGGCGATCAGCCGGGGCCGGCCGGCGCGATCTTGCGCCACTGGTCCCGCAACGTGGCGCAACCAATTTCGGTTGCGCATCTGGGAAACGTGATGAACGGAGTGTCCACTGAGCAGATTGCGCTCTGCCTCGATGCGTCAGGCAGCAACCCTGTAGACCGGGCGGCGAGGGCGATCGAGGCGGTGCTGGCCGACACCCCGCGCGCCGAGACGGCGGCGCTGATCCTGGCCGATACGGTGCTGGCGAAGTCCTTAGGTCGGAATCACCTGCTGCCGCTGCTCTCTTTGGCCCTGAAACCGCGGGATCTACGGATGCGGGGGCACGATCTTCGGCTGGCCTGTCACTGGGCCGTCGTGGCGGCGGCAGGACAGGCGGTGCCTTTGGCTGCCAATCTGGCGAGGGCGGCAGCGCGGTTGCAGGCGGTGGCCCCGAAGCTCCGGGCCAAGGGGGCGGATCGGGCGGTTGATCTGTTCCTGACGCGTGATGCCATTGCCCCGGCGGCGCTGACGTTCATGTCCGACCGCGCCGCACGACGGCTGTGCGATCGGCTGGTGGACCTGGGTGCTGTGCGCGAGTTGACCGGTCGCGACTCGTTCCGACTTTATGGGATCTGAGCATGGCACGCGACAAGAGAGAGGCCGAACTGGACCGCGAACTGGACGATCTGCCGCCAGAACTGCGCTGGCGCGAGTGGATGCGGCGGATCGAGGCCGTGCTTTTTGCCTCCGCTACGCCGGTTGGTCGCGACGATCTGGCAAGGGTGGTGGGGCAAGGGGCCGCGGTCGATCTGCTGATCGAGGATCTGGCCGCCGATCTGGAAGGCCGCCCTTATGTCGTGGCGCGGGTGGGCGCTGCCTGGACGCTGCGCACGAAGCCAGTCTATGCGCCGGCGATACGGGCGGCGGCGGATGTGGGCGGGCAGGTTCTGCATCTGGATGACTTTAACCTCGCAGTGCTGGCCGCCATTGCCTACCACCAGCCGATCAGCCGCGACGGGTTGAAGGACATCTTCGGGCGCGAGATCAGCCGCGATCTGATCGGGCGGCTGTCGGAACGCGATTTGATCGGAACCGGCCCCCGCGAGCCACGCCGCGGTGCGCCCTATACCTTCGTCACCACCGAAAGCTTCCTCGCGGCCTTCGGGATGGAGAGCTTACGCGATCTGCCAGACCCCGAGCAAATGGCCGATTCTGGCCTCGACACGCAGTAAGTTGGCTCAAGCCAACCGTGCTGCAGCCAACAGTCCACGCGCAACAGCCGCGTCAATCCTTGGGCCGACGAAGGTCATGCAGCGGGCCAAGCCCATCATCAGGTTGGGCTTGGCGCAGCGAATAGCGGCCCATCGGCGAGCGGCAACTCCGTGCAGACGCTGACCCTCACCGATGTAAAGCGCCGCCCAGGGTGCAAGACACTTGATCAGATGGCAAAATCAGGTGATTTAGCATCATACGGCGGGCCACTTGGGGAATGTCGGGTAACTGCGGGCGGGACGAAACAGGAAATGACACAGTGAAGATTGCAGTCGTGGGGCTTGGCTATGTCGGATTGGCGAATGCCATTTTGCTTGCGCAGAAACATCCTGTGGTGGCCGTTGATATTTCCGAAGATCGCGTGAATGCCGTCAGTGATCGGCGATCGCCGATAAGTGACCCTGAAATAGAAACT
>JBBSJO010000239.1:0-5598 GCA_038257185.1 Rhodobacterales bacterium | reverse complement strand
GATCACCAGGATTCCGGAGCCAAAGCCGGCATAGGCAAAGGCGATAGCCAGGCTTAGGTTGCGATCGAACCAGCGTCCGATCAGCGCCGCCGCCGGCACGATGCCCAGACAGGCGGCGGCAATGCCTCCGCAAACCCCGTGGAACAGATAGATCTGCCACAACGCGCCGGTCATTGACGCTGCGCCCATCCCGCCGGCCAGAACTGCAAGGCCAAGGCCATAGGTCCAGCGCGGACCCCATCTGTCCAGCAATGTGCCGGCCACCGGCGACATCAGGCCCGCCACGACGAGGTAGGCAGAGTAGACGCCGGTGAGGGTCGAGCGGCTCCAGGCGAATTCGGCCTCCAGCGGGAGGATGAACACCATATAAGTATCGATGACCCCGCGCGCCACAAAGTTGAATAAGAACCCCGTCGCCACGACGATCCCCGCCATGACAGCCACCGAACGGCGGGGCGAGGCTTCACCGTGTGGATTGTGTGTCAAGACGGTCCCGATCCCTATAGGAAGGCGTCGCCCGGCAAGCGGCCGGACGACGTGGGAAAGATGGATTAATTGGCCGCGTTACCAGCCTGCTGCTCCAGCGCCTCACGGAACGCAGCCAGGATTTCGGTGCCAGCAAGGCCCCGGCCGTCAAGATCCGTCGCCCATTGCTCGCCGATGCCAGCAAGGTCGGCCTCGATCTTCGCCTTATCGGCCTCGGGCAGCGAGACGAAGGTCACACCCTCATCTACCATCTTCTGCTTGTCTTCGAGATCGAGATCCTCGGCGATGGCGCAGGCTGAGGGGATGGCTTCCTCGGCCGCATCGGTCATCGCCTTCTGAACCTCGGGCGACAGTTGCTGCCAGCGCTGCTCGCTGATGACATAGCTTGCCACGAACGAGCCGAAGTTGATGTCCTGCGTGCCCCATTTCAATTCTGGCGCAAGACCATAGGGCAAGGCGCTTGAATGCGGGAATAGCACGCCGTCGATTGTGCCGCGCGACAGGGCCTCGCGGGTTTCGGGGGCGGGGATCGCAATGGGGGTGGCGCCGATCAGTTCCACTGCGATCTCCTTGGTACCGCCCGTCGCACGCAGCTTCAGGCCGCGTAAGCTGTCGGCGCCGGTGATCTCTTTGTCGGCGGTCATCACTTGATAGGGTGGCAGCACCATCACAAACAGCATGCGTACGTCTTGCGGCGCGAGTTCCGCCTGATCGAGGACGCCGCCGGGTTTGGCGATGCTCCAGAACGCGTTGGTCCCGTGGCAGGCTTCGGTAAACGCTTCCGGCAGTTCACCTACGCCCGCAAGCGGCAGCTTGTCGGCCAGATAGGACACGCCGGCATAGCCGATATCGATCACGCCGGTCTGGGCCAGTGACATCAGGTCTTTCGATTTACCCATCTGCTCGGCGGGGTAATACTCGAAGTCGATCTCCCCATTCGTCAGCTCGGTGACCCGATCCATCCAGACCTTCGTTAGGTTTTCTGCGATGTAGTGGCCGACCGGAAAGCTGTCGGCAACGCGCAGGGTTTCGGCGGAGGCGGCCCCGGCCGTCAGCGCGGCCACGCTGCACATTGCGGCAGCGGCGAGCGGTGTTTTCAGATGTCGTCTCATTTTTACTCTCTCCCTAAGTTGGTTGGTCTTGTTCGGTATCGTCACATCGTCGAGGGCAGCCACAGGATAAGCGCCGGGAATGCTAGCAACAGGGCGATGACGATCAGATGCGCGAAAACATGGGGCATCACGCCGCGGAACAGCTCTCCAAGTGGTCTTCCCGTGTATCGGGCCACGACGAACACGTTCATGCCCATCGGCGGCGTCACCATCCCCACCTCTGCCGTGACGACGACCATGACACCGAACCAGACCGGATCGTAGCCAAGCTGCATCACAACCGGCAGCATCACGGGCACGGTCAGGATCAGGATGGCGATCTGATCCATGAAAAAGCCAAGGATCAGGTAGCCGATCAGAATGACGATCATAATCATCGTCACCGGCATCTCCAGTGCGCCGATCCAGGCACTGAGGTCGTTGGTCACGCGCGACAAGGTGAGAAAATATCCGAAGACATGCGCACCAAGGATGATGAACAGTATCATGCAGCTGGTCTGCGAAGTGGATCGTAGCGCGTGCCAGAATTCCTTCAGGGTTAGCGTGCGCGACCACAGGGCAATCAGCATGGCGACGAATGCGCCAAGACCAGCCGCCTCAGTCGGTGTCGCCAGTCCCGAGTAGATCGAGCCGCTGACGGACAGAAGCAGTAGTAGCATCGGCCCGACGGTCCGGAGCGAGGCAAGCTTTTCCCAAATCGAATAGGCCCGCCCGGCCGGCGCCGCCGAGGGGTCGACCTGTAGGATGGCGACGACTGTCAGGACGATAGCCAGCGTCACGATCAATCCGGGGATCACGCCGCCAATCAGCAGGTCACCAATCGCCACATCGGCAATAATGCCGTAGAGGATCAGAGCAATAGATGGCGGAATCAGCATGGCCAGGGTGCCCGAGATGGCAACCACGCCCCCCGCCAGCTTGGGGTCATAGCCCTCGCGCAGCATCGCTGGCATCGATGTAGATGCAAGCGTCGCTGCCGCAGCTGTCGATGAGCCCGAGATTGCGCCGAAGCCCGCTCCCGCGAATGCCGTCGCAATCGCAAGCCCACCGCGCAGCCGCCCGACCCAGATGCTGGCAGAGCGGAAGAGGTCATTAGCGACGCCCGAGATGATAACGAACTCGGCCATCAGTATGAACATCGGGATGGTGATAATCTCGTAGCTGTTGGCCGTGGACAGGGGTGAAGTCCGCAAGATGCCGGTCAGGAACTGCATCCCCCCCAACATGTAGAGGCCGGTTGCGCCCGAAATAGCCATCGACAGCGCGACGGGCAGCCCAACAACGAGAAAGAATGTCAGGATAATCAGGACGATCAGGATGGTCATTCCCCGTGCTCCGCTTCGCTGGCACCCGTGTTGGGGGGTGGTGGCATGTCGGCGATTTCACGCCCGGTTATGCAAGACGCGGCGTGGGCGGCGCTGCGCAGCGCGCAGCGCAGGGTGATCAGCAGCGATCCCACGCACAGCATGAAATATGACGGCCAGGTTGGCCATGGCACAGTGGCGCTGATCAGATTCCTAGCTGTAAAGGCGGCATCGGTCCGATACCACGCCTGCCAGGCGATCATTGCGAGCAGCGCCGATGACAGGGCGTAGCCCACCGCCAGGGAGGCATGGGTGAACCGCCGCGGCAGCGCGTGCGCGAAGATGTCGATGGAGATGTGGCCATGCTGGTGCAGCGTGTCCGACAGCGCGAAGAAGAAGACGCAGACCATCAGGTATGTCCCGATCAGGTCATAGCTCCACCCCAGCGGGCTGCGCAGCACATAGCGCATGGTGACATCGGTGACAACGACTACCATGATGACCGCCAGTGCGATACCGGATAGGAATACGAGAGTGGTCTCCGCGCGTGCGACGATGGCAGAGATGCCCGTGTCCGGCCTGTCTGTGGTGAAATTCTGCATCTATCCGGGCCTCCCCTCCCGTTCCGTCCGTCCCCGGCGCTTCTTGATCCTAGCGTCGAAGCGCCGCGAGGATCTTTTGCGCCGCGCGCTCGTGCGGCTTGTCGACCATCTTGCCGTCCAGGGTCACGACGCCGGCCTGCGGATCCTGCCTAAACGCCGCAACCACCCGCTCGGCCCAGGCCGCTTCGACCTCGGTCGGCGTGAAGGCGCTGTTGACGATGTCAACATGGCTGGGATGGATCACCGCCTTAGCCCCGAAGCCGTCGCGGCGCGCCGCCCGCGCCTCGGCCTCGACGAGGTCGAGATCCTTGATGCGGGTACTGACTGTGTCGATCGCCAGGATTCCGGCCGCGGCCGCGCCCATCAGGCATAGGTTGCGCGCCAAGACGAAGGGACCGGTAAAGACCCCCTCCACATTGTTTTCTGTCGCGCCCAGCGACGCGGCAAGGTCCTCGCCGCCCCACATGATGCCCAGCAGACGCGGGCTTGCGCCCTGATAGCTGCCCAAACCGAAGATCGACTGCGCCGACTCGGTCGCCACCCCGATGATCCGCGTCCCCCCGGCCTCAAAGCCTGCCGCCGCCTCGAAGGCGTCGAGATAGTGCGAGAGATGCGCGACATCGGCAGCACTCGAGCATTTGGGCAGCACGATGCCATCAGGCCGCTGCGGCATCACCGCCGCCAGATCGCCCAGCGTCCGGCCGCTGTCAAAGGCGTTGACCCGCACATACAGAGCCTGCGCGCCGCGCTCTGCCGATAGCAACTCTTTCGTGATCCCGCGCGCCGGATCCTTCTGAGCAGCGGCGACGGAATCCTCGAGGTCGAGGATCAGCGCGTCGGCCGCTCCTTCGCGGGCGCGGGTGAACTTGCGGGCGCTGTCGCCGGGAACGAACAGAAGTGAGCGCATCATGCGGGCTTCCGCTTCTGCATCATCGCCGTGCGCCGGCAGCGGGCCACAAGAACGCCATGCTGGTTGAAGCAACTGTGCTCAAACTCCACGATTCCGACATCGGGGCGCGAGCGGCTCTCGCGGGCGGCAACTACCCGCGTCTCGCTGCGCAGCGTGTCGCCGTGGAAGACGGGTTTGGGGAACTGCACATCGGTCATACCAAGGTTGCCGACCGTGGTTCCCATCGTCGTGTCCTGAACCGACATGCCGATCATGATCGCCAGCGTCATCAACGAGTTGAACAGGCGCTGGCCCCATTCGGTACCTTCCGAGAAATGGGCGTCGATGTGCAGTGGCTGCGGGTTCATCGTCATCAGGCTGAAAGTGGTGTTGTCCGCCTCACTGACCGTGCGTGTCAACGGGTGGAGGAAGAGGCGGTCGATGGTGAGATCCTCGAAATACTGGCCTGCCATGCGTGCTACTCCTGCTGTCGCGGCGCGCGGGTGGCACCGGTTTCGATTAACTGCGCGATGCGCGCAGGGCTTATACCCCAGTCCGTCAGCACTGCGATGCCCTCGGCCCCCGGTCGCTCTTCGGGCGGGGCGGGCATGGGCGCGGGCGTCTTTTCGAACCGCGGGGCGGGCGCAGGTTGCACGATGTCGCCGAGACGGATATGCATTTTGCGGGCCGCATTATGGGGGTGGTGCGGGGCCTCCTGCGGGGTCAGCACCGGGGTGACGCAGGCATCGCTGCTGCCAAACAGGACGCACCATTCGTCGCGGCTGCGTTCGCCGATGCGGTCCGTGATCAGGCGTCGCACCTCGGGCCATGCCGCGCGGTCGTCAAGATCCGGGAAGCCCGCAGGATCGAAGCCCAGGATACCCAGAAACGCTGCGCGAAACCTCGGTTCGATGGGCGCCACCGATAGCCAGGCGCCATCGGCGCAGGCATACACGTCGTAAAAGGGCGCCCCGCCATCAAGGATGTTGGTGCCTCGGGGACCATTATGTAGACCCGCCGCGCGCAGCCCGGTCATCGCCGTGCCCAGCAGGGCAACGCCGTCCACCATCGCCGCATCAATCACCTGCCCTTCGCCGCCGCGCTGCACATTGACCAGCGCCGCAAGCAACCCGGACACCAGCATCAGGCTGCCGCCGGCATAATCAGCGACAAGGTTCAGCGGCGGAACCGGCGCCGCGCCCTCG
>JBBSJO010000238.1:0-5599 GCA_038257185.1 Rhodobacterales bacterium | reverse complement strand
CTGATAGAACAATTCGGTTTCAAGGAAGATCTGACCGTCGGTGATCGAGATCACGTTGGTCGGAATGAACGCGGACACGTCGCCGCCTTGCGTCTCGATGATCGGCAGTGCTGTCAGCGAGCCGCTACCGGCGTCCTCGCCCAGCTTGGCCGACCGCTCAAGCAGGCGGGAGTGGAGGTAGAACACGTCGCCCGGGTAGGCTTCGCGGCCCGGCGGGCGGCGCAGCAGCAGGGACATCTGGCGGTAGGACACGGCCTGCTTGGAGAGATCATCGTAGACGATCAGCGCGTGGCGGCCGTTGTCGCGGAAATGCTCTGCCATGGCGGTGGCGGAATAGGGTGCGAGGAACTGCATCGGTGCAGGCTCGGACGCGGTGGCGGCGACGACGATGCAATAGGCCATCGCGCCGGTCTCTTCAAGTTTCTTGACGAGCTGCGCCACGGTGGAGCGCTTCTGGCCGATGGCGACGTAGACGCAATACATCTTCTTGCTCTCGTCGTCGCCTGCGGCGTCGTTGACCTGCTGCTGGTTCAGCATCGCGTCGAGTGCCACGGCGGTCTTGCCGGTCTGACGGTCGCCGATGATCAGCTCGCGCTGGCCGCGGCCAATCGGGATCATCGCGTCCACGGACTTGAGGCCGGTCGCCATCGGTTCGTGCACGGATCTGCGCGGGATGATGCCCGGTGCCTTCACGTCGGCGATGCCACGCTTGGAGGACTCGATCGGGCCCTTGCCGTCGATGGGGTTGCCCAGGCCGTCCACGACGCGCCCCAGCAGTCCGTCACCAATCGGCACGTCCACGATGGATTTCGTGCGCTTGACGGTGTCGCCTTCCTTGATGTCGCGGTCGGAGCCGAAGATCACGACGCCGACGTTGTCGGCTTCGAGGTTCAGCGCCATGCCCTGGATGCCACCGGGGAATTCCACCATCTCGCCGGCCTGCACATTGTCCAGACCGTAGACCCGCGCGATGCCGTCACCGACGGAAAGCACGCGACCGACTTCGGCGACTTCGGCTTCCTGGCCGAAATTCTTGATCTGGTCCTTCAGGATCGCAGAGATTTCTGCTGCTTGGATACCCATTTATCCGACCTCTTTCATGATATTCTGGAGGGAATCGAGCTTCGAGCGGATCGAGGTGTCGATCATCTTGGAGCCCACTTTGACGACGAGACCACCGATGAGGGATTCATCGACGGTCGTATGCAATGTGACGTCCTTGCCGGTGGACGCCTTGAGCGACTTTACCAGCTTATCGGACTGCGCCTTGGTCAGCGCCTTGGCGGAGGTGACTTCGGCCGTGATCTCGCCCTTGTCGGTGGCGATGACCTCGCGCAGCGTGCGCACCAGTTGCGGCAACACGAAAAGCCGCCGCTTCTGCGCCATCAGGGCCAGCGTGTTGGTCATGATGGTGGAGAGTTTCATCTTCTCGGCCAGCGCCGCGATCGCGCCGGTCTGCTCTTCGCGGGTGTAGATCGGCGAATGGATCAGGGCGCTGAAATCGTCGTTCGACAGGGCGTCCGTCAGGGATGCAAGATCATCCTCTATGGCTTTGACCTTTTTGCCATCCTTGGCAAGATCATAGACGGCTGTCGCGTATCGCTGGGCAATGCCTGTGGAGATCGAAGCGGTTTCGGACACGTCCATCCTCTCGTTCAGTCAGGGCCGGATGCACGCAAGAAGTCGCGTCACCGGGGTGTTGGCGCGGCTTGAAAAGGATCAAGACGTCTAAATCAGGGGCGATGTAGCAGACCGTTCCCTACCCCGCAACACAGTATAGTGAGGTTGGACCGGCGGCTAGCGGCTTTATTGATGGGTGGTGCGGGGCCTGCGACGGTTTGCCTCTACGTGGGCCAGATTGCGCCGGCCGCAATGCAATTGCAGATCATCGAACGATTCTTTCGGAGCGAACCGAGCCCTGCGTTTGTGCAGGGGTATCGATTTTGCGGCCCCCCAGCGTACAGGACGTTCTTGCCGCCAGTCCGGCGGTGGGCACGTTCGGCGGCGAATTCATCGAGTAGCACAATTATCTGGACAATCTTGGGGTGCGGGAGATCGGTCAAACAGCGCTGGGAATACTGTTCGTAAACGACACTGCGTGGGATGGCGGTCACCCGGACGGCCCCGACTACTGCGGCACGCGATTGACCGACGTCGAGATCAAGGAGAGCGATGCTTATCCCTCAAACTCAATGCCTTTACGGTTACAACAAAAGACATGTAGCCTCCACTTGCCTCTCCGGACGATGCTTCCGCTGACCCGACAATAAATCTCAAACCGGCTTCGCACTCGGCTCGGCCATGCCTTCCAGCACTCCGATGGCACGGCGCGCAGGCGTGCGCTGGACCTTGCCCTTGGGTGGATAGACCAGCTTGGTCGCCTCCACCATGAAAGCGCCCCCCGCCATCATCGTGGGCATATAACGCCCCACCCTCTCGAAAAGACCGGCCGACTTCATCCAGATACGTTTTTGAGAGGGCACCTGGTACAGCGCGCCAACATGGCGCTCCGGCAGGAACTGGTGCTTGCGCAACTGCGTCTCCAGCTGACCCGGCGAATAGGGGCGGCCATAGCCGAATGGCGTGCGGTCCCGCCGCGCCCAGAGACCCGCGCGGTTCGGCACGATGAAAAGCGCCCGGCCCCCCGGCCCCAGCACGCGCCAGCATTCCTCCAGCAGATCGGCGGGGTGCTCCGACGTTTCCAGCCCGTGCAGCAGGACCAGCTTGTCGACATGCCCCGTCTCCAGCGGCCAGAGCATCTCCTCCGTCAACACGGAGGTATTCGCCATCCCCGCAGGCCAGGGCATCACCCCCTGCGGCCCCGGCATCAGCGTGATCACGCGTCGCGCGTCTTTCAGATAGGGGCGCAACAGGGGCGCGGCAAAGCCATATCCCACAACCGTCTGCCCCTTGGCCTCGGGCCAGAGTTCCTGCAACCGGTCGCGCATCGACTTCTGCGCTGCCCTGCCAAGCGCCGAGCGATAATAGAAGTTGCGCAGGTCCTGCACGTCGAGATGCATTGCAGCTTGTCCCCTGTTGCGCCACTCTGGGGTCGATCCTAGCAAAAATAACGGAGGCAACGCCATGCCATTCGATCTCGTCACCATTCCCTGCCTGTCGGACAATTACGCCTATCTGCTGCGGGATCATGACAGCGGCAAGGTGGCGCTCATCGACGTGCCGGAGGCGGAACCGATCCTTGCGGAGCTGTCGAACCGCGGCTGGGAGTTGAGCCAGGTCTGGATCACCCACCACCACGACGACCACGTGCAGGGGCTGGCAAAGGTGCTGGAAACCCACGACGCAAAGGTCATCGGCGGCAAGGCGGACGAGCACCGCCTGCCCCCGCTCGACCGCAAGGTGGCGGAAGGCGACACCATCACGCTCGGCGCCTTGGAGGCTGAGGTGATGGAGGTATCCGGTCACACTGTCGGGCACATCGCCTTCCATGTGCCCGCCGCCAAGGCCGCCTTCACCGCCGACAGCCTCATGGCTCTCGGCTGTGGTCGGCTTTTCGAGGGCACGCCCGCGCAGATGTGGGAAAGCATGCAGAAGTTCATCGCCCTGCCCGAGGACACGACGATCTGCTCGGGCCACGAATACACCGCCTCCAACGCAAAATTCGCCCTGACGGTTGATCCGGACAACCACGACCTTATATCGAGGGCCAGGGAGATCGACGCGACCCGCGCTGCCGGTCGCCCGACCGTTCCGAGCCAACTTTCAACCGAGCTTAAAACCAATCCCTTCCTGCGCCCCACCGATCCCGGTATCCGCGCTACCCTGGGGATGCCCACCGCCAGCGACGCGGAAGTCTTTGCAGAAGTACGCAAGCGCAAGGACAACTTCTGAGGGAGCTTTTTCCCCACGTTGCCGGAATCATGGTCAAAAAGGCGCGTTCACGTCAAATGTGACCGTAATGCCAAAGAAATCCCTTGAAGATGGGCCATGATCAACCAAACTCTAATCTTATGAGGCCATGGTCGGACTGGGCACTGATATAGTTCCGCGCCTTACCGACCCCAAATGAAAAGGAGCACGGCTGTGCCTTCATTTTCGACAACACTTGAGCAGGCGATCCACGCAGCCCTCGCGCTGGCCAACGCCCGCCGTCACGAATTCGCAACCCTCGAGCATCTGCTGCTTGCCCTGATCGACGAGCCCGACGCGGTTCAGGTGATGAAAGCCTGTTCGGTCGACATCTCCGACCTGCGCGACACGCTGGTCGAATTCGTCGACGAGGACCTGAGCAATCTGATCACCGATATCGACGGCTCCGAAGCCGTGCCGACCGCTGCCTTCCAGCGCGTGATCCAGCGCGCGGCGATTCACGTTCAGTCCTCCGGCCGTACCGAAGTGACCGGTGCCAACGTGCTGGTCGCGATCTTTGCCGAACGCGAATCCAACGCGGCCTATTTCCTGCAGGAGCAGGACATGACCCGCTACGATGCGGTCAACTACATCGCGCATGGCGTCGCCAAGGACCCCGCCTATGGCGAGGCCCGCCCCGTCGCGGGCGCACCGGAGCACGAGGAAGAAGCCCAGGGCGTGACCGAGGGCGACAAGAAGGAATCAGCACTCGCAAAGTACTGCGTGGACCTGAACGCCAAGTCCCGCGAAGGCGACATCGACCCTCTGATCGGCCGCGAGTCCGAAGTGGAACGCTGCATCCAGGTGCTCTGCCGTCGCCGCAAGAACAACCCGCTGCTGGTGGGCGACCCCGGCGTGGGCAAGACCGCCATTGCCGAAGGCCTCGCGCGCAAGATCGTTGCGGGTGAGACGCCTGAAGTGCTGTCCAAGACCACGATCTATTCGCTCGACATGGGCGCACTCCTGGCCGGTACGCGCTATCGCGGCGATTTCGAGGAGCGACTGAAAGCCGTCGTCTCGGAACTCGAAGCGCACAAGGACGCAGTGCTCTTCATCGACGAGATCCACACCGTCATCGGTGCGGGTGCGACCTCCGGCGGGGCCATGGACGCCTCCAACCTGCTTAAGCCCGCGCTTCAGGGAGGCAAACTGCGCACCATGGGCTCCACCACCTACAAGGAGTTCCGCCAGCACTTCGAAAAGGACCGCGCGCTGAGCCGCCGGTTCCAGAAGATCGACGTCAACGAGCCCTCGGTCGAGGATGCGGTGAAGATCCTGCGCGGCCTCAAGCCCTATTTCGAGGATCACCACCACGTCAAATACACAGCCGACGCGATCCGCACGAGTGTCGAACTGGCGCACCGCTACATCAACGACCGCAAGCTGCCTGACTCCGCAATCGACGTGATCGACGAGGCCGGTGCGGCACAACATCTCGTGGCCGCCTCCAAGCGCCGCAAGACCATCGGCACCAAGGAGGTCGAGGCCGTCGTGGCCAAGATCGCCCGTATCCCGCCGAAAAATGTGTCGAAAGACGATGTGGTCGTGCTCAAGGATCTCGCAGCTTCGCTCAAACGCGTGGTCTTCGGTCAGGACAAGGCCATCGACGCACTGTCGTCGGCAATCAAGCTGGCGCGCGCGGGTCTGCGCGAGCCCGAAAAGCCCATTGGCAACTACCTTTTCGCCGGACCTACGGGCGTCGGCAAGACGGAAGTGGCCAAGCAGCTCG
>JBBSJO010000237.1:0-5667 GCA_038257185.1 Rhodobacterales bacterium | reverse complement strand
TGCAGATAGGCCTGCATGCGGGCCATGACGTCGGAGGGGATGTCGGGGGCACGCGCCGCGAGACCACAGATGCGTTGTTCAGGGGATATGGTCATGTTCAGCTCCGTTTCAGATATGCGCTCAGTGTGGGATCGATGCCCTCAATGACATCGGCGAAGAGTTTGGCCGCCGCAGCGCCCTCGCCGCGGGCGTAGAATTTTTCGACCGTCGCGATGGAGTCGCCCAGAAAGGCTGCGACCGTGGCGTAGTCGCCGGGATTGACTGCAAGCCAGAGCGTCGCCGCCACGTGCCGCATCATGTGCGGCTGCAACCCCGGCACGCCGAGCCTTTCGACGCAGCGGTTCCAGATCTTGTTGAAAGTCTGCCGGCCCAATACGCCCTTTGGCCCCGGCACAAGCAGTTGGTTGGCCGCGACGTTGATGCCCTTGGCCGCACACCAGCGTGGCAGACCCTCATCGAGCCATGAGACGATGACCCGCCACTGGCGATCCGGAATCTCCCCCTCGATCGGGCGGCGGTTCTTCACGCGCGAGCGGTGGATATCGAGCCAGGGGCGGCTTTCGCGCAGCGGTCTGATGATCTCGGCGTCCGGGCCATCGATAAACATGCCGTTGAGATTGCGGCTGCGCACACTTCGCGCGAGTTGCAGGGCAATGAGGGCGGCACCCATCGACAGATGCAGGGCCTCGCCCCGGGCACGTGTGCCGAGATCATCCCACATCGCGAAGGCCGCTTCGGCCTCCGCCTGCAGCAGGCGCGGTCCGGAGACGATGGCGCGGGCGATCGCGGGGTTGCGCTCGATCAACTTAATGAAGGCTTCGCGCTCGACCGACATCTCACGGGCCTGATAACTGTCGACGCGGTCGAGCCGCGCGTCCTCCAAGGCCCAGATCACGTCTTCGGCCCAGTCGTTACGGCGCGCCAAGGTTTCCAGTGCGGACAGGATGGACGTCCCGCCTGCCGTCTTGTCCGCATCGAGCATTATGGGCGAGGCCTTTGCACGGGCGACATAGCACTCCGTCGCACGCTCGATCGTCTCCGCCGTGACCAGCGCCTCGATCGTGGCAATACCGTAAGCCTCGTCACGATCCGCGAAACCGTGCCGCACAAGCCAGCTCAATGCGTTGAGGTGCCGCTTGCGGGCCGCATCTACATTGCGGACCGGCCGCTTGCGCCGCGACCGGTCGCGCGACCGCCCGCCCAGGGGATCTGGACCAAGCTTGCCCCCGAAGCGATCTGCCTGGCGTGAATCATTGCGGATCGCAACCTTGATCGCACGATCCCGGGAGGCCAGAAAGCCCGCACTGAACCGTGACCAGTCCAGTGGTCGATCCCTCAGGCCCGGCAGATCCCCGATCGGCATATTCGGCAGCAGATCGGCGATGGCCGGGTGACGATTTTGGGCGCAGATCAGCTTGTTGTAGGCCGTGATCGACCGGCGTAGGGTGGGTGCCTTGTCTGCGCGACAGGCCTCGAGAGCCCGGGTGGCCACCTCCGTCGTGAGCTGTGCGGGATGGGTATCGCGGCATTGCGCCCGCAAGTTCGCAATCGATAATGAGAACATGTTGGGCAGCAGCAATTGCCCGTCGGCATCGCGCGTATTCTCGACCTCTGCGACGTAGCCCTGCAGCCGCTCCCAAGCGGCGTCTTCGGACACCGAGATCACGGGTGCGGCGATGTGCAGATGCGCGCTCCGGATCGCGGCGGCAACCTTTTTGACCCAGACCTCGAAGGCCTCTTCCTGGGCACCGGGGATGACGCCTCTAAACTCACCGGCCCAGACGATCTGGCGGGACATCAGAATCCAGGCGTGTTCGTCGGCGGGGAGATGCGACAGGGGTTTGGCCGTGAGGCGCGCCACCTTGTTGAGCGCCGCGCTGTAGACTCTTGTGGACGCCTCCGAATAGAGCACCGGCAGCAGGAGCTGCACGTCGCGCAAGGTGGCCAGTTTGATCGGTGTCTGCAGTGTCATCGTTCATTACCTTTCTTGAGTGTTCATTCGGCCGCCACGCCGTTCATCCACAGGTAGATGAACGGAACGGGGGGCGAAGTTTGGACCATAAATCGCGACCCCCGTTTCATTCATTAGGCGAAACAGGCTTTGTTTTCTTCGGTTTTGCGTTCATCCGACGGACGCGGGCAGTCCATCTGTCCTGCTGCCACCGCGCGACCTCTGCGGGCACGAAGCGCTGCACGCGACCGATCTGTCGGCAGGGCAATTTGCCTGCCTTGGCTGTCTGCTCAATGTAGGCTGCGGTGCATTTGCACACGATGGCCACCTCATCAGGGTGCATCAGATCGACCATGTAATCTGCGGCCAGACCGGCAGACGGCGCACCGCCCTCGAAGAGGAAAACATCCTCCAGGCGGTAGCGGAGCAGTCCGTCATGCTGCACTGGCAGCAGCAGCCCTGCCCGCTCCTGGCGCCAGAAAAAGGCATCGCTGCCGTGCTGCCAGCGCCGGATGAGGCTAACGCGATCAAACAGCAACGCCGGATATGTCGTCGTTTCCAAATCAAAGCGCGCTGGCGGGTGCATGGGGGTTCTCCGTGTTCATGACACGGAGGAGAAAGGGAAGATCAGGCGGAATTCAAAATCTGTGCAGGAGAAATTTCTGTGGTGTTCGGGCAGCATTGGAATGTGGACGATAGCCTACGGCACAATGTGCGGCGGCGATCAATGAAACTTGACCCCTGCAGTGGTGGTTGAGCACCACTGCAGGAGATGTGTCATGCGTCCGTCGCCAAGCAGAACCTCAGCCCGCTCGCAGCCCTTCAGAAGTTCGTCCAGCAGTTACTTGGAAATAGTCATCGTCGTTGCTCCTCTCAGGAAGCATGGACCGGATACCACCTACACAGAAGGTCGGACACTCTCTCTGCTTCGACAGTTTCGGGCAAACGATCGGCCCCCTGCGACCAAAAAAATCGCAGCTTTCGTTTTCCCGATCAGCGAAGACGATCCCACGTTCCCAGCGAGGCCAGCCGTCTCTGCAACGAACCATGATACACGAGAGCCCATGATGAACTCCTTCGAAGAAAACGAAACACACATGCTTGACAATACCAAGTGCGACGAAGGCGACGCCTTCCGGGGAAGCGACCTGCAGGACCGTTTCGGCCTCCTGCTTCTGGCATACAATGCCGCACATTCGGACCTTCTCGACGCTCCGGGGCCGCCGATCGTCCGGCGTAATCAAGAGGCAGGTGTTTTCGATATCGAGATCGCCTGCTGGTCTACGAAATCTACGCTCACAGCCTGCGTTGTGTACGAAGACGGGGGAGCCCGGCTCGAGCCGCTCGACTTCCGGACGACGTTCCGCTGGCCGTTCTTTCCTGATTTCTCGTATGACCATGATCAGCGCGATGCGTATATCGTGAGGATGATGGTCTGCTGGCTGGAGGCGACTTTTCTTCAGCATGAGTTCGCGATCCTCGAACAGATTCGCGCTTTGCCAACGGAGATGAGTGTGCTCTGAGCCCGGCGGCACGCCCTTGTTTCCGCGGTGCCGATGGCATCGTCCTGGTCCAGTACGGCACGAACCGTGCCGGCCGCCCCGCCTGAGGCGCAGGGTATGCCCGCCTGATCGGGCAGCCCGACCGACCCCAGGGCCGCAAGCCGATCCTCGGACCGATAATGGGATCGCTCATGAAGAAGATCGTGTCGCTTTCGGGCGGTGAAGTAGCTCTTTCGCATTAAGACGGGAGATCGCCTGACCCGCAAGCTGCTATTCGAGGCTGCCACAGTGATCCTGTATCGCGCTTCGCCCTCGATTGCATTCACGCACGGCGTGCTGCTGCCGCGTTGAAACTGCAAGCTGTAGCGCGACAATCTGGATGAGATCACGTATTGCCTCACCCAAGAATGTTCCTGAGCAATCGTGTCATTGCCTCAATCGAATGTTCCCGTCGCGTCTGACCTTCAGATAATCTGTTTCGAACGGTTGCTCATGACCGTCTGGCGCGCGGAGGTTCGATATTGCGCAGCGCGTCAGACGGTCATCGAGGCGTGTGCGTCTCCGCCGATGCCAAACACCAATGACATTGCCAATTCTGCCCTCCAGATTTTGACGCGACGCTGAACGATTCGCAGTAACATCTCGGGATAGGTATCGGGGTGATTTGCCTGAAGCCTGCACAAAAGCTCGTGCCCAGTTTGGGACGGGTCCTCATCGAACCACATCCTGAGGTCTTCGGTGACCCTGGCGAGCGGATCGGGGCGCCGCCGCCCTCGGGGAATTGATGCCTTTTTCCGTGACGTAGGTCTGATTTCGCCCTCTTTCCAAGCATGGCGCAAACCATCGAGGAAAGCATCGACGTCAGCTTTGGGGTTGCCGACGTTGTCAGCGAATGGCGTTGCGTCAGCCAGTGCCGTCAATCGTCCCTGATCAAGGCGAATGTCGTGAAGCAGAACGACTGGGTCAAGTTGCGCGAACTGCGCCACAAGCGCATCCTTAGCGATCTAAGCAACGGCGGGATGGGCCAGCACGCGCTGGAACGGCGTCAGCGGCGGGTGATAGCGCTTGGTTACACGGGCACCGTCCCGGGTCTTGTCCATCAGCTTGAACGAGGGCTGAAAGAAGTTCACGTAGAGCCGCATGCTATGATAAACCCGGGCCAGTTCGGCGGCCGCGGCAATGCCAGTTTATCTGCGATACCCCACCATCCGACGCACGATGGCACCGTTCTTCTGCTCCACATGGGCCTGATCGTTCTTGCGATAGGGCCGCGAGCGCGTGAACTCGACCTGCGCTGCGTCGCACCAGCCCTTGATAGTTTCGTTCATGAAGACGCTGTCATTGTCGGTGTCGAAGCCCAACAGTGGAAATGGCAGCGCCGGGCACAGCGCAGTCATCACCTCGCTGAGCAGCTGCTGTTCACGGAACAGAAGAGGTGCGCATTCCGTCCACCCTGTCGCCACATCGGTAAGGGTCAACGTTTGCACGAAGCTGCCACTTGCCGACGGACCACTGTGCGCCACGAGGTCTGCTTCCATGTATCCAGGAACTGGGTCATTCCAGTCTGCATAGGTCCGGATCGGCACGCTACGCCGCACGGCTGAGGAATGGGCATTCCGCCGTCGTCTGCTGCCAGAAGCGCCTGCGCGGACAGGGGTGAGAACCCGGTCGATTGTGGCTGGGCTGATCTCGCAAAGCCGGACACGCACCTCTGGGTCCAGCTCAAGATGGCCATGTCGCTCCATGGCTGTGATCAAAAGGGGGATGAGCGGCTTGAGACGCTTGCCGCAGATCCGGTCGCCCGCTTCCCAGAGAACCACCAGAGCTTCTCGTACCGCTTCATCATATACGCGACGCCCGGGACGGGGTTGCGACCGGTCCACGGCATGCTGACGACGCAGGAGCCGCTCAGCATGCTTGCGATGATACCCGGAAATCTCCGCGAACTCCGTCAGGATGCGGCTTTTCTCGTATCGCTTCGCAGCACTGTAGCGTGCCGCCACTGCCATCAGAAGTTCGTCTCTTGTTCCCATGCTGATCCGCCTCACGCCTGTCTCCCGAACCAATTTGCTTCGGGAACATTTCTAATGATGCAACGACACAATCTTCAGGAACAATTCAGGCGCGGCAATGCGGCTCTCATGCAGATTGTCGCGCTACAGTACCCGGACATGGCCGATCCTCGGCCAGCAGAACCCCGCCTTTTCCAAGCGC
>JBBSJO010000236.1:0-5707 GCA_038257185.1 Rhodobacterales bacterium | reverse complement strand
GCTCGGCAGGGAAACTTGGCCGGAGCGCGCCTGCCGAAGTGCGGCATCGGCGCGGTCGCCGGGCATCCGCACCGGGCGCGCCGGGTCGGCGGGGCGGTTGGCGCGGCAGAGATCGCCAAGGTACGACACCTCGCCAAGGAAGGCATCGCGCCCCCCGAATGCCTCCGGGTCGATGACCTGAAGGAAGACGTTGCCGCCCCAGCGCGCAGGCTTTTCCGCACGGCCATGGCCCGAAAGGCCCTGAGTCAGCATCTCGACCATCAGGCCCATGGCAAAGCCCTTGTGGCCGTGGTCGGCCCCGCCCACCGGCATCAGACTGCCGCGCGGCTCCGCATTGACGACGCCGGGGTCGGTCGACGGCACACCCTGCGCGTCCAGCATCCAGGGGTGCGCAAACTGCGCGCCGGTATTGATCAGTTCGCGCACCTTGGACACGGTCGTGATGGAGGCGCAGGTGTCGATCAGCACCGGGTGCCCGTGCGTGGGGTATCCCACGGCCCAGGGGTTCGGCGTGAGCAGCGGTTCGGTCCCGCCATAGGGGGCGACCCACTTGCCCGACGGGTCCGAGGTCGCGATATGGCAGACAAAGCCACGCTCGGCGGCGATGCGGGTGAGGGTCGAAAGACAGCCGATGTGATGCGCCCGTCGCATCGACAGGGCGACCATGCCGAACTCCGCCGCGCGCGCCATGCACAGCTCCAGCGCCTGCATCATCAGCCAGTGACCCGGCAGGTAATTGCCATCCCAGACCAGAGTGACCTTCCGGTCCTGCACCACATCGTAGGTGCCCTCGCTGGTCATCGTGCCCCCCACCAGTTCAGGCAGATAGTAGGGAATCAGCGAAACGCCATGCGTGGTCACACCCATCTCGTCGGTCTGCACCAGCAGTTCCGCCACCGTTTCCGCCTTGTCGCGCGCCAGCCCGGCCCTGGTCAGCAGACCAAGGGCCATGGCAAGCAGGTCATCCCGGACATATCTCTGCATGGTCATCCCCTGCCTCACGCCTCCGCAAAGGAAAGCTGGACCTTCACTGCGCCGGACCGGTCCCCCGCCTTGTCGAAGGCCGCCACCGCGTCTTCGAGAGGATAGCTCCCGGTGATGATCGGCGACACATCGATGCGCCCGGCAGAGATCATGGCGACCGCATCCGCGAACTCGCTGTCGAAACGCTGGGTCCCACAGTACCTGATTTCCTTGCCGACCAGCATGTTGAGCGGCACCGGCACGTCGCCTGCCACGCCGACCTGCACCAGCCGCCCCTGCGGGCGCAGGCAGGTGATCGCGGTCTTGATCGCGGGTGCCGCGGCGGAACATTCGAACGCCACGTCAAACGACCCCTTGTCTTCAGCGTAAGCGTCCAGATCACCGCCATGGGTCGCGACGTTCACCGTCCGCGTGGCCCCCATGGTGCGTGCCACCCCCAGCGTGAAATCCTGAAGATCGGTCACCACCACCTCGGCGGCCCCGGCCTCCGCCGCGACGGCGGCGCAAAGCGCGCCGATGGGTCCTGCCCCCGTGACCAGCACCCGCGCCCCATCCAGCACCCCTGCATGGCTGCGCGCGTGCAGGCAGACGGCCAGCGGTTCGGCACAGGCGGCTTCGGCAAGGCTCACACCCGGGCCCACCGGCACGCATTGCCGCGCCTCCACCACGATACGGTCGCGGAACAGACCCTGCTCATGGGGCATCCGCATCGCAGAGCCGTTGAAACGCATGTCGAGACAATGCACCGACAGACCCTCGCGGCAGAACCGACAGGCACCGCAGGGGCGGCTGGGGTTGATCGCAACCCGCGCCCCCAGCGCCAGCCCGGTCACGCCGTCGCCAAGCGCCAGAACCGTGCCCGATGCCTCATGCCCCAGAATGATCGGCTCGCGCACGCGGATCGGGCCAAAACCACCATCCTGATAGTAATGCAGATCCGACCCGCAGATACCGCCGGCGGCCAGCGCCAACAGCACCTGACCGGGGCCGGGATCGGCAATGGTTATGGTCTCGATGCGGATATCTCTTTCGCCGTACAGTCGGCAGACGCGGGCTTCCATCAGAAGGCTCCTATGGGATGAGCACCGAAGGCAACCAGGTCGCCAGCGGTGGAATGTAGGTGACCGCGAACAGTACGAGAATATTGGTCAGCAGGAAGGGGAAGATGGCCACCACGACAGGCGTCAGCGGCAACCGCGCGATATTGGCGCAGACAAAGAGGCAGACACCCACGGGCGGCGTGGTGAGGCCGATCATCAGGTTGAGCACGGCGACGGTGGCAAAGTGGATCGGGTCGATCCCCACGGCGTTCGCCAAGGCCAGCAGCGGCACGAAGAGGATGATCAGCGCCGCGATGGTCTCCAGAAACATGCCGACGAAGAGCAGCAGCAGGTTGATCAGCAGCAGCACGAGGAACTTGTTGTCGGTGACCGACAACACCGCGTCGGCGATGGCCTGGGGGATGCGCTCCGACACGAGGATCCAGCCGAAGACATTGGCAAACCCGACCAGCGCAAGGATGCCCGCCGCCGCCACGGCACTGTCGATCACGATCCCCGGCACGCTGCGCAGCGGCAGCTCGCGGTAGATGAAGGCGCCGACGAAAAAGGCATAGACGCTGGCGACCACGGCGGTTTCGGTCGGCGTCGCAAGACCCGACAGCAGGCCGTAGATGATCAGGAAGGTCATCGCCAGCGCCCAGATCGCGCCGCCGAAGGAGCGCGCGACTTCACCGAACCCCTGCCAAGGCTGATGCGGAAAGTTCCTGCGCACCGAGATGACATAGCACGTCACCATCATCGCCAGCCCCATCAGGATGCCCGGAATGGCACCCGCAAGGAACATCTTGCCCACGGAGATACCCGAAAGCGCCCCGACGATGATCATCGGCACCGAAGGCGGAATGATCGGCCCCACGGTCGAGGACGCAGCGGTCACGGCCGCGGCGAAGTCTGCCGGATAGCCTGCCTTCTTCATCCCCGGAATCATCACGCCCCCGATCGAGGCGGCATCGGCCACCGCCGTCCCGGTGATCCCCCCGAACAGCATGGAGGCGGCGATGTTGGTCAGCCCCAGCCCGCCCCGGATCCAGCCGACCAGAGCATTGGCAAACCGGATGATCCGGTTCGTGATCCCGCCCCGGTTCATCAAGTTCCCCGCAAGGATGAAGCCCGGGATCGACAGCAGCACGAAGACGTCCATCCCCGCGTACATCTTCTGCGGCATGACCACCGGCGGGATGCCCGCATAAAGCAGATAGGCCAGCGACGACAGCCCCAGCGTGACCGCCACGGGAATGCCGATCACGAGGCCCAGCACGAAGACGGTAAGAAGGATGGTCAGGTCCAAGGCGTCACTCCTCCTCGGCGGGTTTCACCGGGGTGCCGTCCTCGGTCCCCGAAAGCATGGCAACGCAACGCAGCACCGCGAAAAGGGCAAGTCCCGCCAGCAGCAGAAAGACGGTGAAATGGGCGACATCCATCCGCACTCCAAGGGCCGGCGCCGACTGCATCCGACCGATGGAGACGTACTTCCACGCATGGGGCAGCAGATAGAGCGCCATTCCTGCCGTCGCGAAAGCGGAAAAGAGGCGCAGGCGCCAGGGCAGTTTGCCGGGCAGGGCCTCGCAGACGACGTCGACGTTGACCAGATCGCCCGTGCGCAGCGAAAGTCCCGCCCCGAAGGCCACGAGATAGAGAAGCGCGAAGCGGGTCAGCTCTTCGGTCCAGACCGGCGAACTTCCTGCGGTGCGTCCCACCACCTGCACCAGAACCGTGCCGATCAGCACCGCAAAGGCCAGCCCCGCGCCAGTGCGGGCGATCAGGGTCAGCAGCCGGATCAGGTTCTGGGTAAGGGGCATGGCATTGTCTCTGGATGGCTGAAAGGTGGCTGGCGGGGGGGATCCCGCGCCAGCCACGGACGGCGTTACTCGGCGAACAGCCCTTCGACGACCGGGCGGATCTCGTCGCTGACATTGGCCAGCACGGCATCCTTGGCCGCCGCAGCGAAGGCCGCAGCGTCGACATCGACGAAGGTCATGCCATTGGCCTCAAGATAGGCGCGGTCATCGGCAACGCTCTTCTCGAACAATTCCCGCTCGTAGGCCTGAGTGGTGGCCGCGGCCTGCATCACGGCCTCCCGATCCGCCTCCGACAGCTTCTGCCAAGTGCTTTCCGCGATGGTCAGGTAGATCCACGACCGCACGTGCTCGGTCAGGTTCACATGGCTCTGCACTTCGTTGAAGCTGGCCGAACGGATCAGCGCAAGCGGGTTTTCCTGCGCCTCGATGGTGCCGTTCTGAAGCGAGGTGAAAACCTCGGAGAAGGCCATCGGGCCGGGGGCCGCGCCAAGCGCGGACCAGACGTCGATGAACAGCGGCACGTTCGGCACGCGCATCTTCAGGCCAGAGAGGTCGTCCGGTGTGGTGATCGGACGGTTGGAGGTCAGGTTGCGCGGGCCACGGGCGAAATAGGCAATCGGGTGGACCTGCGCCTTTTCGATGATCTGCGCCTCGATCTGGTCGCCGATCTCTCCCGAGGCGACCTCGTCCATATGCTCGATCGACTTGTAGGCATAGGGCACGGCCAGCAATGCGGCCATCGGCGCCCAGTTCTGCAGGGTCTCGCCGGTGATCGTCATGTCGACGGTGCCGAGCTGCATCCCGTTGATCAGGTCGACCTCCTTGCCGAGGCTCTCGTTCGGGAACACCTCCACCACGATCCGCCCGTCGGTCAGCGCCGCGAGTTCCTCGCCGAACTTCACCGAGGCGAGGTGCCAGGGATTGTCCTCGTTGGCGAGGTGGCCCAGCTTC
The DNA here is from genome assembly GCA_038257185.1 of Rhodobacterales bacterium. Classification (GTDB taxonomy): domain Bacteria; phylum Pseudomonadota; class Alphaproteobacteria; order Rhodobacterales; family Rhodobacteraceae; genus Sulfitobacter. Next base: position 912 of record JBBSJO010000236.1, on the reverse strand, counting down.
AGGGTCATCTCCTGCGCAAAGGCGGGCGCGGTCGTCAGGGCGATCAGGGCAGCGGCCAGGATCGGCTTCTTCCAGTGGTATGTCATGCGTTGTCTCCTCCTTGGATGGGTGCATTGACCGGTTGGGGAATTTCCCCCTCCGGCACATCGAAAAACTCGGGGGTTGCCGCGTGTATCTTCGGCAGGTCCGTCAGGACCTCACGCAGGTGGGTCCGTATCGCCAGGTTCGCAGCACTCAGGTCGCCCTGCGCCACCGCGTCGACCACGGCCCTGTGCTGGACGATCAGCTTGCTGACCGGAAAATGCCCCAGCGACAGGTAACGGACCCTGTCCATCTGCGATTTCAGCCCCTCGATCAGCCGCCATGCCCCCCGCATGCCTGCGCTGTCCGCCAGCGTGCGGTGAAACAGATCGTCCAGCGCGATGAAATCCTTGGGGTTTTTGAGGGCCAGCTTTTGCTGCGCCTGGATCTGCCCGCGCAACTCCCGCACCAATGCCGGGTCCGGGTCTGCTGCTAGGATACCGACGATATCGGCCTCGATGGCCTCTCTCAGGAAACGCGCGTTCAGGACGGCGTCATAGCTGATCCGCGTGATGATGGTGCCGCGCTGTGGCAGAATCGCCAGAAGCCCCTCGCCCGCCAGCCGGATGAAGGCCTCCCGCACGGGCTGTCGGCTGACACTCCAGTTGCGGGCGATCTCGGCTTCGGAGATCCTGTCGCCGGGAGCGAACTGGTTGTGAATGATGGCGTCGCGCAAATAGGCATAGATCTGGGGCGTGATCGGCGCAGCCGGGTCCATCGCTTGGGATGTGAAGCGTTGTGCCTGCATGATTCGTGTCCCTCCCCGATTTCATTTACCATACTTCCATACTTCCATACTAGTCAGCCTCGGCAATAAATGATATTCTGCGT
>JBBSJO010000235.1:0-5721 GCA_038257185.1 Rhodobacterales bacterium | reverse complement strand
CGTCCTTCTTTTCGTCGTGCCGCCGATGCAATCTGCCCACATATTGCGCCAAGGTGCCTTTCCAGGAGATCGGCATCGTCAGGAACAGGGTATCGAGCCGGGCGTCATCAAAGCCCTCTCCGATATAGCGCCCCGTCGCGAGGATCAGCCGTTCCTCATCGTCATCAACACTCAGCGTCGCATGCGCGGCCTTCCGGTCTTTTGCGGACATGCCACCACGGAGCACGGCGATGTTCTTTGCAAACCGGGAGAACCGTTGCTGAAGGTATTCGAGATGATCTTTCCGCTCGGTCAGCACGATCGGCGAGCGTTTCGCCTCCAGTGATTTCAGAACGTCGTCAAAGATCAGATCGTTCCGGGCCTCGTCCTGCGCCAGAGCGGCATAGATCGCGGGCATGGACGGGCGCTCGGCCATGGCGAGGGCCTCCGGCAGCCGGAATCTTGTGTGACGTTCCCGCGCCCGATGGCGAAGGCCGCTTTCGGCGGCCTGTGATTTGGCGCTCACTTGATGGCGCACCGGACCGCATTGCATGAAGATGATCGGGTGATGCCCGTCTTTTCGGGCGACGGTCGCCGACAATCCGGTGACATAGCGTGCCTTCGATCTGCGTGCGACAAGCTCAAAGCTTGCGGCGGACAGGTGATGGCATTCATCGACAACGAGGTGACCATAATCGGCAACGACGTCGTCAACTTCGCCTTTGCGAACCAGGCTCTGGATCAGCGCCACGTCGATCACACCGGTGGGTTTGCGTTTTCCGGCACCAATGGTGCCGATCTGCTTCGGGTCGATCTGCAGAAAGGATCCAAGCCGTTCGACCCACTGGCTCAGCAATTCCCGGCGGTGAACCAGCACCAGCGTGTTGCACGCACGGTGCGCGATCAGCGCCGCGGCCACAACTGTCTTGCCAAATGCGGTGGTGGCGGCAAGCACGCCGGTATCGTGCCCGGCCCGTGCGTCGAACGCTCGCGATTGCTGCTGGCGACGCTCGCCAAGGAAGCTAACTGTCTCCGGCAAGGCTTTCCCGTACTCGCGCAGATCGTCCACTTCGAGAGTTGCACCGTTGTCGGACAGGAACCCGACCACCTCGTCAAAACAGCCGCGCGGCAGGGCGACGTGGCGGGGATGCAATTCAGCGCAGGATACAATGCGCGGCTTGCCGAATGTCGGCAGCCGCATCGCCTGCGCGCGGTAGAATTCGGGGTTCTGGAACGCGGCCAGCCGCACCAGTTGGGCGATCATGGCAGATGGCAGCTCCGAACGGTCGATGTAAATCTGATCGGCTACCGTCACCTTGATGGTCTGCGGAATAGGCGCATCAAGACGGCGCGGCGTGCTGCGGCGTGACGGGGGCATCTTCCAAGGCTCGTCAGCTTGCTCGTCATCCACCGGCATGCGCACGCCCAGCACCCGCCCGGAAAGCTCCGCCGCTTTGACAAGGTCGGTCACCGCCGCCGCAGACATTCTCGGCAAGGAGGACAAATAGGCCCACTGATCTTCATATGGCCGCATGGCTGCGTCTACAAAGACGCTGTTACCAGCCTTGCGTGTAGTGTTCTGGAGCGGCAGCGCGATCAGATTGCCGAATCCGCCAAGCGGCATGATGTCCTGATTCGGAAACAGCCGGTCATAGGAAGCGAAGCCGATTTCAGGCCGTCTTTCCATCGTCTCCGTGATCAGGACCGACCCAAGCTTGCGCGCCAGACGGGCAGAGACCGGTTCGGAGAAGAAGATCCAGACATGACCTCCGTTGCCCGATCTCGATCGTTCCAGCGCTGCGGGGACGCCCTTTGCCCGGCAGGTTTCGAGTAGCGCATTGGCGTCTTCCGCCCAGGACGCCTTGTCAAAGTCCGCCGCCAGGAACCAGCATGTATCGCCGGGTAGCAACGGATAGACGCCGGCTACAAAATCCCCGCTTTGGCCATCGCCGCCGCGCAGGTGCCTTTCAATGACGTCTTCGTCCGGCGGGATGAACTTCTGATGGGGGCAATCTCCGCATTTGACTTTCGGCTTTTCGCAGATTCCCCTCACCCATTCGTTGGCGCAGGCGGGCGAATACCCTGAGCGACCGGTCTTCCTGTTTTCCCATCGTACCGGAAATACGTCAGGCCGACCGGCGAACAGGCGACGGAACAGATCAACCTTTTCGTGCGACGACGATGCATTCGTGACGGGCGCGCTCTCGAAGGAGGGTCGTTTCACCGGTGGAGTGCATTCCGCAGCGAGGCGCTCCTCAAGGGACGCCATTTCAAGCTGAAGCTGCTGCCGTTCGGCATCCAGATCGGTGAGACGCGCTCGAACCCGCGCCAACTTTGCCTCAGTGTCGCTCTTGTCGGGGTAGATTCCGGTAAGGGGCAGGATCGTATCACAAGGAACTCTGTCGCTGCCGTTTCATGATTTCGAGCACGGTGTTTTTGCCGATGCCGAGATCGCGTGCGGTCCATCGGTATGACCGACCGTCCGCCACCTGGACGACCTTTGGCGCGAGTTTGATGGATTTCGGGCGCTGGCCTGGCTGGCGATCGAGCTTCTTCCCCTGCGCTCTTGCAGCGGCGAACCCGGATTTCAATCTCTCGCTGAGCCGGTCACGTTCAAACTGAGCAATCCCGGCCTGCGTTCGTCGCAAGCCCCCGAAGTGCCTCCCTCACCTCGAGGTCGAGCGCGCGGCGCCGCGCGCGGAAGAGCTCCTGCATCTAGTCGGCCATGTCGAAGACGAGGCCCCGGATCTCGGCATCGCTTGCCGCCGCCCGGGGAAGGCGCTCACCCTTCAGTTTGGCCTCGTTCAGACGCCGCGCCACCTGGTTGACGTTGTTGCCCGCCCGATTGAGTGCCGCGCTCATGGCGCGTAACTCCTCTGTCATCACCTCGTCAGGCCGCAGAATGTCGTCTGCCGTGAGCATCAGGCGGCGCATGGCATTCGAGCGATGGGCGATGTCCCGGCGCGAAAGAGCGGCGTCGAAACCGCGCAGGTCGCGATCACTGACCCGGACGCCGATCACCCGCGAGCGACTGGTATTGGCTGCCTGCCGCTCAGTGCCGTGATTTGCCGCATTGTAGATCGCCACTCGGCTGACACCGTAGCGGGCAGCGAGTTCCAGCACAGGGACACCCTCGGCACGCTTCCTGGCGATGCAGAGGCGTTCATTCTCGGTGAGGCGACGGGCGCGGGGAATGTAAAGTTAACGTTCCTATTTCTTGCCAACTTCGTACAAGTCCGCCGACTCCCAGCGCAAGCGGAGTCGGACATAAGGGTTGTACTCAATGTAGAAAATCGGCGCCAAGAGTCGATTTCACGTCGTCTGTCAAATGCATCGCGCATCGCGCGCAATGTATCGTGTCACGCGTCTTCCGCATCACGCATCACGTCCTTCGCAGGATGTCTTGCGCGGTCTGCATTGCGTCTTCGGGCCAATGGCAAATGTCAGATGGACCGCGCATCGCGTCCTTTGCACCGCGTCGCGTGCAGCCCGCCCGTCTTTCCGCGTTCCGGGGTACCGTCACCATTCACTGGAGCAGCTGTGGCGCTGGTAGTAGGTGTACCAAGGGGTAGAATCTGGTAGGAGGCAAGATGACCCCCGCTAAAGATTTTCCCTTTGGCGTTTCATGATTTCGAGCACAGTGTTTTTGCTGATGCCGAGATCGCGTGCGATCCATCGGTATGACCGACCGTCTGCCACCGCTTGAACGACCTTTGGCGCGAGCTTGTCGGATTTCGGGCGTTGGCCTGGCTGGCGGCCAAGCTTTTTCCCTCGCGCCTTGGCTGCGGCGAGCCCGGATTTCACCCGCTCGCTGAGCAGATCGCGTTCAAACTGGGCGATCCCGGCGAGCATAGTGGCCATCATCCGGCCGTGTGGGGTGTCGAGTTCGAATGTCATGCCGCTCATAGCCACGACGGAGACTTTCCAACCGGCGAGCCTGTTCAGGGTATCAAGTAGATCTTGAGTGGACCGGCCCCATCGAGAGAGTTCGCTGACCAGGATGGCATCGATCTGTCTGGCCTGCGCCAGGTCGAGCACCCGATTGCGCGCAGCGCGATTGGCGGATGCGCCGGAGGCCGTTTCCTTGAACACTCCGACCACGTCATACCCACCACGCTCGGCGAATGCGGTCAGTTCGGCCACCTGCCGCTCGCAGGACTGATCGGATGTGGAAACCCGGGCATAGATGGCGGCGCGCTGTCCCAGTTGAACCCCCTCGGATTCTGGCCTTGCAAGTCGTTGATTTTACTGGTGCGGAGATTGTCCCGAACAGACTAATGATTAACAGGGACAAAACCCCATGCCAAGACGCTCTATTTTGACCGAACGACAGCGCGCAAGCCTGCTCGACCTGCCGACTGACGAGGTGACGATCCTTCATCACTACACACTCGCGGATGACGATATCGAACAGATCCGGACCCGACGGCATGCCCGCAATCGTCTTGGCTTCGCGCTGCAGCTTTGCGCATTCCGGTATCCCGGCCGCTTGCTGGTGCCGGGCGAGGTTATTCCCTTGGAGGTGAGCCGCTTTATAGCCGCGCAGGTTGGCGAAAAAATGGAAGACCTTTGCCAATATGCCGAGACCGACGTTACTCGGCGCAGGCATCTCATAGATCTACGCCTGATCTATGGATTCAAGATGTTCTCCGGGCGTGGTGCCCGTGATCTGAAGGGTTGGCTTGAACGCGAGGCAGAAACCGCGCGATCCAATGAAGACCTTGCCCGGCGGTTTGTCGAGGAATGCCGCCGCGCCCAAACTATCCTGCCCGGTGTGTCGGTGATTGAGCGCCTGTGCGCAGATGCGCTTGTCGCGGCCGAGCGACGCATAGACGGCCGGATCGTGGCGCGCCTCGATGAGGTTTTGAAGGGCCAATTGGATAATCTGTTGACAGACATGGTTGATGGCACGGTCAGCCGGTTCATCTGGCTTCGGCAGTTCGAGATTGGGAAAAACTCGGCGGGGGCCAGCCGCCTTCTGGATCGCTTGGAGTTTCTGCAGGGTTTGGGGGCGTCACCAGCTATTCTAGAAGGAGTGCCACCCCATCGGATTACGCGACTGCGCCGTCAGGGCGAACGCTATTTCGCCGATGGTCTGCGAGACATCACCAGCGACCGACGTTTGGCCATTCTGGCGGTCTGTGCGGTGGAATGGCACGCGGCGACTGCCGATGGGGTGGTCGAGACCCATGACCGGATCGTGGGCAAAACCTGGCAGGATGCAAAGAGGTTGTGTGACGCACGCATCGCGGGCGCCAAATCCGCCCTGCACGACACGCTTTGCTCCTTCAAAAATCTGGGCGCGGCCCTCCTGGAGGCCAAGGGGGATGAGGCATCTCTTGATGTGGCAACCGAAACGTCCTGTGGCTGGCTTCAGCTTGAGGACCTTGTCGCAACTGCGGCCGAGCTGACGGACACGATTGCCGCTGACCCTATCGCCCATGTCGTGCAGGGGTATCATCGGTTCCGGCGATACGCGCCACGCATGTTGCGTGCTTTGGATATCCACGGGGCCACTGTGGCGCTGCCCTTGATACAAGCGGCACAGGTCGTGGCTGATGACCGGAATGGCGAACCCCGGTCCACCAGTTTTTTGCGGCGGGGTTCCAAATGGCACCGCCACCTCAACTTTGAGGTGGACGATGATCACCGGCTCTGGGAGGTGGCCGTTTTGTCCCATCTCCGCGAAGCGTTTCGATCGGGTGATATCTGGTTGGCTCATTCGCGGCGCTACGGCGATCT
>JBBSJO010000234.1:0-5752 GCA_038257185.1 Rhodobacterales bacterium | reverse complement strand
TTGCCACCCTGCGCCACCGTGACGCGACCGGTGAAGGGCAGCACATCGACCTGGCGCTCGTCGACGCCCAGATGGCCTGGCTGATCAACGAAGGCACCAACTACCTGACCTCCGGCACCCTGCCGGAGCGGCGCGGCAACGCGCATCCCAATATTGTGCCCTACGACGCCTTTGCCACCGCCGACGGACATATCCTGCTCGCGGTAGGGAACGACTCCCAGTTTGCCCGGTACTGTGATGCCCTGCAGCTGGACGGGCTCGCAGCGGATGCGCGGTTCACGACCAACCTCGCGCGGATCGAGAACCGGGCAGCGCTGATGGAGCAGATCGTGCCGGCCATGCAGGCGCTGACAAGTGCCGATCTGCTCTCCCGCCTCCGCTCCGTGAAGGTGCCTTGCGGGCCGATCAACACCATTGGTCAGGCGCTGGAATCGGATCAGGCCAAGGCGCGTGGGGCAGTGATCGAGGTTCCCTGCGCAGACATTGCAAGTGGTGCTCTCAGCCTTCTGGCCAATCCGCTGAAGTTTTCAGCAACGCCTGTGCGCTACGACAGGCCCCCGCCGCGCTTTGGTCAGGACACGCGCGAAGTGCTTGAAACATGGGGCCCGCAAGACGTCACACCGGCAGATTGACGCGCCACATTCCGCAAAAATTTGCGGCGTTACACCGCCAATTGCACGTCTTTTGACATAATTACTCACAAAACCGGGCAGGCGCTTCACGTTGATGTGTCAGCACGGCCTCGCGCGTTCATCGGTCTCCATTTTGCGGGTATCGCAGAGGGACACCCGCGACCGTGAAAGGCCGATCCAATGATGAGCGACATCTGCAACGCACCGCTGAGCCTGAGGTCCGCCACGGCGCTCGACAGCTGGAACAGCATGGTCCGCGCCTATCTCGGCCACCGCGCCACCACACCGCAGCATCTGGCGGAGGTGCTGGATGCCGCGCCGGAGTTTGCCATGGGTCACGCCGCGCGGGGTCTCTTTTCGCTGATGATGGGTCGGGCAGAGATGTGGCAGGTGGCCGAGGATGCCCGTACCGCAGCCCGTGCCGCCTTGGCCGCTGGCCCGGTCACTGCGCGCGAACAGGGCTGGCTGACGGCGCTCGATCGCTGGCTGCAGGACAGTCCCACCGGGGCCGTTGCGGCGTTGGAAGAGGTGCTGGACCACTGGCCGCAGGACTCGCTGACGGTCAAGATCAGCCATGCGATCCGGTTTATCCTTGGGGATGCGAAAGGGATGCGCGCTTCGATCGAACGGGTGTTGCCCGCGCATGGTCCGGATCACCCCCTGCGGGGCTATGTCATGGGATGTCACGCCTTCACGCTGGAGGAGACAGGCGAATATGCCGCGGCCGAAAAGGCCGGGCGGACAGGCCTGATCCATGCCCCGGACGACGCCTGGGGCCTGCATGCCGTGGCCCATGTTCATGACATGCGGGCGGAGCCGGATGCCGGAATCGCGTTGATCGAGGACAACCCGGAAGCCTGGAACCAATCCAACAACTTCCGCTACCACGTCTGGTGGCACAAGGCGCTGCTGCATCTGGACCGGGGCGAGCTGGACGTGGCGCTGGCGCTCTATGATGCCCAGATCCGGGCGGAACAGACCGACGACTACCGGGATATCGCAAATGCCACCTCGCTGCTGATGCGGCTGGAACTGGAGGGCATCACGGTGGGCAACCGCTGGCAGGAACTGGCGGAACTGTCAGAAATGAGGGTCGGCGATGGCTGCCTCGTCTTCGCCGACCTGCATTACATGCTGGCGCTTGCCGGGGCCCGGAACGGCACGGCTCGCAACCGGATGACGTCACGGTTTGCCCGCGATTCGTGCCAGAAAAGTGACATGGCTGACCGAGTCGCTGATCCCGGTCTGAGCGCCTTGGCTGGATTAAATGCTTTCGCTGAGGGGCGTTACGGTGAGGCCTTCTTCAAATTGGCGGATGCCCGCCCAAAAATGCAGCAAATCGGCGGAAGTCACGCACAACGCGATGTCTTTGAACGCATGACCATTGACGCTGGTATACGTGCGGGCCATTTCGACGCGACAGAAACCATATTGCTGGAGCGTCTCGCGCTGCGGGCCGGACATGAGGACAGATTTACCGCAACCCGATTTGATCGACTGGGGCGCGCACGGCGCATTCCGGCACAATAGCTTTTCCTCTGACTGGACCCTCTGCCTTCCATGACCCTTGCCGACCCGAGCCAAATTCCCGCCCGCCCCGTGACCGCCCTCGGCGCGGTCGCTCCGGCGCGCCTGCGCGACCTGCGACTGGATTTCTTTCGCGGCATCGCGATGTTCATCATCCTGATCTCCCATACACCGGGCAACTTCCTGTCATCCTGGATCCCGGCACGCTGGGGCTTCTCGGACGCGACGGAGATCTTCGTCTTCTGTTCCGGCATGGCCTCGGCCATCGCCTTCGGCGGTGCCTTCGACCGGATGGGCTGGCGGCTGGGCACGGCACGCGTCGGCTTTCGCGTCTGGCAGGTCTACTGGGCGCACATCGGCCTTTTCATTGCCTCTGCGGCCTTGCTCGCCGGGTTTGACTACTATGGCGGCTATGACAAGACCTACATCGGCGGCCTGAACCTGTGGAAGTTCTTCGAAGCCCCGGCAGAGCCTCTGATCGGTCTCGTCACGCTGACCTATGTACCGAACTATTTCGACGTCCTGCCCATGTATATGGTCGTGTTGCTGATGATGCCCATCGTCATGGCTCTGTCGCAGGTGCATCTGGGCCTGGTCGCGGCATTTATCATTGCGGTCTGGCTGATGGCGCAGAAATGGATCCTGATCCGGCTAGGTCTGGAGGAACTGCATCTGGCCTTCCCGGCAGAGCCCTGGTCCACTCGGCGCTGGTTCTTCAACCCCTTTGCCTGGCAGCTGATCTTCTTCACCGGCTTTGCCTTCATGCGCGGATGGCTTCCCCGCCCGCCGGTTACGCCTGCCCTGCTGGCGCTGGCGCTTGTCTTGGTCCTGATCAATATCCCCTTCAGCAATATCGGCGTCCGCGCGATCGAGCAGGATTGGTTCTTCGTCAATGAAGGCCGCAATGTACTCGACGACGCATTGTGGGCGCTCGGCGGGCTGAGCGACAAGACCAACTTCGGCATTCTGCGCTACGTGCATTTCCTCAGTCTGGCCTATGTGTTCTGGGTGATCGCAGGGGACAAGGGCAAGAACCTGCTGGCGCGCGGCACGGGGGCGCTTTCGGTTGCATGGGGCGGCTTGGTGACGATCATCCTTAAGGTGGGGCAGCAATCGCTGGCGGTCTTCGTCACTTCGATGTTCACCGCGCTCGTGATGGGTTTCGTCATGGACCGCGCGGGACGCGAGACCGGGACGGTCCTGCTGGTGAATCTCGGCGGTGCGGCCGTCCTCGTTGCCGTGGCTTATGGCGCAGGCTGGTTCAAGTCCCAGCCCTGGCGCAAAAAGGCGGGCGCGTGATGCTGCGCCGCGATGTTCTCAAGGCGCTGGCCGCCCTCGCCGCTCTTCCCGGTGGAGCATGGGCGCAGACCCACGGCCTGCAACTGGGTGCCGGTGACGCCTTCGATCCCGATCTCGTTGTGCGCAAGGCCCGCGACAGGGCCGCGCAGGACCATGCGCCGCGCCCGCTCATCCCCGAAGAATGGCGGACGCTCAGCTATGACCAATACCGTCAGATATGGTTCGACTGGCGCAAAGGGCTGTGGGAGGGCACCGACCGCCCCCAGCGCGTCGACGTCTTTCCCGCAGCCCTCTACTTCCCGCAGGCCGTCGCGCTGAACGTGGTGGAGGACGGCATGGCGCGTCCGATCCTCTTCGACCTTTCGGTCTTCGACAGGACCGACACTTTCCCCGACCTGCCCGTCGACGACACGATGGGCTACTCCGGCCTGCGCCTGCGCGCAGAGCTGGAAAAGCCCGGCATCTTTCAGGAATACGCCGTCTTTCAGGGGGCAAGCTATTTCCGTGGCATCGGCACGGGCGAGACCTACGGCCTGTCTGCCCGCGGCCTCGCTCTCAAGACAGCCGATCCCGCGGGCGAGGAGTTTCCCGATTTCGTCGCCTTCTGGCTGGAGGCACCCGCCCCCGAAAGCAGCGATATCGTTGTGCATGCCCTGCTGGACAGCCCCTCCTGCACCGGGGCCTATCGGTTCCGCATCACGCCGGGTGCAGTGCTTGAGATGAAGGTGACCGCGCAGATCTTTGCACGTGAAGAACTGACTCACGTCGGGATCGCGCCGCTCACGTCGATGTTCCTGTTCGATGACAGCATGCGCCAGCGGTTCTCCGATTTCCGACCCGCCGTGCACGACAGCGACGGGTTGCTGATGCACAATGGCGCGGGCGAGGTGATCTGGCGCGCGCTGGCCAATCCCATCGACCTTCAGGTTTCGTCCTTCACCGACAACAACCCCCGCGGATTCGGGCTGTTGCAGCGCAAGCGCAAGTTCTCGGACTACAACGACCTCGAAGCGCTCTATCACAAGCGCCCGGCCGTCTGGATCACGCCCGGGGAAGACTGGGGAGCAGGCGCGGTGACGCTGGTGGAAATTCCCGCCGACCTGGAAGTCTACGACAACATCGTGGCCTACTGGCGTCCCGCCGCACCGGTGCCTGCCGGTCAAACGCATCAAATGAGCTATACCCTGCACTGGGGCATGGATCCGGTGGCTGCGACGGCGGTCGTGCCCGTTAAGGTGCTCAACACCGCCATCGGCGGCAGGCCGGAGGGTGGGCTGACCATCGTGGTTGACTTCGCCCACAGCGCAGATGTGCCCGACGACCTGTCGGAAATCGAGATAATGCTGCGTAGCAGCGAAGTTCCGCCGATTTCTGCTGTCCTGCAGCGAAACCCTGAAACAAACGGTCCCCGACTTGCGTTCACGTTCAAACCGGAAGGCGCGCCGCTGATCGAATTTCGTGTGCAGTTGCGTCTGAAGGACGAACCCCTGAGCGAAATTTGGCTCTACCGCTGGACGCAGACATGACCCGTGCCGACAAACCACTGAACGCCATGCCACCCGCCTCACCGCTTGCGATGCTGGAGCAGGATTTCGCCTCCGCACCCGTCTCTCGTCTCCGGGGCGCAGCGCCCCATCGGTCGCTTGCCTGGCGGCTCGCCGTTTTTGTTCCGGCTTTGACGGGAACGGGCCTGCTGATGTCCGGCCTTTACGGCTGGCTGGCGGGCGCGGGGATGACCGGGCTGGAATGGGCGCTCCTGATGATGATCGGCGCGACCTTCGTCTGGGTGACGCTGTCGGTCAGCACCATCGGCGTGGCAATTGCGGGCATCTTGGCGCGGGAGGACGCGGACACCCGCGAGCCTGCGGCGATCCGGCCGCTGGATGTCGCTTTGCTGGTGCCGATCTACAACGAGGTGCCTTGGGATGTCTTCGGCAACGCCGCCGCGATGCTCGACGATCTGGCGCGGCGCAAGGGGCCGCACCGCTACAGCCTGTTCGTGCTGTCCGACACGCGGGATGAAAGCATCGCCGCACAGGAATGGCAGGCCTACCTCACCCTGCGCGCCGCAGCGCCGGAGGGGTTCGCCGTCCACTACCGGCGTCGGGCCTCGAACACCGACAAGAAGGTCGGCAACCTGACCGACTGGATCACCGGTTGGGGTGCGGCCTTCGAGGGCATGGTGGTGCTGGACGCCGACAGCCTGATGACAGGTCGCGCCATCGACCGGCTGGCCAGTGAACTGAGCGCCGACCCCGAAGCGGGCCTGATCCAGACCTTCCCCATGCTGATCG
>JBBSJO010000233.1:0-5789 GCA_038257185.1 Rhodobacterales bacterium | reverse complement strand
CCGGATCGTGGTCGGCCACCTCGCGGATCGCCTCGACCTCGTCGTCCCACATCTTGTGGTAATCGGCCTGGAAAGAATAATCGAAGCCGTCCTGTCCGAGCCAGATGGTCATGAGGTCCGAGCCGGTCTCGCGCGCCGCGTCGATCCCGCTTTTGGTCAGATCGATCGCCTCCTGCCGAACAGCCCGATCGGGGTGGGTGAACGCCCCAAGCTTGAAGTTCGGATTGGTATAGTACCGCATCGCAAGGCCGTTGATGCCTAGCCCAAGGTCGGAAAGTTGCCGGCACTGCGCTTTGATGTCTTTTGCGACGTGGTCGGGATAGTTCAGGTCAAGATCGGTCAACCCTTTCGCCGTTGCCGCGCGTTCGGCCATTTGCATGGCAGTCGGCTTCTCCGTCAGGCCCGGCCAGTACGTATGCGCGTTGGATGCGAATGAATTCAACCGGGTCGCATATCTGAAAGACGTCATTACTCACTCCTACTGTTTCACAACTTCAAGTATATTTGTGAAGTTTGCAAGCAATAAGTTCTTAAGAGCGCTATGTGGGGTAGATTCCGGTAGGGCGCAGGATCGTAGCACAAGAAAATTCGAAATCTGCGTATCAGTTGAACCTGTTGGATTTCTCGGTCTTTAACCCCCTGTTTTTCCTAAAGCGAATTCTGTCCCAAACAATCACTCCACCAGATGGGACGCGCGACGGACCAATGATCCCAACGTCTATTCCGAACGGAATTGGGTGCGGTGCGACGCTCAGAGGCCCTTCACGGGCTGCTTTACGAGAAAAACCGGGCCGACGCGGGAGAGTTGAAAGCTGGGCAGGGCATTGTGAAGCTAATGATACGATCCTGCCCCCTACAGGAATCTACCCCATCTATCCCCTGGTGGAAAAGCCAGTTTCCATTACCCTGCCTACGCTCCGTCCGGCTGCCGAAAGTCTGGAAGCGCCGACAGATCTGGAATGCACAGGTCTGCCGCCCCTTCTCCATCGAGCTGTTCGACTCCCGTTTCCACGAGGATCGCGTAGACACCCGCTGCCCGCGCCGCCGCAATATCCGTCGCAAGCTGATCGCCGATGAGGATCGCCCGCCCGGGCGGGATCGCCAGCCGCGCAAGCGCCTCGTCCACCAGATGCCGCTCGGGCTTTCCGACCACCAGAGGGGCTATGCCACCAGCCGCCGCGATCGCGGCGACGATGGCACCGTTGCCCGGCTCAAAGCGGTCTCCCTTAGGCAGGATGCGGTCGGGATTGGTTGCGATCAGGGCGGCACCGCCCCGGATCAGCTGCATCGCCCGATCGAGCTTCGCATAAGTGAAGTCTCGGTCGAGCCCCACTACGACGGCGTCCGCCCGATCCGCTGCCACACTGAAGCCTGCCTCCGCGACCGCCTCCGCCAGAGCCGGCGCGCCGATGACGAAGGCGGTGCCGCCCTCGGGCCAGCGCCGCGCCATCACCTTTGCCGTTATTACGGCACTTGTGACGACCTGGTCCGCCTCGGCGGGCACGCCCATCGCGGTGAGCTTGGCGGCCACCTCTTCGGGGCTACGGGTCGAGTTGTTTGTGACGAAACAATAGGGCACGCCCTGCTCCCACCAGGAGCGAAACCGCGCCACGGCGCTGGGAATCGGCTCTGTCCCGCGATACACCACACCGTCGAGGTCGGAGATCACGCCCGCTACATCCGGCAGATCGAAGCGCTCCATCGCGTTACTCCGACTGCGCGAGCGAGGGATCGAGTGCATCGCGCACCCAGTCCCCGACGAGGCTGATCGACAGTGTTGTCAGGAAGATCACCACCCCCGCGGGTAGGCCGATCCACCAAGCGGTCGCGATGTAGTTGCGCCCTTCCCCCAAGGCGAGGCCGAGGCTTGTTCCGGGTGGCTGGATGCCGAGACCAAGGAAGGAGAGCGAGGTTTCTAGCAGGATGATTTCCGGGAAATTCAGCGTCAGCTGCACTACCAGAACGCCGGCGATGTTGGGCAGCACATGGCGCAGGTAGATTCGCGCGGGATGGACGCCGAGGGTGCCAATCGCGAAGGCATAGCCTTCCCCCGACACCGACAGGACCAGACCGCGCACCAGCCTTGCATAGGTTTCCCACCCGAACAACCCGACGATGCAGACGAAGAGCACGAAGCTGTTGCCGAAGAATGCGAGAACCGCGAGGGCGACGATGAGGAACGGCACGCTAGCCTGAAAATCCACCAGCACCATAACGATATCGTCCACCCAGCCCCGGAAGTGCGCTGCAAGGATGCCAAGAACCGTGCCAGTGACGGCACCGATCCCGGTGCCCAGAAGTGCTACGAGGATACTTGTCCGAAGGGCGAAGAACAGGCGGCTGAGCACGTCTCGCCCGAGCCCGTCCGTGCCTAGAAGGTGTTCCGCCGGACCGCCAAAGAAAGCCGGGGGCTTGAGCCGGTTTAGGAGACTCTGCTCAGTATAGCCGAAGGGTGCCAGCCAGCCGGCAAATATTGCGGTGAATACGACGAGCGCCAGCCAGAGAAGGCAGATCATCACCACAAGCGACGGACGTCGATGCGACTTGGCAGCACGGCGGCGCGGGCGGAAGAACCAACGGCGCTCGCCCGGGGGGGCGTCCAGAGCGCTCATGCCTTCGTCTCCTTACCTGACGTTGTAATCCGCGGATCGAGCCAGCCATAAGCAAGGTCGATTATCAAGTTCGTGAGCACCATCGTGAAAGCGATCAGCAGGACCACCCCCTGTACCACAGCCAGATCGCGTTGTGCCACCGCGTTGACCAGAAGAGAACCGATGCCTGGATAGCCGAACACCGTCTCCACGACAGTTGCCCCGCCGACGAGTGCGCCTAGGCGCAGGCCGATTACGGTCACTATCGGGATCGCCGCATTCGGCAGGGCATGACGCCAGACGCGGGCGGGACGGCCAAGTCCCTTGGCGCGCGCGGTCCGCATGTAGGGTTGGTTTAACACCTCCAGCATGGCAGTGCGCGTGAAGCGCGCCACGGTTCCGGCGAACGATGTGCCGAGCGTGATGGCAGGCATCACCATGTGTTGCCATGTACCGATACCAGAGCTCGGCAGAAGCCGAAGCGTCATCGAAAAGTAGAGGATCAGCAGGATGCCGAGGAAAAAGTTCGGCAGGCTGTGGCCGAGAATGGTGAACCCCATGACCACCCGGTCCACCAGCCGACCCCGGTTCATCGCCGCGACGATGCCGCCCGGAATGCCAATCAAAAGCGTGATTCCGAACGCAAGGAGGCCGAGGTTGAGCGTTGCCGGAATGCGCTCGGCGATGATCGCGGCGACGGGCCTGTCGTCCCGGAAGGAAACGCCGAAATCCCCCTGCACAACCTGCGAGATATAGCGCAGGTATTGCTCTGGCAGGGGCCGGTCGAGGCCCCACATCGTGCGGTAGGACTCAATCACTCGCGCCGGCACGTCATCGGCCAGCATCCGCTGTACCGGATCGCCTGACAGGCGCAGGACGACGAAAACGAAGGTGACCGCCAGCAGCAGCGTCAGTAGGCAGCGGGCGAACTTGCGTAAGAGAAACGGCCCGCTCATGCGCCCGCCTCCTTGGTGAGGTACTGCGGGGCGGCCTCGTCTGCCTCCTCCATCCAGCCGCAGTCCACGACGCGGGACGCACCGACTAGCCACCAAGCGAGATGCTGGACCTGACCGCGATGCTCCACGGTCTCGATATGGTGGTGCCAGTCGGGGGCGGCTCCATCGGCAGCGAGGATCTCCGTCAACACGCGCCCGGTCGTTCCGGTCACGGGGAGCCCCATCACGGACAGGATTGTAGGGGCGATATCAGGCAACCAACACGGTACTTCGGAACGATGCCCCTGCCGGAAGGCCGGTCCCCGCGCTGCAAGGACCGTGGAAAGCTCGCCCCGCGTCAGACCGCCATGAATGCCACCGCCGGGTTCGATGCCAGCGGCAAAGAGCGTGCTTTCCATCCCGTCCGCCCCTTCAGGTGCGGCACGCAGTGTGACGCCGATGGTGGGGGTGCGGGCGTGTCCCTGCTGGACGGCGGACCATGGCATGGCACCGTTGATCCTTCCGCCGTCAGGTCCGTCCGCGAAGATCAAACCGGCCCAGGGCGCATCCCTCAGCCGATCCACAGCGTCTTGCACCTCGCCCGCACTCGGGTCGTGGAGCCAGAGACCACAGAGCGCACCGGGCACAAGCCGCCCTTCCCAGTCCGGACATTCCGCCACCGGATCCACGCGGGCACTGCCGGTGATCTGACCGTGGTCAGACATCACGACGATGTTCGCGGGACCATTCCCCGTTTGCCACCACTTCAGGAGCCGCCCGAAGGCCGCATCGCAAGCCTTTTGCGCCTCCTCAGTTTCAGGCGCTGTGACCCCGTAGCCATGCGAGGTGATGTCTGGGTCTGAGAGCCAGAGGATGGCGAGGTCGGGATGGTGCTCAGGATAGACGATCTCGGTCAGCACATCGACCGCATGATTCACGCGGGCGCTGTTGGGCGTGCCTGCCTCCGGCACCGGTCCCAGGCGCTGCTCCGCCATCTGTTGCAGCACCGCGGTACCTACCGGTGCGCCATGGACGGAGAAGACAGGATGCCCCAACGCATGGGCGCGATGGCTCATCATCCGGGTCGCTCCGGCACTCGCCGTGCTGACGATGGCCATGCTGCGCCCCACCTCCGACAGACGTTCCCCGAGCGAGCAGCGATCAATGAGCTGGCCCGCCGCGGCGGCGGCAGAGAGGTCCGCATTGCTGGCGGTCTGGAATATCCGGTCGGGCACCACAGGGTGCAAGAATTGGTTCGCGACCAAACCATGCGCAGCGGGGGCGCAGCCGGTGACGGTGCTGGTTACCGCCACGCGGGTTTCGCTGGGGAAAACTGAGCGGGCATTCACGCAATCGGTTCCCTCGCCGAGGAAGTGGGCGAGGTTAGGCATCAGGTCCGCTGTCGCACGGTCCCGGCGCAACCCGTCGAAGGTCACGATAAGGCAGGTATCGGTCATCATGTCAGTCCCGAGGGTAAAGGGGTCAGGGCCAAGCGTGCGGCCTCCGGATCGTTGACGAGCACGCCGGCGACGCACCGCTCAGCAAGGCGGCGGAGGTCTGACGCGTCAATATCTCCGACCGCGCGCCCGGTTTCCTCGCCGCCTGCGGTGACCCAGACCGGCACGGCGTCGATTGGGGCGCCAGAGCACGGCACGTCCGCCTCCCAAAGACGAATTATGTCCGCGCCCGCAGCGACGGAGGCGTCGCTGTCAGACCCGCGCGGCGAGAAGGCGAGAATCGGCGCGACCCCGGCCATGCGCCGGACGGCCTGAAGCGAGTGTAAACCAAGGACGCAATTGGGCCGGGCCGCTTGCTCCAGAACCGCCGCGAGGAGATCCAGCGCCCAAGGGAGCTCATCCTTGACGTCGAACAGAAGACCTGTGCCCGCTGGAATCTCTGCGAAGGCGTCCCGGAGATCCGGCACCAGCCCCGGATGCGCATCCCGAAGCTCCGCCAGGTCGCCGAGCTCCAGCTCTGAGATAAGGCGCGGGTCGCTCGCAAGTCGCGAAAGATCCGGGTCGTGACAGCAGACCGCATGACCATCCGCCGTAAAGCGGACGTCGATTTCGACTAGATCCGTCCCGGCTTTTACCGCTCCGCACCAAGCGGCGACCGAGTTCTCCTTGTAGCGGGCCGAATGACCACGATGCGCGACGATGCGCATCATGCCGCTGCCTCCGCCGCAGCGGCATTCCGTACGCGGCGGGCGGCTGGGGTGGTCGCCGGGATCGCGGCAAGGAGGGTGCGAGTATAGGCGTGGCGT
>JBBSJO010000232.1:0-5807 GCA_038257185.1 Rhodobacterales bacterium | reverse complement strand
GGCGTTCATCGCCCAAGGCCGCAAATTGGTCGCGCAGGGCTGCACCGGCATCGCCACCACCTGCGGTTTCCTCTCCCTCATCCGACCGCAACTGGCGGAGGCGCTGGGCGTGCCCGTCGCCGCCTCCGCATTGGAGCAGGTGGGGGCGCTTCAGGCGCTTCTGCCATCCGGTCAGGTGGTCGGCATCCTCACGATCTCCGCCGCTTCGCTGACGCAGGCGCATCTGGATGTGGCGGGGGTGCCGCCGGGTTGCCCGGTGCAGGGCACCGACGGCAGCAGGTTCTCCGCCTCCATCCTCGGCAATGCGGCGACGCTTGATGTCGCCGCCGCCCGCGACGAACTGGTGCAGGCGGCGCTTTCGCTGGTCACCGCGCACCCTCACGTCGGGGCCATCGTGCTCGAATGCACCAATATGCCGCCCTACGCCGCTGACATTGCACGGGCGACCGGACGACCCGTACATTCCATTCAAAGCTACCTGATGTGGTTCCACGCAGGCCTTGCGCCCGCGCGCTTCAGCTAGTCCTTGAGATCTTCGAGGATCAGGTCGCTCGCCTTTTCCCCGACCATGATCGAGGGCCCGTCGGTATTGCGCGACGCAATTTCCGGCATGATCGAACAATGCGCCAACCGCAGCCCGCTGACCCCCGTGCCTGGGTTCCCCGCTGACAGGTGTTGCGCGTGGAGAAGGATATGGAGTGCTTCAAGGTCTGGCCGCGTCCTGCGCTGTCCCGCGCAGCCAGCCGTCATCGAAGGCGACCTGGCTGACGCCCGCCAGTTTCGCAAGCCTGTGCAGTTCTTTCTCAAACGCCTGCTGCCGTCCGACGCCCCAGCGGAGGCCACGCTCGGGCCAGAGCGCCGTGACGCGCAGCACATCCTCGCTGCGGAAGGCCTTCATGTCGACACGCGCCACCAGGCTATCGCCCTGAAGGATCGGAAACACGTAATAGCCAAACTTGCGCTGCGCCTCGGGTACGAAAACCTCGATCCGGTAGTCGAAACCAAAGAGCCGCTCCGCCCGCTTTCTGTCGCGCAGCGCAGGATCGAAGGGGCTCAGCACGCGCAGGCGGTTTGTCGGCACACGCTCAAGCGCCGTATCGTCGCCAAGGCCGGGGCGGGCGTAGGACAGGCGCAGGGTACCATCGGCCCCGGTCACGCCGATCTGCTCCAGCCGCCCGGCCGCCAGTTCCCGCGCGCACCAGTCCTTGGCCTCGGCGGGATTCAGGTGGCCCCAGAACGCCGCAAGTTCGCCGTGGGTGGCAAAGCCCAGCCGGGCCATGGCCTGATCGCAGCACCAGTCCACCGTCTCATCCGTATCCGGCATGTTGCCGTGATCGCAAAGGTGCGCTTCCAGCACCCGCTCCGTCAGGTCATAGCGCTTCTGGAACCCGTCGCGTCCAACAACGCAGATTGCACCGCTGCGCCAGAGGTATTCGAGCGCTGTCTTGGACGGATGCCACTCCCACCAACCGCCCGAACTGCGTTCCTCGTCCTTGCCCACGTCGGCGGAACAGACCGGCCCGTGTTCACGAATCTGGTCGAGAACCGGTTGAAACTGCTCCTCGAAACTGTGGCCCTGCCAGTCGCGCCAGCGCGACTTCAACCGTTCCGCATCCCTCTGGCGACGCAGGTGCCACCATCGGTAATACTCCATCGGGATAACCGCAGCATCGTGCGTCCAATGTTCGAAAAGCGCCCGGTCGCGTTCGTAGAGCCGCTTGAGCACCTTGGGCCGGTAGCGAGGGCGGCGGGCGAAGAGGATCATGTCGTGGGCGCGCGAGACCGTCCGGATGCTGTCCAGTTGCACGAACCCCAGCGACCGGATGATCTGCAACATATCCGCGCCAGTCGCGGGCCCCTGCGGTGTCTCCGACAGCAGGTGCCGGTCGAGAAACAAGCGGCGCGCCTGGGTGTTGGTCAGGGTCAGCACGGCGTCACCGCCGACGGTTGCGCCGCAGCGTATCGCCGAAAGAAAGGGTGGGTTTCAGCGTGACCTGCGTCGGCACGTCCGGGTCGAAGGTGTCGGTGGTATGGTTCAGGATGATCCGCGCCGCCGCTTGCCCGATCTCGATCCGGCAAGCGTCCATCGTGGCAAGCTGCCTCGGCAGGCCTTGCAGCAATTCGACGCCGTTGAACCCCGCCAGACCGATCTGGCCCGGTATGTCCACGCCCTGCTCCATCAGATACAGCAATCCCCCCGCGCCGATCATGTCGTTGGAGTAATAGAGAAAATCGAGGTCCGGCGAGCGTTCCAGCATGTCCTGCGTCATCTCCCGCCCCTTGGCGAGCGCGGAGCCGCCGGAATAGAAGGCGCGGTCCTCGATCTCGATCCCCTCCTTCGCCAGCGCCTCCGTGAAGCCTTCGAAGCGTTTGCGGGCGCGGTGGTCCAGCGGCATCTTGGTGCCCATGAACCCGATATGCTCATAGCCTTCCTTGAGGATAGCCGCCGCCATCTCGCGCCCCGCACGGCGGTGCGAGATGCCGACCATCGCGTCGACGGGTTTGCCGTCGGTATCCATGATCTCCACCACCGGGATGCCGGAATTGGCCAGCATTGCGCGGGTGGCGTCGGAATGTTCCAGC
Organism: Rhodobacterales bacterium; assembly: GCA_038257185.1. GTDB lineage: Bacteria > Pseudomonadota > Alphaproteobacteria > Rhodobacterales > Rhodobacteraceae > Sulfitobacter. Next base: position 3,224 of record JBBSJO010000232.1, on the reverse strand, counting down.
CCCGCGATGATCACGCCCGAGGGCCGCCAGGACAGCATTTCGTATAGGACGCGCTCTTCCTTCTCCGGCAGGTAGTCGGTGACGCCCACGACGGGTTGCAGCGGCGTATCCTCCAGCACCTGATTGATGCCGTTCAGGACCTCGGGAAACACCATGTTGCTGAGCGAGGGGATGATGACGGCGACGAGATTCACCCGCTTGGAGGCCAGCGATCCCGCGATCTGGTTCGGGACATAGCCGAGCGCCTTGGCCGTCTCAAGCACCTTGGTCCGCGTCGCCTCAGACACATCGCCCCGGTTGCGCAACACGCGGCTGACGGTCATCTCCGATACCCCGCAGGCGTCGGAAACATCGCGGAGGGTGAGCGGACGCTTGGAAGATGGGGACAAAATGGCATTCCTGACTGGTCTGACGACAGTTAGCGCGATCCTGTCACCACGATCAAGCGGATGCGTCATTTGTGCCAATCTGGCGATGACAAAGCCGCAACGCTCGTCTAAACGTCACCCCGGCGGTCCCGTGGCTCAACTGGATAGAGCAGCCCCCTCCTAAGGGGCAGGTTGCAGGTTCGAACCCTGCCGGGATCACCATATCAGTCGCTGAGCTATCGTCGCAGACCGGCTGGTTTCCGACTACTCCGCTACGCAGTCCGCGAAATACTGCATCACCCCGTCGGCACCCACCTCCTGCACCAGACCGTGAATGTCGGTCTCGAACCCCGGACATTCCAATGCGAAGGCGCGGTTGAACTTGAGGTATTCCACGATCTTGGCGTTGAACTTCTCGCCCGGGATCAGCAGCGGGATGCCCGGCGGGTAGGGGGTAACAAGGCTTGTCGTGATCCGCCCCTCCAGATCGTCGATCGGCACCCGCTGGGTCGTGCGCTGCGCGATATGGGCGAAGGCGTCCGAGGGCTTCATCGCCGGGGTCAGATCGGACAGGTACATGTCCGTGGACAGGATCGCCACGTCGTACTTCGCATAAAGCGTATGCACGTGCTGACAGAGGTCGCGTAGCCCCATCTGCTCGTAGCGTGGCTGTTTGACGGAAAACTCCGGCATCACCCGCCACATCGGCTGGTTCTTGTCGTAGTCGTCCTTGAACTGCTGGAGCGCCGACAGAAGGGTGTTCCAGCGGCCCTTGGTGATCCCGATGGTGAACATGATGAACAGGCTGTAAAGGCCGGTCTTTTCCACCACCACGCCATGTTCGGCCAGGTATTTCGTCAGGATCGACGCGGGGATGCCTGTTTCCTCGAACCGACCGTCGATGTTCAGGCCCGGCGTGACCAGCGTGGCCTTGATCGGGTCCAGCATGTTGAAACCGCGCGCCATGTCGCCGAAGCCGTGCCAGGAATCCTCGCCATCCGATTTCTGCACGCCATCCTCATCGGTCCTCTTGAGGACCCAATCCTTTGCCTCGCCGATACCGTCCTCACCGATATTCTCCGGCCCCCAGACCTGGAACCACCAGTCATCGTCGCCGAATTCAGCGTCCACCTTGCGCATGGCGCGGCGGAAATCGAGCGCCTCGATGATGCTCTCCTCCACCAGCGCGGTGCCACCCGGCGGCTCCATCATCGCGGCCGCCACGTCGCAGCTGGCGATGATGCTGTACTGCGGGCTGGTCGAGGTGTGCATCAGGTAGGCTTCGTTGAAGAGGTGCCGATCAAGCTTGGTGTCGCCTGAATCCTGCACCAGAACGTGGCTGGCCTGACTGATGCCCGCGAGCAGCTTGTGGATGGACTGGGTGGCATAGGTCATCGAGTGCATCGGACGGTCGCGCTTGCGGCCCATCGAATGGTAGCTGCCGTAGAAGGGGTGGAAGGCGGCATGCGGCAGCCAGGCCTCATCGAAGTGCAGGTTCTCGACGTAGCCGTCCAGCATCTCCTTGATGGTTTCGGTGTTGTAGAGCACGCCGTCATAGGTCGATTGCGTCAGCGTCATGATCCGCGGCTTCACCGTATCCGCATCGACGTGGGACAAAAGCGGGTTGGCGCGGATCTTCTCGCGGATCGTCTCGATCTCGAACTCGCTCTGCTGAATCGGGCCGATGATGCCGAAATGGTTGCGCGTGGGTTTCAGGAAGACCGGAATCGCGCCTGTCATGATGATCGAGTGCAGGATCGACTTGTGGCAGTTGCGGTCAACCACGACCACGTCGCCGGGGGCGACGGTGTGATGCCATACCATCTTGTTCGTCGTAGACGTTCCGTTGGTCACGAAGAAGCAGTGATCGGCGTTGAAGATCCGTGCGGCATTCCGCTCGGACGCGCCGATGGCACCGTTGTGGTCCAGAAGCTGGCCCAGTTCCTCGACTGAATTGCAGACATCCGCGCGCAGCATGTTTTCGCCGTAGAACTGGTGATACATCTGCCCGATGGGACTTTTCAGGAAAGCGACGCCGCCGGAATGGCCGGGACAGTGCCAGGAATAGGACCCGTCCTCGGCATAATCCAGCAACGCCTTGAAGAACGGCGGCTGAATCCCTTCGAGATAGGTCTTGGCCTCGCGGATGATATGGCGGGCGACGAATTCCGGCGTATCCTCGAAGGCATGGATGAAGCCGTGCAACTCGCGCAGGATGTCGTTGGGCAGGTGGCGCGAGGTCTTGGTCTCGCCGTAGACGTAGATCGGGACGTCGGCGTTCTTCCAGCGCACTTCCTCGATGAAACTGCGCAGGTTCAGAACGGCGGGGTCAAGGTCGGGACCGGGGCTGAATTCTTCATCATCGATGGACAGAACAAAGGCGCTGGCCCGCGACTGCTGCTGCGCAAATTTGGACAGATCACCATAGCTGGTAACCCCCAGAACCTCGAACCCTTCCTTTTCGATCGCTTCAGCCATGGCACGAATGCCGAGTCCCGATGAGTTTTCGGAACGGAAATCTTCGTCGATGATGACGATGGGGAAGCGGAACTTCATGGATCTCTCCTCAGGGACAACAGACAGGCAACGCACAGCACGCCAAATGGGTCCACTCTGGCCCCGGACGCACGGCAAAAACCGTTGCGCCCTTAGTTTCGGTCACAGCCCGCGCCGTCAAGCACGACCTCAGCGCGGCCACCTACAAGACCCGGCCCCCGCTGGCAATGCGGGCGGGATCGTCACGGCGGGACCGCTTGGCCCGACCTATCCCAGCCAAAACATCCTGAGCGGCATCCAGATCGCCATGGCGATCATCATCAGATTCTCGGTCAGCGAGACAAAGCCCAGCGGTACATT
>JBBSJO010000231.1:0-5965 GCA_038257185.1 Rhodobacterales bacterium | reverse complement strand
GTCGTCCTGCTTGATGCGCCGGTAGCCCAGCGGCAGGGGGGCCACGATGTCCGCGAAGTTGAACGGCCGGTCGCGACGGCGCTTTTCCAGCGTGTCGTTGTCCATGCCCGACTGGCGATAGAAACTGAGGGTCTCGTCGGGCGCCACTTCCTGGGTGTCGAGTGTCAGCATCCGCGCGGTGAGCCATGCGGTGCGGGTGGTGACCAGTTCCGCGCCGTGTACGGTCTGGAACCAGCCGGCCAATCCGATGTGGTCGGGGTGGTGATGGGTCACGACGACGCGACTGACCGGCTTGCTGCCGAGCGGGCCGGCAATCGCCTCGGCCCAGATCTCCCTTGTTTTCCTCGACGAAAAGCCTGTGTCGATCACCGTCCAGCTCTCGCCCTCATCCAAGGCATAGATGTTCACGTGATCAAGCTTCAAGGGCAGCGGGAATCGCAACCAGAGCACGCCGGGCGCGACTTCGATGGCTTCGGTGCCATGGGCGGGGGGTACGTCCCAGGGGTAACGCAGACCTTCGGGGGCGATGGCTTTGAGAGGTGCTGACATCAGGCGGCCAGATCTTCGGCGCTCAGCGCGAAAAGGTCCGCGCCGCCGGCCTGCGCATGGGCCAGCAGGCCGAGATGTTCCGGCAACAGGCGCTGTATGTAGAAACGCGCCAGTTTCTCCCGCGCCCCGCCCTTGTCGGCAAGCGCCGCCTTGAGGTGCAGATGCCCGCCAAGCACGCGGGCAAAGGCACGCAGGTAGGGGACCGCCCCGGCAAAGCGGGTGTTCATATCGTCCTGCGCCACCAGCCATTCGGTCGCCTCGCGCAGCGTTTCGGCGGCCTGCCAGACGGCTTCGGCCATCTTGGGAAAGGGGGTGCGGGCAGCTTCGGCATCTGCCTCCACCTCGTCCAGCAGGCGCATCGCCGCCTCGCCCCCGTCCATCATCTTGCGCCCCACGAGGTCCATTGCCTGAATGCCGTTGGTGCCCTCGTAGATTGCCGTCACCCGCACGTCACGGCTGAATTGCGCGGCCCCGGTTTCCTCGATGAAGCCCATGCCGCCGTGGACCTGCACCCCCATCTCGGCCACGGCCATGCCGGTATCGGTGCCGAAAGCCTTGGCGATCGGGGTCAGCAACGCGGCCCGCGCTGCCCAGCCTTTCTTGTCGGTGGCCCGCGCCATATCGATGGCATGGGCGCAGGAAAGCGCGATGGCGCGGGCGGCAAAGACATCGGCCTTCATCGCCGCCAGCATCCGGCGCACGTCTGCGTGGTCGACGATAGCGCCCGTGCCCGAAGCCCCGGCGCGGCCCTGCTTTCGCTCCATCGCGTATTCCAGCGCCTTCTGATAGGCACCTTCCGCAACACCGATCCCCTGCCCCCCGACACCGAGGCGCGCGTTGTTCATCATCGTGAACATCGCCGCCATGCCGCCCTGTTCCTTCCCGATCAGCCAGCCCTTTGCCTTGTCGTATTGCATCACCGCAGTGGGGGAGCCGTGCAGGCCCATCTTGTGTTCAAGGCTGACGACATTCAGACCGTTCCGCTCACCCGGCGCGCCGTCCGCTTTCGGCAGAAACTTCGGTACCAGAAAGAGGCTGATGCCCTTGGTGCCCGCCGGTGCCCCCGGCAAGCGCGCCAGCACCAGATGACAGACGTTCTCGGCAAAGTCGTTGTCGCCCCAGGAAATGTAGATCTTCTGGCCCGAGATCCGGTAGGTCCCCTCGCCGTCCTCCTCTGCCTTGGACGACAGCGCGCCGACGTCCGATCCGGCTTGCGGCTCGGTCAGGTTCATCGTGCCGGTCCACTCTCCGCTGATCAGCTTCGGCAGATAAAGCTCCTTGATCGCGTCAGAGGCGTGGTGCTCCAGCGCCTCGATCTGGCCCTGGCTCATCAGCGGGGCCAGTTGCAGCGAGAGACAGGCGCCCGACATCATCTCGTTCACCGCCGAGGTCAGCGTCATCGGCAGGCCCATGCCGCCATACTCCGGGTCCGCCGACATGCCGATCCAGCCGCCAGCCGCGATGGCCGCGAAGCCTTCGGCAAAGCCGGGCGAGGTCCGCACGACGCCATTTTCGAGCTTTGCGGGGTGCAGATCGCCGTTGCGCTGCAAAGGGGCGAGCACCTCGTCACACATCCTGCCCGCCTCGGAGAGGATCGCGCGCGTCACGTCGTCCGTCGCCTCTGCGAAACGCTCCGTCTCGCGCAGGGCGGCGAAGTCGATCACGTGGTCGAGCAGGAAGGTGAAGTCGTCCACGGCGGCGCGGTAGGGCATTGGTGATCTCCTGACGAGCTTGGTCGGGCGCTTGGCAAGCCTGACCAAGCCCTGCTATGGGCTGGTCGCAATATCGGGCAGCATGAAACGGCTGGCCCGCCCCCGCAACCCGAAACGCGGCGTCACGAGAAACCGATGAGCATGCAGACCAAAGTTCTGACCCCGGCCAAGGGTGGCATCGCGCAGGCCGCGGCGCTCTTGTCCCAAGGCGCGCTCGTCGCCTTCCCGACAGAGACTGTCTACGGCCTCGGTGCGGATGCCCGCGACGGGCGGGCGGTGGCGGCGATCTATGACGCGAAGGGGCGGCCCAGCTTCAATCCGCTGATCGTCCACGTAGCTGATGTGAAGGCGGCGCAGGCATTTGGAGTGTGGTCAGATAACGCGGAGGTTCTCGCCAGTGCCTTCTGGCCCGGGCCACTGACGCTGGTCCTGCCTTTGCGCCTCGGTCATGGCCTGTCGTCCCTGGTAACAGCGGGGTTGGACACGGTGGCGCTGCGGGTGCCCGCCCACCCCACGGCGCGAGGGCTGCTGCGGCAGTTCGGTGGCCCGGTCGCGGCCCCCTCCGCCAACCCCTCGGGGCGCATCAGCCCCACCACGGCGGCGCATGTCATGGCCGGTCTCGACGGGCAGATCGCGGCGGTGCTGGACGACGGCCCCTGCACGGTCGGTCTGGAAAGCACCATCGTCGGGCTTTCAGGAGACGCCCCCGTCCTTCTGCGCGCGGGCGGCCTGCCGCAGGAGGCATTGGAAAGCGCATTGGGCGGTCCATTGGCCACAGCGCAAAACGGAGAGATCACCGCACCGGGGCAACTTGCCTCGCATTACGCTCCGCATGCATCGGTGCGGTTGAATGCGATCGTGGCCGAAGGAAACGAGGTCTTGCTGGGTTTCGGTGCGATGCCCTGCGACCTGAACCTGTCTGCAAGCGGCGATCTGATGGAGGCCGCAGCGCGGCTCTTCGACCATTTGCACCAACTCGACGCGATGCGGCGGCCCATCGCGGTCGCACCTGTCCCTGATCACGGGCTCGGACGGGCGATCAACGACCGGCTCAGACGGGCAGCGGCCCCGCGCTAGCCTGTCAGGCCCGCCCCGCCGCAGCAGAGAGACCCAAAGGGTCGATCCCGATGGAATTCAGCGCTGCACTCCACTTTTGTGCATCGGGCAGGTCGAAAACCAGATCGGCCTGCGCATCGCAGGTCAGCCAGCCGTTTCGCGCGATCTCGCTCTCCAGTTGATCCGGCCCCCAACCCGCGTAGCCCAGCGTCAAAAGCGTCCTGCGCGGGCCCCGTCCTGCGGCGATATCCTCCAGGATATCGAGCGTCGTGGTCAGGGAAAACTCGGGGGCCACGATCTGGGTGCCGATGGCGGAGGTGTAATCGCCCGAATGCAGCACGAAACCGCGCCCGGTTTCCACCGGGCCGCCGATATGCACGCCAAGTTGCGTATCGGAGATTGCCATGTCTTCGACCAGTTGGTCCAGCACATCGGACAGGCGCAGTTCGGGGGCGGGTTTGTTGACCATCAACCCCATCGCCCCCAAATCGGAATGCGACGCGAGATAGATCACCGAATGCGCAAAGCGCGGATCGCCCATGCCGGGCATCGCGACAAGCAGTTTTCCGGTCAGGTTCATCTCGTTCGGGCGCATGGGAGGGGACTTCCTTTGCCAGCCACAGACCAAGCATGCCTCCACGATGCCAGGCTGGCAAGAGTGCAGCGCAATGGCGAGGTAACATCCATGATGCAAACGTGACTTGGCAGCGCCGGTAGATTGGCTCATTGAAGTGCCATGATCAGACACCTCGCCACTGCCCTTTCGCTCTGTCTGGCAACAGCCTTGCCGCTGCTGGCAGAGTCCGCGCGTCCCTCCCCCGTGCGGGGTGAAATCCTGACCGGGTGGCAACAGGCCGACGGCACGCGGATCGCAGCACTCAGGCTTACACTGGCACCGGGCTGGAAAACCTACTGGCGCAGCCCCGGCGACGCGGGCATTCCGCCGACCTTCGACTGGAAAGGCTCGACCAACCTGCGGGGGGTCGGGATCACCTGGCCCACACCGCTGGTCTTTGACCAAAACGGGATGCGCAGCATTGGCTACAAGCATGTGCTGGTCCTGCCTCTGACGATCGCGCCCCGCGAAACGGGCAAGCCCGTGACGCTGAAGGCCGACATCGACATCGGCGTCTGCGACGACATCTGCGTGCCGGCGCGACTGCGCCTGACCGCGACGCTCGACACCACCAGCCGCACACCGACACCGGCCATCGCAGCCGCCCTCGCCGCGCGCCCCTATGCCGCCGCCGAAGCGGGCGTCAGCGGCGCAAGCTGCGCCCTGCGGCCCCTCACGGATGGGATGGAGATCGAAGCGCGCCTGACAATGCCCTCTGCGGGGGGACACGAGGTGGTCGTGATCGAACCCGGTCAGCTCGGCATTTGGATGAGCGAAACGGAAACCCGCCGCAACGGGGGACTACTGACGGCGACGGGGGAGATGTCGAGCATCGACGGCAAGGCGATGGCCATAGATCGCTCGGCTATCCGCATCACCGTTCTGGGCAAGAATCACGCGGTCGAGATCACGGGCTGCACACCCGGCTAGGCGGCCTTGCGCCGTCCCGAGACATAGACCAACGCGCCTGCCAGATAGCCCCCCAGCGCCAGTACGGCTGCCCCCGCCACGAAAATCAGCAGCGCCGCTCCCATCGGGGGCATGTCGGCCAGCCCCGGCGACGCGGCTGCCAACATGGAGGGCAGCGCACCCTGCCAGGCGGTCCAGCCCAGCGTACCGCCGCCCCATGCCAGCACCAGCGCCCAGAGCGCCGCAAGCCCCAGCCGGAGCGAACCGACAGGCGCGCGCGCGCCCCGGCGCATCGCGGCGATCTGGCGTGCCACGTCATTCTGGATCGCCAGCAGGGCGGGCACCACCAGCAGCACCAGCAGCATCCCGAAACCGAGGCCATAGACCAGCGTGACCACCGTGGGTTTCAGAAACTGCGCCTGCTGGCTTTTCTCGTAAAGCAGCGGTGCCATGCCCAGCACCGTCGTCGCTGTAGTGAGGAACACAGGCCTCAAACGATCCGCCGCCCCGTCGATGATCGACGGAACAAGCCCTCGCGTTTCGGCGTATTCGTCGATGGTCGTCACCAGCACGATGGAATCGTTGATGATGATGCCGGTCATGCCCAGCAGGCCCACCACCGTGAACATGCTCAGCGGGATCTCCCAAAGCACGTGGCCATAGATCGTGCCCACCAGGCCGAAGGGGATCACCGCCATCACCACCACGGGCCGCGTCCATGAGCCAAAGACCCAGGCCAGCACCAGATAAATTCCCGTCAGGCACAGGATCAGCCCGGTCAGGGCATCCGAGAGGAATTCATCCTCCTGTTCGCTCAACCCCGCAAGGCGGAACTCCACCTGCCGCGCGGAGGCGATGCGCGGCAGGATGTCGTTCTGCAGCGCCTGATTGATCTCACTGGCGCGGGCCGGGACATCCTCGGAAATGTCACCGCTGACGGAAATCAACCGCACCCCGTTCTCGCGCCGCACCGTGCTGAAACCCGTGCGCCGTTCCACGCTCACGATATCCGACAGCGGCACATATTCCCCGCCGGGCGTACGCAACTGGGTCCGCTCCAGAAAATCCGCCGTCAGCTCGCCCTCGGGTAGTTCCACCCGGATCGCGGCTGAGCGGGGGCCGT
>JBBSJO010000230.1:0-5970 GCA_038257185.1 Rhodobacterales bacterium | reverse complement strand
TCCGGCAGGGTCGGTACGGCTTTGGCAGTGCTCTGGTCCACGGGGGTCGCTTTGGTCATGTGAATATCCGCAAGCGGGGCTTGCGGCCTCTGTTTAGTAGAACGTCAGGGTGAGGGCAATCAGCCGCGCAGGCGAGATTGGTAATCATGCGCCTGCCAGTCGGCGCGGGCCAGCCATTGCGGCTCGGGCTGGCGGGCGGCAAGGGCGGCGTCGACCTCGACTTCGTCGAAACCGGCGCGTCGCGCCATGGCATATTGATCGGCGATGATGTGGCCCTTGGCGCGCAACCGGCCTTTGTAGCCGCGCAGGCGCAGGGCGCGGGCGATCGTGAAACCGCGCCCGTCAGCGGAGGAGGGGAACGCGATCCGGATCATCTTGAGGCCTGCGAGGGCGACGTCTGCGGGGTCCGCGTCGGATGCGAGGTCGATTGCCACGCAGTCGTTCGCCGCACCTCCCGTGCAGTAACCCTGGGTCCAATCGTCGGCCACGAAGCCGGTATCGTTGATCAGTTGGGTCATGTCGTGCCTCCTGTGCGCACCATCTTGCCGTCGACAAAGTGGATGCCGCATTCGTCTTTTTCCGTGTTCCGCCAACGCCCTGCGCGGGAGTCTTCACCTTCCGCCACTGGCGAGGTGCAGGGTGCGCAGCCGATGGAGGGATATCCGCGCGCAACCAGCGGATGGCGCGGCAGCCGGTTTTCCGCGATGTAATCCGCGACGTCGCTCGCGTTCCAGAATGCCAGCGGATTGACCTTGATGCGCGCAGGGGCACCTTTGGGCGTTTCCACTTCGAAATGCTCCAGTGCGGCGCGGGTGCCGGACTGGAAGCGCTTGCGCCCGGTGATCCAGCCACCGTAGCCATTGAGTGCGGTATTGAGCGGCACTGTCTTGCGCAGCGCGCAGCAGGCATCAGGGTCGGTCTTGTGCAGCGTGCTGTCGGGATCCTGTGCGGCGAGATCTTCCGCCCGCAGGATCGTCACGCGGCGCAGGCCCAGACGCTCGGTCAGTTCCTGCTGGTAGACGAGGGTTTCGGCAAAGAGCATCTCGGTGTCGATGAAGATCACCGGAAGATCACGCGTCACCATTGCGGCCAGGTGCAGCAGCGCCACCGATTCCGCCCCGAAGCTGGAGACCAGCGCCAGGTCCGGTACTTCGGCCACCGCCGCGCGCAGCACATCGGTCGCGGAATGGTGCCTGAACCGCGCGTTGAGGTCCGCGACCTTTGCGGTCAGCGCCGAGGGGGTGTGATCAAGCGGCATCGGCTCGTTCTTCCGGATAGAGGGCCGTCTTGAAGGGCGCGAGCCCGAGGCGGCGGTAGGTTTGCAGGAAGGTCTCCGCCGCGTCATGGCGCAGGTCGAGGTAGGCCAGCACGATGCGCTCGACCGCCGGGACGATTTCGTCGGCAGAGAAGCCGGGGCCCGCACGTTCGCCGATGGTGGCGTCTTCGGTGTGGTCGCCGCCAAGCGTGATCTGGTAGTTCTCCACGCCTGCGCGATCCAAGCCGAGGATGCCGATATGGCCCACGTGGTGGTGCCCGCAGGCATTGATGCAGCCCGAGATCTTGATCTTGAGGGGACCCACGTCATGCTCCAGCTTCAGCTCGTCGAAACGCATTGCGATTTCCTGTGCCACCGGGATCGACCGGGCGGTCGCGAGCGCGCAATAATCCATGCCGGGGCAGGCGATGATGTCGCTGATCAGCCCGATATTGGCGGTGCCGAGGCCCGCCGCGCGCAGGGCCGCGTGGACGGACGGCAGGTCGGACTTGTGGACATGGGGCAGGATCACGTTCTGCTCGTGGCTGATGCGCAACTCGTCGTGGCCGTAGCGTTTCGCCAGATCGGCCATCAGCCGCATTTGCGACGCGGAGGCATCGCCCGGCGTCGCGCCATGGGCCTTGAGGCTGATCGACACGATGGCGTAGCCCGGCGCGCGATGTGCGGCGAGGTTGGTGTCGGCCCAGCTGCGGAAAACCGGGTCGTGCTGGTAGGCGTTGCGGTAGGGAGCTTCGTCCGCCGCGCGGAAGTCGGGCGTGGCAAAGTCGGCTTCGATGCGCGCCAGCATCTGCTGGTCGACTCCGGTAAAGGCCGGACGGATCAGCGCGAAGCGTTCGTTCACCCGCGCGCGGATGTCCTCGATGCCGTTCTCGTGCACCGTGATCTTGATGCGTGCCTTGTACTTGTTGTCGCGGCGTCCCAGCAGGTTGTAGACGCTGACGATGGCTTCGAGATAGGGCAGCAGGTCGGCCTGCGGCAGGAAGTCGTTCAGGACCTTGCCGATCATCGGCGTGCGGCCGAGGCCACCGCCCACGATCACCTCGAACCCGCGCTCGCCGTCGCGTTCGACGATGCGCAACCCGATGTCATGGGCCTTGATGACGGCGCGGTCATGGGGAGATCCGCTGACCGCAATCTTGAACTTGCGGGGCAGGAACTGGAATTCCGGGTGATCGGTCGACCACTGGCGGATCAGTTCGGCCACCGGGCGCGGGTCCGCGATCTCGTCCGCGGCGGCCCCGGCGAAGTGGTCCGCGGTCACGTTGCGGATCGTATTGCCGGAGGTCTGGATGGCGTGCATGTTCACTTCCGCCAGCGCGTCCAGCATGTCGGGCACGTCGCGCAGTTCGGGCCAGTTGTACTGGATGTTCTGACGTGTGGTGAAGTGACCGTAGCCCTTGTCCCAGCGTTCCGCGATGTCGGCGAGCCTGTGCATCTGGCGGCTGTTCAGCGTGCCGTAGGGGATGGCGACGCGCAGCATGTAGGCATGCAGTTGCAGGTAGAGACCGTTCATCAGGCGCAGGGGCTTGAATTCGTCCTCGGTGAGCGAACCGTCGATGCGGCGCTCGACCTGAGCGCGGAACTGCGTGTTGCGTTCCGCGATGAAGTCGCGGTCGAAATCGGTGTAGTGGTACATCAGAACTGCTCCTGTTTGCCGTGGGCGTAGTTGGAGGGGCCCTTGGCCCGGAAGGCTTCGCGGAAGTGGGCGGGCAGCGGGCGGCCGCCTTCGACACGGACATCGGCGAGGTAGGCACCGACGACCGCATCCCGCTGGGCGTCGGCCTCAATCAGACGCAGGTCGGCGTCGGCCTCGTCGGTGAGGACCTCGGCGTCATCGAGCAGGCGGCTCCAGCCGGTGGCGGTCTGATAGATCACGTCGCCTTCGAGAAGCGCGTTGGCGGTGACCACCTTGGGGGTGAAGGGCTTGGGCATCTAGAGGGCCTCCTGAAGCTGGGGAAGGGCGGTGTCGGCGGCAGCGGCGAGTGCCGCACGGGGCGCGAGGCCGAGGAAGGTCAGGGCAGGGCCGGTGAGGTTGGCCTCGGCGAGGTCTGCGGGCAGGCGGTCGAGGGTGGTCTCGACGATGCGCTGGTCGGGGCGCGAGGCGTTCTCGATCACCGTGACGGGGGTAGTGCGGGCGGCGCCGTGCATCAGCAGGCGGCCCTGCACGAAGCGGGCGGATTTCTTGCCCATGTAGATCGCGGCGACCTCATTCGGGCGCGCAAGCGCGGCCCAGTCGTGATCGGCGAAGCCCTTCATGTCGTGGCCCGTGAGGAAGCGGACGGAGGCATTGCGGCCCCGGCGCGTCAGGCTCTGGCCGATGGAGGCGACGGCGGCGGAGGCTGCGGTGATGCCGGGGACGATGTGCCAGCCGATGCCCTGGGCATCGACTGCGTCGATCTCCTCGTCGAGGCGGCCGAAGACGGTGGCGTCGCCGGATTTCAGCCGCACAACCTGCGCGCCGTTTCGGGCATGTTGAACCAGCAGGGCGTTGATCGCTTCCTGTGACGTGGAGGGGCCGAAGCCTTCTTTGCCGACGTCGATCATCGTGGCCTCGCGGCGTGCGAGTTCGAGGATCTCGGCGCTGATCAGCCGGTCGTAGATGACCACGTCGGCCTCATCCAGCGCGCGGCGGGCCTTGAGGGTGAGCAGTTCCGGATCGCCGGGACCGCCGCCGACAAAGGCGACGTGACCGGGGCGGGTGCTGCGGCTGAGGTAGTCGTTCAGCAGTGTATCGAGGCTTTCCCCGACCCGTTCCTCACCTTGCGTGATCGCACGGGGGCCCGCGTCGAAGTAGTAATCGCGCCAGAAATCACGCCGGGGACGACCGAAAGGCAGCGCCTCGGCCACCTTGCGGAAGCCTTTGCCGATGCGCGCGAGGGTGCCGAGGGTGGTCGGGAGACGTTCCTCCAGATCGGCCTTGATCGCGCGCGCCAGAACCGGGGCCGCGCCTTCGGTGCCGATGGCGATGGTGACAGGGTCGCGGTCGACGATGGCAGGAGTGATGAAGGCACTGTCTGCGAGGTTGTCCACGATATTTACCAGTGCGCCCTCGGCCCGCGCTATGGCGGCGGTGCGGGCGTCTTCGGTAGCGTTCTCGGTGGCGGCGTAAAAGAGCGCCGCGCCGCGCACGTCGCCGGGGCGCAGGGACCGGTGGGTCAGGGTCAGCTTGTCCGCTGCCGCCCAGGCTTCGATCTCGGGGGCGGCGTCAGCGGCGAAGACCGTGATCCGGGCTTGCGTCTTCATCAGGAGGCGCAGCTTGGCCAGTGCCGCGTCGCCACCGCCCACCAGCACGATGCTCTGGCCTTTGGTGGAGAGGAAGATGGGGAAGTGATCCATGATGCGGCCTGTCCGAAGTGGTTTACTTGAGTTGCAATATAGGAAATATTCCCGATATTGCGCCAGATGGACGCGCGGATAAGGATGAATGTTCCGGTATTGAAGCCAAAAGGAATATTTGACCCAAGTGGAAAGGAAGATTGGAATGTCTGTCCGGATCGACGACACCGACAGGAAAATTCTCGGGGAGTTGCAGCGGGATGCGAGCCAGTCGCTGGATGACATCGCGAAGAATGTGGGGTCTTCGAAGACCCCCGTGTGGAACCGGATTCGCAAATTGCGCGAGGCGGGGGTGATCGGCCAGCAGACGGTGATGCTCGATGCCGAGGCGCTGGGGTTCGAGGCCTGTTTCTTTGTTCTGATCCGCACCTCGGAGCACGAGGCGGACTGGCAGGCGCGGTTCCTGAAGGCGCTGAAGGACAGGCCGGAGGTGCAGGAGGCGCACCGGCTGGCGGGGGATATCGACTACATCCTGAAGGTGCGGGTGAAGAACGCGCGGGCCTATGATGTCTTCTACCAGGCACTGATCTCGGAGGTGCGGGTGCACAATGTCACGGCGCTGCTGTCCATGGAGGAGATCAAGTCGACGGTGATGTTGCCGCTGTGACGTGATCCGGCGGACGCGCTGACGCGCGACGACATGCCAGGCGTCTGCAGATGGGTGAGCCAATCGCGGCGGATGTGGCGGGTTGCGTTGGGGACGCTTAGCTGCTGAGAAGCGGTTCAGGGGCAGGTTTGCCCTGAACGCGCCTTTTCCATGGTCATGTGAGTCGCGCCCGCCTCAAGGACAAGCCGGGCAAGCCCGGTGCGCTGCGCGCTTCCTTGACCCGGTCCCGACTCACGGGGTGACCCTCAGGCGGTCGAGTTTGTGGAAATGGTAGGTGTCGGCGTAGCGCGGTTGTTCTGCGAGGCGCAGGTGCGGGAGGTGGGTGAAAAGTGCGGGCAGGGCGATCTGCATCTCCAGACGCGCGAGCGGTGCGCCGACACAGAAGTGCAACCCGCCGCCGAAGGCTGCGTGGGGTTTGGCGGGGCGGGTGGGGTCGAAGCCGTCCGGCGTATCATAGAGGGCCGGGTCGCGGGTCGCGGCACCGAGGACGAGGGCGATTTCTTTGCCTGCCTTGAGGGTCGTGTCGCCGAGCGTGATGTCCTCGTAGGCAAAGCGGGTGAAGAGGTGCAGCGGCGGGTCGTAGCGCAGCAGTTCCTCCACCGTCATGGCAACGCGCTCGGGGGCAAGGGATGTGGCGGGGGTGCCGTGTTCCAGCAGGCATTTGACACTGTTGCCGAGCGCATGGACCGTTGCTTCGTGGCCTGCGTTGAGCAGCAGGATGCAGGTCCCGATCAACTCGTCTGGCGACAGG
>JBBSJO010000229.1:0-6030 GCA_038257185.1 Rhodobacterales bacterium | reverse complement strand
GGCCTGTGCGGGCTTCGGCGCAATCTGCGGGTCGTCGCTGGCCACGGCTGCGACGATGTCCAAGGTCGCACTGCCGGAGCTGCGCCGCTACGGCTACTCCGGCGGCTTCTCCACTGCGACGCTGGCAGCCGGCGGCACCTTGGGCATCCTGATCCCGCCCTCGGTGATCCTGGTGATCTACGCGATCCTGACGGAGCAGAACATCGCCAAGCTCTTTCTCGCGGCCTTCATTCCGGGCATCCTCGCCGCCCTCGGCTATATCATCACGATCTCCATCTACGTGCGGATGAACCCGGATTCGGCAGGTACGCGGCCCCCCGTCCCGATGGCCGACCGCTTCCGCGCGCTGGCCGAGACATGGCCGGTGCTGGTGATCTTCTTCATCGTGGTCGGTGGTATCTATCTGGGATGGTTCACCCCAACCGAAGGGTCCGCAGTCGGGGCAGCGGGCACCGGGCTCGCGGCGCTGTTGTCGGGCAACCTCAGCTGGCCCGTCCTGCGCGAGAGCCTGCTGGGCACCGCGCGCACCACCGCGATGATCTTTTTCATCGTCTTCGGCGCAGCCTTCTATAACGGGTTCCTAGCGCTTTCGGGCGTGCCGCAGTTCATGGCCGACTGGGTCGTGGGCCAGGATTTCAGCCCGTGGTTCGTTCTGACGATCATCCTCATATTCTACCTCATCTTCGGCTGCCTGATGGACAGCCTCTCGATGATCCTGCTGACGGTCCCGATCTTCTTCCCCGTCATCTCTGCCATGGACTTCGGCCTCACGCCCGAACAGCTCGCGATCTGGTTCGGCATCCTCGTCCTGATCGTTGTGGAGGTGGGATTGATCACGCCGCCCGTGGGGATGAACCTCTTCATCATCAACTCGATGGACCGCGCGACGCCGATGACCGACACCTACAAGGCGGTCATGTGGTTCGTCGGTTCCGACATCGTGCGGGTGATCATTCTGGTCACCTTCCCGGCGATCACGCTGTTCCTGTTGCCGGGGTAGATCCGCCCCAGGGAGGTATTCCATGACGGCCCACCTCAATCTGAAACGCCACGACGTCCTCCGCGAGGAGCGCGAAGATGGTACGATCCTGCTGCGGTCGGCCTATGACCTGGGGCCAGTGGCACGCTGTACGGGTGAGTGGCTGCACCGCTGGGCCGGGGAGGCGCCGGACCGCGTCTTCCTCGCCGAACGCAGTGGTGCCGGCTGGCGCAAGGTGTCCTATGCCGAGGCGCTGGAAAAGGTGCAGGCAATCGCGAGCCACCTGCTGTCCCGCGACCTCGGGCCCGAGCGGCCGATCCTGATCATCTCGGGCAATGGCATCGACCACGCCCTGCTGTCACTTGCCGCGCAATACATCGGCATCCCCACCGTGCCCGTGGCAGAGCAATACGCGCTGATCCCTGCCGCGCACGGGCGGCTGGAGTATGTCGTGCGGCTGGTCACCCCCGGCATGGTCTTTGCGGCGGATGCGGAGCAGTACTCAGGCGCGCTGGCACTGGATGTTCTGAACGGTGTCGAGGTGTTGTCCTCCGCCCCAAGCAACAGCGGCGCGACGGATTTCGCGGATTTCATGCATCCCGGGGACCCGGATGTTGTCGCGGCCTTTGCCGCCGTGGGGCCGGACACACTGGCCAAGATCCTGCTGACCTCCGGCTCTACCTCCGATCCCAAGGGGGTGCTGACGACGCAGCGGATGATGACCACCAACCAGCAGCAGTTGGCGACCTGCCTGCCTTTTGTGAAGGCCGCGCCTCCGGTGATCGTGGACTGGCTGCCGTGGAACCACGTCTTCGGCGGGTCGCACAACTTCAACCTGATGCTGGCGAACGGTGGCAGCCTCTATATCGACGACGGCAAGCCCGCGCCGGGGCTCTTCGACCGGACACTGGAAAATCTCGGCCTGCAATCGGCCACGATCAGCTTCAACGTGCCCGTCGGCTTCGCACAACTCGTCGCGGCGCTGGAGCGGGACGAGGCGCTCCGCAAGACCTATTTCGCCAAGCTGGACCTGATCTTCTACGCCGGCGCCTCGTTGCCGCAGGACACCTGGAGCGCGCTGGAGCGGATGGCGCTGGACACCTGCGGGCAACTGCCGTTGATCACCACGTCCTGGGGTCTGACGGAGACGGCCCCCGCCGCACTGATCAGCCACGAGCAGGTCAAGGGCGCGGGGATCGTGGGCGTGCCGATGCCGGGCGTGACCGTCAAGATGGTGCCGGAAGAGGGCACGGGGCGCTACGACGTGCGCGTGGCGGGGGACAACATCATGGGGGGCTACCTGCGCAATCCGGCCAAGACGGCGGCCGCCTTCGATGAAGAAGGGTATTTTCTGACCGAGGACGCGATGCGCCTCGTGGATCCCGAAGATGCCAGCCGGGGCCTGAAGTTCGAGGGCCGCATCGGCGAGGATTTCAAGCTCTCCACCGGCACCTGGGTTCGCGCCGCCGCGCTGCGTCTGGACCTCATGGCGCTGCTGGCCCCCTTCGCGCAGGACATCGTGGTGGCGGGGGAGGGGCGCGATTCCATCGGGTTGTTGATCCTGCCCAACCGCGGTGCCATCGCGGCCAAAGGGTGGACGCTTGAGGATGCCGATGGCGCATTGATCTGCGCGCCCTTGCAGGAGGAACTGCGCAAACGCCTGTCTGCCCACGCAGCCAAGGCCACCGGCAGCGCTATGCGCGTCGCGGCGGCGCTGGTGCTGACTGATCCGCCGTCCATGGGCGACGGCGAAGCGACGGCCAAGGGCAACATCAACTTTGCCCGCCTGTTGCAACGTCGCGCGGCGCTGGTGCAGCGTCTTTACGATGCTACCGACCCTGCGCGGATCGGAATAGTGCAGTAAACTGCCAAAAAATCGCCCTGATGTTGCGAATTATCAGGAATAGTGCACAATAACGGCACCTGGAGGGGGAACACATGCTGTCAGTCAACGCCAATCCCGTCACCTATTTCGTCGACCGCCACATCGAAGAGGGGCGCGGCGACAAGCGCGCTTACCTCGAAGTCGAGACGGGTCGCACGTTGACCTATGCCGAGATGGCCGATGGCACTGCCCGTGTTGCGGGTGCTCTGGCGCGTGCAGGCATCCGGCCCGAAGAACGCGCGGCGCTGCTGGTGCTCGATCAGATCGAATTCCCGCAACTCTTCTGGGGTGCGATGAAGGCGGGTGTGGTGCCGGTGCCGCTCAACACGTTACTGGCGACCTCCGTCTATGACGTGATCCTGCGTGACAGCCGCGCGGCGATCCTCTTCGTCTCCGCGCCCTTGTGGGAGGTCGTCGCCCCGACGGTGGAGGACAATCCCTACCTGCGGCACGTGGTCGTGATCGGCGACGCGCCCGAGGGCACGACGTGGTTTGAGGATTTCATTCGGGACGCCGTGCCGCAGCCAACGATGCCTGCCAGCAGCGACGAGGTGGCATTCTGGCTCTACTCCTCCGGCTCCACGGGCCAGCCCAAGGGCGTGGCGCATGTGCATTCCGCGCTGCGGGCGACGGCGGATACCTACGGCGCGCGGGTGTTGGGTATTGCGGAGGATGACGTGGTGCTGTCGGCCGCGAAGTTCTTCTTTGCCTACGGCCTCGGCAACGCGATGACCTTCCCGCTGTCAGTGGGTGCCACCACGCTGCTCTTTACCGGAAGGCCCACGCCGCAGGGCATGATCGACGCCATCGCGGCCCACAAACCGACGATCTTCTGCGGCGTGCCCACGCTTTATGCCGCGATGGTGGCGCAGATGGACAAGTCCGGCGCGCCCGCCGCACCCCTGCGCGCCTGCATCTCGGCGGGAGAGGCGCTGCCCGAGGACGTCGGCAGCCGCTGGGAAAAGCACACCGGCGTCGGCATTCTCGACGGGGTGGGCTCGACCGAGATGCTGCACATCTTCCTCAGCAACACGCCGGGCGACATCGTATATGGCACCTCCGGCACTGCCGTCCCCGGCTACGCGCTGCGGCTGGTGGACGAGAGGGGCGAAGAGGTCGGCGCAGGCGAGGTGGGCGAATTGCTGGTAAACGGCGCGTCAGCCGCAAACTGCTACTGGAATCAGCGCGACAAATCGCGTGGCACCTTCGAGGGGGTCTGGACCCGCACCGGCGACAAGTACGAGAAGCGCGAGGACGGTCGTCTTGTCTACTGCGGGCGGACCGACGACATGTTCAAGGTCTCCGGCATCTGGCTGTCGCCCTTCGAGGTCGAAGGCGCGCTGGTCAGCCACCCGCAGGTGCTGGAGGCCGCCGTTGTCGCGGCTCAGGACGAGGACGGGTTGGAAAAGCCGAAGGCTTTCATTGTTTTGCAGTCGGGTGAGGCGGACGATGCGTTGAAGGATGCGCTGAAGCAGCATGTGAAGGATCGTATCGGCAAGTGGAAATATCCGCGCTGGATCGAGGTCGTGGATGAATTGCCCAAGACGGCGACGGGCAAGATCCAGCGGTTCAAACTGAGAGAGGGTTGCTGATGGCCGATTGGGTCGAGAAGGGTCACCTGACGGCGGGCGGCAAGTCGCTGGAATACGCCTGCTGGGGGCCGCCGCCGTCGGTAGCGCCCACGCTGGTGCTGCTGCACGAGGGTCTGGGATCGGTTGCGCAGTGGAAGGACGTGCCGGGGCGTCTCGCAGCGGCGACGGGTTTCGGTGTGGTGGCATATTCGCGCGCCGGGTACGGCCAGTCCGACCCGGTCAGGCTGCCGCGCCCGCTCAGCTATCAGGACGACGAGGCGGGCCCGCTGGGAGAGGTGCTGGACGCGCTCGACATCAAGCACGCGGTGCTGATGGGCCATTCCGACGGCGCCACCATCGCCGCGATCTACGCCGGGTCGGTGTCGGACATGCGGGTGCGCGGTTTGATACTGATCGCGCCGCACTTCTTCACGGAACCCGGCGGGCTGGAGGCGATTGCCGGGGCGGGTCGCGCCTACGAGACGACAGGCCTGAAGGCGAAGCTTCGCAGGTATCACGCCAACGTCGACGTGGCCTTCAAGGGCTGGCACGATGTCTGGACCGATCCGAAGTACCGCGACTGGAACGTGGCAGACATGATCGACCACTGGCGCATTCCGGTGTTGGCGGTTCAGGGTACCGCTGACCCCTACGGCACCCTGGCGCAGATCGCAGAGATCGAAAGCCGCATCTATTCGCCACTGGAAACGCTGATCATCGAGGACTGCGGACACGCGCCGCATCTGGAAAAGCCGACCGAGACCGACGCCGCCATCGTCGAATTCTGCGCGCGGCTGAACCGGCTGGAACAGGTTGAGGTCTCCCTTGCCTGACCTGCCCGGCGGCATACCCATGCCGCCGCACGCCTACGTGCCGGGGGTCAACGGCCGCCACCCGGAGGACTGGTTCGACGCCATCAAGGCAAGCGTGACACCGGAGGTCCCGGTCGGGGCTTTGGACGGCACCCGCGCCTTCGTCGCCGGCCGGGCCTATCTGGACGCGGGATATTACTGGGAGTGCCACGAGGTGCTTGAGGCCGTCTGGATGCAAACCCCCGAGGGTAGCCAGGAGCGCGACATGGTGCAGGCGCTGATCCAGCTGGCCAATGCGCGGTTGAAGTTGCGCATGGAACGGCCCCGTGCGGCCTTGCGTTTGTGTGACATGGTGGAGGCACATCTTGCGCGATGCCCCAGCGACCGACCGATTCTGGGAGTGTGCGGTAGAGAGGTCCAGAAGCACGTTCAATCGGTCCGATACTCAGTGGATGACAACGGAAATGCTTTATAGTGCACATTATGGCGCAATAACTGCCAACATTGCGTCTTTACGGAAGAATCTGATGAACTATAATACACTAAATCGCGCCAACGTCTTTGGGAGGACCACTTCATGACCAAGACCATCGATTTCCAGACCGACCCGTCGAAGTATCGCCACTGGAAAGTGGAATACGATGGCCCGGTCGCGAACCTCTATATGGACGTAGACGAGAAGGGCGGTCTTTTCGACGGCTACGAGTTGAAACTGAACAGCTATGACCTCGGCGTCGATATCGAGTTGGCAGACGTGGTGCAGCGGATGCGGTTCGAGCATCC
>JBBSJO010000228.1:0-6055 GCA_038257185.1 Rhodobacterales bacterium | reverse complement strand
ACCTCCCCTGCCCCGGAGACCCCGCTAGAGCCGACGGATGAGGATCTGGAGGTCGAGCCCGGGCAAGTGGTCCGGCTGGATCCTGGGGAGGATGTCTCCACCCCTGCAACCCCGGACTCAGGCGGCACCTATGAGCTGTTCCAATATCGCACGCTTCTGCAGGTCGCGGCGGCGCTGGGCATCCCCTATGGCTATCTGACCGGCGACACGGCGAAGGGCAATTTCTCCAACACGCGGATATCCTTGATTGAATTCCGCCGCCGCATCTCGGCCTGGCAGCATTCGGTGATGGTTTGGCAACTATGCCGCCCGGTCTGGGCTCGCTGGATGGATGTCGCCGTGCTGTCGGGGGCCATCGATCTGCCCGGCTATGACAGCCAGCGGCGGCAATATCAGGCCTGCGCCTGGTTGCCGACCAAATGGGACTGGATCGACCCGATGAAGGACGCCTCGGCTGAAATCCTGCAGATCGAAGCGGGTCTCAAATCCCGCACCCAGGCGATTTCTGAGCGTGGCTATGACGCCGAGCAGGTCGACCGCGAGATTGCCGCCGAGCGCAAACGCGAACTGGCGCTGGGCCTCGATTTCCGCCGTCCGGGATCCCCGGCGCAGGGGCTGGGTGCTGCCAGCGGCAAAGAAGACAAACAGGACAGCACAAAGGACGCGGATGAGACGGTGGATGGAGAATACGAAAAGCCAGCCCTGAAGGATGAAGCGTGATGCACTCAGACCGG
The DNA here is from genome assembly GCA_038257185.1 of Rhodobacterales bacterium. GTDB lineage: Bacteria > Pseudomonadota > Alphaproteobacteria > Rhodobacterales > Rhodobacteraceae > Sulfitobacter. The sequence continues at coordinate 5,321 of JBBSJO010000228.1, read as the reverse complement.
CAGGAGATCTACGCCCGGCAGTTGCGCCGCCTTGCGATCGAAGGTCACGAGAGACGGTGCCCCGGCGCGGCGAGCGGCGGCGGCGATCATCAGGTCAGCGAAACCGAACCCGTCATCGCGGTACAGAAACACGGCCGTGCCGACATCATCCGCTGCCTCGATCTCGATTTCCACGGCAGAGAGCAGGCCCTCAAGAGCGGCGACCACCTCAATCCGGCTGAAGCGATATGCCCGCTCCAGCACCCAGACCAGCTCGACCATTACTTCGCGGCTGATGAACCCCGGTGCGGCCAACGTCAGGGTACCCATGAAAGCACTGGCCGCTGCTGCTTGGCCTGGGTCATCCTGCGTCAGGAACCGGACCAGCACATTGGTGTCGATGGCGATCACTTGAGGGGGCGCATCCCGTCGGTTGCCGCGGCGGCGATGGCATTATCCATTTCTTCCAGGCTGACTGGCTGCTTGCCGGGCTGTGCCAGCACGCCTTCCAGGTCCGACACCGAGCAGGCTTTCAGCAGCCTGACCTCGTCGTTCATCAGGACATAACGCACCTTGTCACCGCTCTTGAGACCAAGCGCCGCCCGCACATCGCGCGGAATTGTCGTCTGGCCTTTGATCGTCACCGTCGATTCCTGCATCACACCAATTCCTTACATATTGACACCTCTCCTTACCATATCGGGAGGAGCCGCCTCAAATCAAGTGCGCCATCTTCTGACGGCCACCGTGACAGGACCCGAACTATGCACCACGCCCAGATCGCCCAACGCGCCTTCAACACCCCGCTGATGGTGGATCCTGCCAAAGCTCTGGCATTCCTGTCGGGGCTGGGGCCACGCATCACCGGGCAGGACATCACCTTCCAGGGGCTGGAGGTCGATATTTCGGATCAAACCGCAGCTGCTGTGCCCGCCCGAGCCTCGCTCTTTGGCAACACCCTCACCCAACGGCATCAACGCGACGGCACCCAGCCTTTTGCCATTATCGACGGCATTGCCGTGATCGAAATCGCGGGCACACTTGTGCATCGCGGCGCGTGGATCGGGCAATCCTCTGGCCTGACCTCTTATGAAGGTATCGCGGCTCAGTTGCAGGCGGCGCTGGCCGATCCCGGCGTGCGCGGCATTGCGTTGGACATCGACAGCTTCGGTGGCGAGGTCGCTGGCGCCTTCGATCTGGCCGACCGCATTCGGGCGGCGCGATTGCAGAAGCCGGTCCACGCCTTCGTCGCAGAACATGCTCTGTCAGCTGGCTACGTTCTGGCCTCCCAAGCCGACCGCATCATTCTGCCCCGCACCGGCGCTGTCGGCAGCATCGGCGTCGTTGCGCTGCACACGGATATGAGCGGGGCACTGGATCAAAAGGGCATCGCCGTCACGCTGATCCACGCCGGTGCCCACAAGATCGATGCGAACCCGTATCAGCCACTACCCGAGGCCGTGCACGACCAGATGCAGCGCGAATTGGAGGTAGTCCGCTTCCTGTTCGCTGAAACCGTCGCCGCAGGGCGCGGGGATCGGCTGACCCATGCCGCCGCACTTGCCACCGAAGCGGCTGTGTTTCGCGGTGCCGATGCCATCGCGGCCGGTCTCGCCGACGATATCGCCGATCCCGTCACTGCCTTCCACGCTTTCGCCGCCGCACCCCGCGGCACCACTCCCCCCAGCAGAAAGGGTCCACAGATGACCATCATGCCCACCGACACCCCGAACCCGGCACCGACACCGACACCGACAGCCGTCACCAATCCCACACAGACGACAACGACGGCCGCACCAACGTTGCCCATGCCGTCGGTTGCAGTGGCACCCGACGGCATGGCAATGAACGCCGACGCTGTTCGTGCAGAAGCAGCCGAGGTCGCGCAGGTCTGTGCGCAGGCCGCCCGGCTCGGGGTCCAAATCGACGCGGCTGACGCGGTCTCGCGTGGTTTGAAGCCCGAAGCCCTGCGCGCCCGCGTGTTGGCCGATCTGGCCGCCCGCAGCGATGCCGCTGGCATCATCGCCACCGCCCCGGCTGCGGCGGCTGCAAAAGACAGCCCGATCATCGCAGCTGCCAAAAAGGCTGCGACCGACGCCAAGCGCTGATCCAGCGCCCACGTCCCTCACCCCAAAACATGGAGACTGATCAATGCCCGTCCTGACGGAACAGCCCAGCATGGGCGATGTCCTCAAATATGAGGTCAACCCGAACTACACCCGCGAAGTCATCACCCTGTTGATCGGCATGCCCTATCCGGTCGGCTCGGTGTTGGGGCGCATCACCGCCAGCGGAAAATACAAGCTGTCGACCAGTGGCGGAACTGATGGGGCGCAGACCGCCAGCGCCGTCTTGCTCTACGCCGTCGACGCCACGCTGGCCGATGCCGCAGGCATTGTGGTCGTGCGCGGCCCCTCGATCGTGTCGCGTGCGGGCCTCGCCTACGACGGCACCGTCGATGATGGCGCCAAGATCACCACCAAGATCGGCCAGCTGGCCGCCGTCGGCATCATTGCCCGCGACGGCGTCTGACGCCCCCCGGCGCGGCGCACCTTCATCCACCCCTCATTCCTATGGAGCCCCCAATGACCCTTGTCCGCAACCCCTTTGACGCTGGCGGCTATTCGCTGGCCGAGATGACGCAGGCCATCAACATCCTGCCCAACCTCTACACCCGCCTTGGCCAGATTGGCCTGTTCCGTTTTGAGGGCGTCAGCCAACGCTCGGTGATCATCGAGCAATACGAGGGGGTCCTCAGCCTCTTGCCTTCCGTCCCGCTCGGCGGGCCCGCCACCGTCGGCACCCGCGAAGGTCGTGCCATGCGCAGCTTCGCCCTGCCATGGATCCCGCATGACGACGTGATCCTGCCGGGCGATATTCAGGGAAGTCCCGCGCTGGGCGTCTTCGATGCGGCCGACCCGCTGGTCGAGGTGATGAACCGAAAGCTACAGCTGATGCGCCGCAAGCATGCCCAGACCCGCGAGTACATGGAGATGAATGCGCTGCGCGGCATCGTCAAAGACGGCTCGGGCACCACGCTCTACAACTACTTCACCGAGTTCGGGCTTGCGCAAATCTCGGTGGACTTCCTGCTCGGCACCGCAGGCACCAATGTGCAGGGAAAGGTCCGCGAGGTTTTGCGCGCGGTCGAGGACAACTTGCTGGGCGAGGCAATGTCCTCGGTCCATGCCCTTGTTAGCCGGGAATTCTTCGACAAGCTGATCGCGCATCCGAAGACCGAGGAAGCTTACAAGTTCTATGCCGCCACCGGTGCCCAGCCACTGCGTGAGGATATGCGGCGCAACTTCCCCTTCGCGGGCATCGTGTTCGAGGAATATTCGGGCACCGTCACGCTTTCCACCAAGGCCAGCGAGCGGCTTGTCCCGGCCAGCGAAGGGATCGCCTTCCCCTTGGGCACGATGGACACCTTCACCACCTACGGTGGTCCCGCAAACCTGCTGGAGGCGGCCAATACCATGGGCCTGCCACTCTACGCCCGCCAGCACCTCGACGAGAAAGGCCGCTGGATCGATCTGATGACCGAAGCCTCGATCCTGCCCGTAAACAAGCGGCCGCGCATTGCGATCCGCCTGCACACCTCGAACTGACGGGCGCGCCATGAATGTCTTCGCCGCCGCCATGGACCGCATCTATGCCAACACGTCCATGGCGGTGGCCGCGCTCTGGATCTCGGCAACCACCTCCGAAGAACGCACGATCCGTGTGATCCGTCGCGTCCCGGACCGCATCACCGAGTTCGGCGCGGGGCGCTTTGTCAGCGATACGATGATGGTGGACGTGCGTCTGTCCGATCTGCCCGATCCCCGCTCCAGCGATCTGATCGTGATCGGTACCGACAGCTTCACCATCCAAGGGGAGCCTGTCCGCGACCGCGAACGGCTTGTCTGGTCGCTGGACCTGCGGCCGTCATGAAGTTGAAGCTCGACATCCGGCCCGACATTGCGGCGCTGATGCAGGCCGAAATCGCAGCCGGTGAGAAGGCGGTGTCAGCCGCGATGCGAGAGGCGGGCGGCAGTCTGAAGTCGGCTTGGCGCACGCAGATCACCGGCGCTGGGCTGGGGACCCGGCTGTGCAACAGCATCCGTCTGGCAACTTTCCCAAGGACCAGCGACAGCCTGAACGCGGCGGCGCTGGTCTGGTCCAAGGCACCCGTGATCATTGGCGCGCATGATACCGGCCCGCTGATCCGGTCACGGGATGGGTTCTGGCTGGCGATCCCCACTCCGGCTGCAGGCAAAAGCACCCGGGGCGGCCGGATCACCCCCGGCGAATGGGAACGCCGTACCGGGTTGCGCCTGCGCTTCGTCTATCGCCGCCGGGGGCCAAGTCTGCTGGTGGCCGAGGGGCGGCTGAATAGCAAGGGTCGCGCCGTGGCGTCCAGATCGAAGACGGGACGCGGGCTGACCACCGTGCCGATTTTCCTGCTGGTCCCGCAGGTCAAGCTGCGCAAAAGGCTGGATCTGGCGCGGGATGCAGAGCGGGCGGTGGACGGCGTGCCGGGGTTGATCGTGGCGAACTGGGTAGAGGGGCAGTTGTGATCAGCGCCGATCCAGCTTGCCAAATTCGCTGTCCAGCAGGGAGCGGATCTTTTTCGCCGCACCGCGCAGGGCTGCGTCCACATTCGCATCATTCTGGGTGACGGTCTGTGGCTGCATCCCCTCGGGGCGTGCCTCGACGGTGCAGCGAATATCGTCGGACCCACCTTTGGCACCGTTCACATCAGCCAGATGCACTTCGATCCGTGACAACCGGTCGGTCAGATGACCCAGAGCCGAAGTGACGACCTTTTCGGCCTCATCTGCCAAGCCGTCGTTCCCTTGAATATTGGAATCAGTGTTCAGTTGAAATTGCATGTCGGTCCTCCTGTATGGGTGATCACTACCATGAGAGACCCTGCAGGTCACTGATCCGGAGCAAGTATACCAGCAAAATCAGTAAACAAGCCTGCACCCTGACAGCGCAGGCCAGGAGTCAGAGCCACCCACAATGCCCACCACCCGCGAAACTGTCCTCGCCGCGCTTCACGCGCGTCTTCATTCTGTGGCCGCCGTTCTAATGCGCGATGAGGTTCTGCCCGAGCGGATCCCGCCTGCGGGACTGATCATCCTGCGCGACGGCCAGCCGGGCGAACCCGAGGTGACGCTGTCGCCCCTGCGCTACCACTACCAGCACCGCGCCGAGCTGGAGGTTGTCGTTCAGGCCCCGAATGGCCGCGCCACTGCCTTCGATAGCCTGATAGCTGCAATCGGCACCGCGCTTGAGACCGACCGCACGCTGGGCGGCCTTTGCGATTGGGTCGAACCCGAAGCCCCGGCCTCGGT
>JBBSJO010000227.1:0-6119 GCA_038257185.1 Rhodobacterales bacterium | reverse complement strand
TGCGGCAGTCGTGTCGGTGACATGCGACGCGTCGACTGCCGGCCGCGTGACACCTAATATCGGGTGCGAATATCTGACGGGCCTTACACCTCCCGCGCAGGATAACGAAGCGAATGTAAATGCTGGCACTATGTTCGGCATTGGTGACTGGGATTTCCTCGGAAAAGTTGACCCGCTGCCAGGTTCCGATGGTGGTCTGACTCTTGTTGGAGACTCTCAGTCAGGCACTTGGTCCATATCTTCTTGGATACTTGAAGTTTATGAGAACGTGATGATTACGTTCAAGAGTGCGAACGATAACAGCCAAGGCATAGACCCAGCATCGATCGTGGCCTATCTAGTAAACGTTGATATGGGTATCTATAACGCCCCGTCGGCGACCACACCCGACGGCACCATCTACCATGACATCAGCCACGCGTCGTTGTTTGTTTCAGGCGTCAAGGACGGCTGTGACCCGATTACCCAAGTTTGCGATCCAGGCGTAAATGAAGTACCGCTTCCCGCCGGTCTGCCCCTCCTTCTGGCAGCTCTTGGCGGAATTGGTATCCTGACGCGCCGCAAGCACATCATGTAGCGATAGTCCGCCGATTACGGTGGTCTGAAAGGGCGTCCCTTGCGGGGCGCCCTAATTTTGTCGAAAGGTCCCCCTAGTAAGACTGTGCAAACAGCGAATCACTAGGGCAGGCTTTTAATGAAACATGCAAAGTTCGACCTGGGGCAGCCGCCCGCAGGTCTCGGAAAACTTCTACCCAACGGTTTTGACCAGAACGTGGTGGAGGCTTTCTTCAAAGGCGGCGAGAAGGCTGCGTCGCGCCTTCTCGAGCTGACCGAAATCAAGTCAGACAGGCATCTGATCGGCAGTGAAGACGACAGCAAGTCATATCTTGACGATGGCCTGAGAGGCAAGGAGCCGGATGCCTACGACTTCGGAAGCCTCGAAGACTCGGCTTTTGCCAAACCTGCGCATGCAGGCAAAGGTGGCTCTGGTACATCCGGCGAGGATGGCTCCGGCACCTCGGGAAAGGGTGGCGGCAAGGGGCGTGACAACTCCGCTTCGAATGACGACCCCAATACCACGACAGACCCGGTTGCAGGGCCTGATGACGGTTCCACGCCGGACCCAGCACCAGCACCTGAACCGGAACCGACTCCCGCTCCTGCTCCGACCCCATCTCCCGAACCTGCACCGGCCCCCAGCGGCGGCAACTACGTAAGCGGCCTCGACACGCCTGGCGGCTATAACATCGAGGTCGAATTTGTCGGCGGCTGGACCGATCAGTATAAGGCAAGCCTGATCAATGTGGTCGAGATGATCTCTGACATCGTGGTCGGGGACCTTCCCAGCTACAATGGGCAAGACGACTTCCACCTCAAGGCAGTCATCAACGCAATTGACGGCACCGGTGGATACCTGGGCGTTGGCGGCACGCTTGTGGAAAGAGCCGGGAGCTTTCTGCCGAGCAACGGTTATTTCCGCTTCGATGAGGCAGACATTGCCAACAGCTTTCAGAAGGGCAACTTCGAGGATGTCATTTTCCACGAGGTATTGCACGCCATGGGTTTCGGCACGATCTGGAGCGATCTGGGTCTCGTGAAGAACGTTGGCGGCGCGCTTCGTTTCACGGGCGAGTTTGCGACCGAGATGTATAATACCGAATACGCCTCTATCGCGGCCGGAGACGCAGGATCACAGTATGGTGTGCCCCTCAGTGCAGATGGATCGCACTGGAACCATGCGAAGTTCACCACGGAAACGATGACGACGTCGCTTTACCCTTCCGGCAACCACGTCTCGGACATGACCATCGCGGCACTTCAGGACATGGGCTACCAAACGCTCATGGCGGATGAATTCCTGTTCAGTTGATGGAAGGTCCGAAGCTTTAGAAAACAGCTTGAGGTGGCCTCTGGGCCGCCTCCTTTTTTTGGCGGGGATTGACTGCGGATGTCATGGCCCGCGCTGGCGGATGACCTTTACTTTTGCGGCTCACTTAGCTGGCTGACCGAAGAAGTCTACCTTGCAGGCCATGGACGTCATGGGCGACCTGCGTCAAGTTGCGATTGCTGGCAACAGATTCATCCCCACCCTGCGAAACGATCGCTTGTTGTGGTGTGATTGACGGTACGGTAGAATTCAACAAGCGTTCAGTTCGACGCCGCACAGGGAGATCACAGCGATGGATTTTGCACTCAGTGAGGAACAGATCGCCATCTTCGACATGGCCCATGCGTTCGGGCAGGAGCATATCGCACCCCATGCCCGCCAGTGGGAGAAGGACGAAACGATCCCCAAGGACCTTTGGCCGCGGATCGCGGAGCTGGGGTTTGGCGGTCTCTACGTTTCCGAAGAAGCGGGCGGATCGGGCTTGAGCCGCCTCGAAGCGACGCTGGTCTTCGAGGCGCTCAGCATGGCCTGTCCTTCGGTCGCGGCGTTCCTGTCGATCCACAACATGTGCGCGCGCATGATCGACGCCTTCGGCAGCGACGAGATGAAGGCGCGGATCCTGCCTGGTGTGCTGAGCATGGAAACGGTGCTGAGCTATTGCCTGACCGAACCCGGATCGGGCTCCGACGCCGCCGCGCTCAAGACGAAATGCGACCGCACCAACGAAGGCTACAGGCTCAACGGCACCAAGGCGTTCATCTCTGGCGGTGGCTATTCCGATGCCTATGTCTGCATGGTGCGCACTTCGGATGACGGGGCGGCAGGGGTGTCCGCGGTCTATGTCGAGGACGGCACCAAGGGGCTGACCTTCGGCGGGCTGGAGGACAAGATGGGCTGGCGCAGTCAGCCGACGGCGCAGGTGCAGTTCGATGACTGCGACATCGCGGCGGAGAACCTGCTGGGCGAAGAGGGCAAGGGCTTCAAATACGCAATGATGGGGCTGGACGGCGGGCGGCTCAATATCTCCGCCTGTTCGCTCGGGGCCGCGCAGACGGCGCTTGATGCCACCGTGACGTACATGGGGGAACGCAAGGCCTTTGGCAAACCGATCGACCAGTTTCAGGGGTTGCAATTCCGCCTCGCGGATATGGAGATCGAATTGCAGGCCGCCCGCACCTTCCTGCGGCATGCAGCCTGGAAGCTGGACAACAAGGCGCCGGATGCCACCAAGTTCTGCGCCATGGCCAAGAAGTTCGTGACGGAGACCGGCTCCAGTGTGGTGGACCAGTGCCTGCAACTGCACGGCGGCTATGGCTATCTGGCGGACTACGGCATTGAAAAGCTCGTGCGCGACTTGCGGGTGCATCAGATCCTGGAAGGCACGAACGAGATCATGCGGGTGATCGTCGCCCGTGACATGCTGAAGAACCGATGAGCGATGTATCCATCCGCCTCGCAGGCCGCGCGGGTCGGATCACCCTGAGCCGCCCCAAGGCGCTGAACGCGATGACCTACGAGATGTGTCTCGCCATCGAGGCGGCCTTCGACGACTGGCGCGCGGACGACCGGGTGGCGCTCATCGTGATCGACGCGGAAGGCGACCGGGCCTTCTGTTCGGGGGGAGATATCGCAGAGCTCTATGCACGGGGGCGCAAAGGCGATTTCGCCTATGGCCAGAAGTTCTGGGCGGATGAGTATCGCTTGAACCACAAGATCTTCAGTTACCCCAAACCGGTCGTGTCCTTCCTGCAGGGCTTCACCATGGGCGGGGGGGTCGGCATCGGCTGTCACGGGTCTCACCGCATCGTGGGAGAGACCAGCCAGATCGCCATGCCGGAATGTGGCATCGGCCTGGTGCCGGATGTCGGCGGGTCGTTCATGCTGGCGCTGGCGCCGGGACGGCTGGGGGAATACCTTGGGACGACTGCGACGCGCATGGATGCGGATGACGCGATTTTTGCAGGTTTCGCAGATACCTATGTGCCGGAATTGAGGTGGCCCGACCTGATCGGGCAGTTGGAGAGCGACGGCGATCCGACATGCATCTCGGTCGCGGCAGAGGCACCGCCCGAAGGCTCCCTGCGCGGACAGAGCGCCATAATTGAGGCGGCTTTCGGAGGCGAAACTCTGGGCGACATTGTCAACGTATTGCGGGCCGATACCAGCGACTTTGCCGCTGAGACATTGAAGAAGTTGCAGCGCAATTCGCCCTTGTCGATGGCCTCCACGGTAGAGATGATCCACCGTCTGCACGGGCCCGGCGTGACCATGGAAAGGGCGCTGGACTTGGAGTACCGCTTTACCCACCGCGCCTCCGAGCATGGCGATTTCCTGGAAGGCATCCGCGCCGCGATCATCGACAAGGACCGCAGCCCGAAGTGGCAATATGCGGACATGGATGTGCCTGCAGAGGCGGCGTCGAAGATGCTGCGACCGCTGGGCGAGGACGCCCTGAACCTTAAGGAGACTTGAATGGACAAGCTGACAATCGGATTCATCGGCCTTGGCAACATGGGCGCGCCGATGGCGGCGAACCTTGCGAAGGCGGGCCACACCGTGCGGGGGCATGACGTTGCAGGCACCACCGCCGAGGGCGTCAGCGTCGCGGGCGATATCGCGGAGGCGGCCAAGGGCGCGGACGTGGTGATTACCATGCTCCCTAACGGCTCCATCCTGCGGCAGGTCGCGGCGCAGGCCATCGAGCACATGACCAAGGGCGCGCTCTTTGTCGATTGCTCCACCGTGGACGTGGAAAGCGCGCGCAACACGTCGGAGGCGGCGGAAAAAGCCGGGCTTCTGGCGGTAGATGCGCCGGTTTCGGGCGGCATCGGCGGGGCGGCGGGCGGCACGCTCACCTTCATGGCCGGGGGATCTGAGGCGGCCTTTGCCAGGGCCAAGCCGCTCTTCGACATCATGGGTCAGAAGGCGGTGCATTGCGGCGATGCGGGTGCGGGACAGGCGGCCAAGATCTGCAACAACATGATCCTGGGTGCCACGATGATCGCCACCTGCGAGGCCTTCGCGCTGGCTGACAAGCTGGGGCTGGACCGGGCGCGGATGTTCGACGTGGTCAGCACCTCGTCGGGCTATTCCTGGTCGATGAACGCCTATTGCCCCGCCCCCGGCGTCGGGCCGCAGTCGCCTGCCGACAACGGCTACAAGCCCGGCTTCGCGGCAGAACTGATGCTCAAGGACCTCGGGCTGAGCCAGCAGGCAGCAGCGGCGGTGGATGCGGATACGCCGATGGGCGAACTGGCGCTGGCGCTCTACAAGCGCTTCGTTGAGGAGGAGGACGGCAAGGGCCGGGATTTCTCGGCCATGCTGCCGCGTTTCGAAAAGCGCGGGCGCGGCGGTTGAGGTCGCAAACCGGCATGTGAAGGCGGTCTTGGCAGGGTTAGTTGAGGTAAACCCCCACCCTACGGGATACCGCGATGACCCTGCCCTTCAACGACTTTGCGCATGACCTGACCTTTGATGACCTGCCACCGGACGTGTTACGCGTCCTGCGGCGGTCCTTCACGGATACGATGGGCGTCGCGGCCGTCGCCTCCACCACCACCATGGCCGATATCGCGCGCCGCGGGGCGGTGGCGCTTTTCGGTGCGGGGACGGCTGGGGCTTCTCGCATCCTGATGGACGGGCGGAAAGTCAGCCCGGCGGGGGCCGCGATGGCCGGGGCATTCACGGTGGATTCCGTGGACGCCCACGACGGCACTTCGCCCTGCAAGGGACATGCGGGATCGGCTGTGTTTCCTTCGTTGCTGGCCATGGCGGACGCAAGCAAGAAACGGATGACCGGGCCGGAGTTCGCGGTGTTGCTGGCCGTTGCCTATGAGGTCAGCTACCGCGCGGGGCTGGCGCAGCACGCCACCTGTGCCGATTACCACACCTCCGGAGCATGGACCGCCGTGGGGGTCGCCACGGCCTGCGCACGGGCATTAGGGTGCAACGCGGAGCAGATCCGCCAGGCGGCCGGGATCGGCGAGTATCATGGTCCGCGCAGCCAGATGATGCGTTGCATCGACTTCCCCACCATGGTCCGCGACGGCGTGGGCTGGGGCGCGCCCTCGGGCGTGACGGCGGCCTATCTGGCCCGCGAAGGCTTCACCGGCGCCCCTGCCCTCACCTGCGAACAGGCCCCGGCGTTCTGGGCGGATCTCGGATCGGCCTGGCGGTTGGTGGAGGACACGCACTACAAGCCCTACCCCTGCTGCCGTTGGGCGCACCCTTC
>JBBSJO010000226.1:0-6125 GCA_038257185.1 Rhodobacterales bacterium | reverse complement strand
CGAGGGCACGCAGGACCGCGCGGGGCTATACGCCGCACAGACGCCGCAGGGATTCGATCTTGCTTCGCTTCGCGCCGCACATGCCGCGTTTGAAGGCAGTTCGGCGGATGACGTCGAGGTGGCCCGCGCCGCCGGGATAGCCGTTGCCATCACCCCGGGCAGCGCCGATAACCTGAAAATCACGACCGCGGACGATTTCGCCCGCGCCGCGCGCATCCTGGAGGCGCAGATGGACATCCGTACCGGCAACGGCTTTGACGTACATGCCTTCGGGCCCGGCAACCATGTAATGCTCTGCGGGGTGGAAATCCCCCATGATCAGGGCCTTGTGGGCCATTCCGATGCCGATGTGGGGATGCACACGGTCACCGATGCGATCTATGGCGCCTTGGCGATGGGCGACATCGGCCAGCATTTCCCCCCCAGCGACCCGCAGTGGAAGGGGGCGGATAGCCACATCTTCCTGCGTCATGCCGCAGCACTTGCACGGCGCGAGGGGTTCACGCTGACCCATGTGGATTGCACGTTGATCTGCGAGATGCCAAAGATCGGCCCCCACGCCGCCGAAATGCGCCGCGTGATGGCGGGGATCCTCGAGATCGACGAAGCGCGAGTGTCGGTCAAGGCCACGACCTCGGAACGGCTGGGCTTTACCGGGCGCGGTGAAGGGATCGCCTGCATGGCAACGGCAACATTGGTGAAGACATGAAGATCGCGACCCTGATTGGCACTGTTCTGGGCGTCGGATACATCCGCCCGGCCCCCGGCACCTGGGGGTCGCTGGTGGCCCTGCCCTGGGCCTGGCTGCTGCATGTGATCGGGGGATTTCCCCTCCTGGTTGTCGGGATCGTGGCGGGTTTCCTCAAGGGCTGGTGGGCCACATCAAAGATGACCGTCGGCAGCGATGACCACGATCCCTCGCATATCGTGGTGGATGAGGTGGTCGGCCAGTGGATCGCGCTCCTCCCGCTCAGCTATGCGGCATGGTCCCGTGGCATGGACATCTTGGTCCTGTGGCCGGGCTGGATTGCCGCATTCCTGCTATTCCGGCTCTTCGACATCTGGAAACCCTGGATTGTCGGCTGGTCCGACAGGCGCGGCGATGCGCTGGGAGTGATGCTGGACGACGTCTTTGCGGGCATCTTCGCGGCCTTGGGCGTGATGTTGCTGGCAGGGCTTTACCACGGGGTGTTGATGAGGTGAATATCGCGGCGGAACTGCTTGAGAAGGCACTGAAATCCCATGTCATGATCGCCTGCGCCGAAAGCTGCACAGGGGGCATGCTGGCGGCAGCCCTGACCGATCTGCCGGGGTCTTCGGCGATGTTCGACCGGGGGTTCGTGACCTATACAAATGCGGCAAAGGCGGACCTTCTCGGCGTCTCGACCCACACATTGGAAACCTATGGTGCGGTATCCGAACAGGTTGCGGGCGAGATGGCCGAAGGCACGCTGGCACGTTCGGTCGCGGGCATCGCGGTCTCGATCACCGGCATCGCGGGCCCCGGCGGGTCAGAGCACAAGCCGGAGGGCCGGGTCTGTTTCGGGCTGGCAACGGCGCGCGACGTGCGGACCGAGACGCATGATTTCGGCGCGCTCGGGCGCGCGGCGGTGCGCCGGGCGGCGCGGGATCATGCATTGGTGCTATTGCTGCTGGGCATGGACGACATCTGACCTAACCCGCTGCGATCTGCTCCATGAATGCCTTGCGATCTCCGCTTTCCACGGATTGCCAGAGCGCCCCTGCCCGTTCCGCACCGATCAGCGCCGAGACTTTCGCCTCCAGTTTGGCGGCGCGCACCTCAATCGGCATCGGGGCCAGCAGATCGTGGCTGAGCTGCTGCACCGCACCGCCTTCGTGGAGGATGGAGACCTCGGCCTGCGTCTCGGTCAGGCTGTCATCCTCTATCACCGTCACCCGGTCACGCAGGGCGACCACTGCAGAATCGCGCGTGATGGCATCGGTGAACCTGCCGATGGCACCGGTGTCATGCCCCAGAAGCGCCATGGCCGCCGTCTGGCCGTAACTGAACTTGGCGGCAAGCCCGGTCTGCGGGCTGGAGATGTTGCAGACCGACATCCAGCGTGGATGGGTCGAAATGGTGACGCTCTCGATAGGGGTGCCTTCTGCCTGCGCGTCCCGCAACGCTTCCAGCATCGCGTGCAACCCGTGGCAGCAGGCATGGAACTTGTGGCTGATCGTCGTGATCTGCCACGGGCCCTGTCCCGGCGTGACCGCTGTCTCCACGCCATGGTGTGTAGGGCCGAAGCCCAGCGGGCCGGCCAGCCCGTCCTCTGCGGCGGTCATCCCCTGGGCGGCCCAAAGCACCGCCTCGACCCCGCTGCGCGCGGCGAGCCCTGCGTTGAGCGGTTTGGCCATGGTGCCGAACTGCGCCTTGATGCCCGAGGCCATGGAGGCACAGAGGCCAAGCGCGTGGCGCATCTGACCCTCGGGCAATCCGAGCAGCCGCGCTGCACCCAAGGTCGCGCCAAAAGCGCCCGCCGTCGCGGTCTGGTGGTATCCCACCTGATAATGCCCGCGGCCCAGCCAGATGCCCACGAGAATCGACGCCTCTACCCCGATGGTGGCCGCTGCCAGCGTTTCCGCGAAGTCGGTGCCGGTCTGGTCGGCGAGGGCCAGCACTGCAGGCAAGACGGCGACAGACGGATGCCCGATATGCGCAAAATGCGTGTCGTCGTAGTCCAGCGCATGGCTCAACGTGCCGTTGATCAAGGCCGCCGTCGCCGCCGGGGCTGTGCCGCCGCGAAAGACATGGGCTTGCCCCGTCCCGGCTGAGAGCGCGGACGCCTTGAACCCGGCAAAGTCAGGCTCGCGTGCCCCCGCAATGCCGCAGGCGCACCAATCCACCAGCGACAGGCGCATCATCGCCAGCGCATCACGGGGGGGCGTCGTTCTCGCGAATTCCAGAAGCTGGTCGGTGATGGTGCTCGACATCGCTCAGGCCTTTTCGCCGTAAAGCTCCGCCGCGCGCCTCTCGAAGGCGCGCACGACGCGCTGCATGGCCTCGTTGAAGACCACCCCGATGATCTTTTGCAGGATCATGTTGCGGAATTCGAAATCGACGAAGAAATGCACCCGGCAGCCGGTATCCGTGTCCTCGAAAGTCCAGTTGGAGCGCATGTGCTTGAACGGCCCGTCAAGGTATTCCGTGTCGATCTTCATGTCCTCGGGCCAGAGGGTAACCAGGCTCGCAAAGCGTTCGCGGAACACCTTGAAGCTGATCACCAGGTCGGCTTCCATGACCCGGTGATTGCCGCGCTCTTCGTCCGAGATGATCCGTGCCGCAGCGGTCCAGGGCAGGAATTCCGGGTAACGCGCGACATCGGCCACCAGATCGTACATCTGCTGCGCCGAATACGGCAGTTCTTTTGTCTCTGAATGTGTCGGCATTGCTATCCGTCGCTGCTCACGTTAGCCCTTATCTCACTGTTCAGCGCCATGAATTCAAGGGCAAAGCCATGCCGCACCGGCCATATGTCATCGACGAGTTGATCTCGGCCAAGGCCATTGCCGCGCGGATAGAGACGTTGAGCAAGGCGATCTGCGACGAGTTCGAAGGCACCGACAAGCTGGTGGTGGTGGGCCTGCTGCGGGGGTCTTTCGTCTTCATCGCGGATCTCGTGCGCGAGCTGGACCTGCCGATCGAGGTCGACTTCCTTGAGGCCTCGTCCTACGGCGATGGCATGGAATCGAGCCGCGAGGTCCGTATCCTCAAGGACCTGCGCGGCCCCATCGAGGGACGCGATGTGCTGGTGGTGGAGGACATCGTGGACACCGGGCACACGCTGCATCATGTGATCGCATTGCTGCGCTCGCGCGGGCCAGCGCGGCTTAAATCCATCGCCCTGCTGGACAAGCCCGAACGGCGCGAAGTGGACATGAAGGCGGATTGGACGGGGTTCGAGATTCCGGACGAATTCGTCGTGGGCTATGGCATCGACTTTGCCCAACGCAACCGAAACCTGCCCTTCATCGGCAAGGTGCGCTTTACCTGAGAACGGCATCAATCTGCGCCCGTGCATCGATATCGCCGGCCGCCGCCGCCCGGTCGAGCGCGGCATACGTCATCCTATGTCCTCTCCTGCCAGAGCAAGCGCGCTGACGCGATCTCGCGTGGCAGGTCCGTCTGATCAAGCACGGTGGTGGTCTGTCCGTCGATCACCATATCCTCGGGGGGTTGAGCGGGTGCCATGTTGAGAAGGAGTGCCGTCATACCGATATGCATCAGATCATTTCCCTGAACGTCGCTTGCTGCAATACGTAAAGTGGAGAGAGACCCTTGCCCCGCTGGGTGTCGCGCAGAACCGAGGTGCCCCGATGAATCCGCTCTGGCTTTTCCGCATGTCCCGCTGGGCCCGCAATCCGCCTTCGGCGGCGCGTGTCAAGCTGGTATTCGGGATCATTGCCGTAGCGGCGCTGATCTGGGGTATCGACTGGCTTGGCTACTGGCCCGACTGGGCCCGGACCGAAAGTATCCGGCGCAAGTTCTGACCCTCTCACGGTTTTGTTATTCGGCTGTTTCAAAGCTGTGCTAGGCTAACCCTGAAATAGGGAGAACTCCATGAAATCGAAGACACAACAGACACTTGCTTTGGCCGTCAGCGCGGCGATCATCGCCACTGCGGGGTTTGCGGCGAGCCACGTTTCCACGTCGGACTCGGCTGCGGTCAACGCGCGGCATGCCCAGATGCAGCTGATCGCCTACAACACCGGCATTCTGGGTAATATGGCAAAGGGTGAGGTGGAATTCGATGCCGCGATGGCTCAGTCGGCGGCCAAGAACCTGAACGCCGCGGCGTCGCTGGACCGCGCGACGCTTTGGATCGAGGGCACCGAACAGGGAGCCGTCGACGGGTCCCGCGCCAAGGCGGAAATCTGGACGGATGCCGCCGGGTTCGATGCGAAGTTCAAGGCACTTCAGGACGCCAGCGCCGCGGTGATGGATGCCGCCGACCTGGATGCAGTCAAGGCGGGAATGGGGCCAATTGGCAAAGCCTGCGGCGACTGCCACGATACGTTCCGCGGACCCAAGACCTGATCCTTGCGGCGGGTACTGACAGTTCTCATCGCCTGCGCCGTGATCGGTGCAGGCGTTTTTTGGGTCATGACTCGCCCTGCCCCGCTTGAGCCGGATTTCGGTACAGGCCTGACGGCGGACGCGGAAGCCGGAGCACTGGTCTTTGCTGCGGGGGGATGTGCGTCCTGTCACGCCGCTCCGGGGGCCGAAGGCGAGGCGCGCATGGTCATGTCGGGCGGTCTGGCCATTGTGAGCGACTTCGGCACCTTCCATGTGCCCAATATCTCGCCCGATCCCACAACGGGTATCGGCGATTGGTCGCTACCTGAATTTGCACGTTCCCTGACCAAAGGTGTCTCGCCAGAGGGCGCGCATCTCTATCCCGCGTTCCCCTATACGGCATATGGGCATATGGAGACGCAGGATGTCGTTGACCTCCATGCCTACCTTATGACGCTCCCCTCATCCTCGACGCCCAGCAAGCCGCATGATGTGTCATTTCCCTTCACCATCCGGCGCGGTCTGGGGGGGTGGAAACTGCTTTTCGACAAAGATGACTTCGTGCTGACGGCCGAGCTAGCGCCTGACGTCGCGCGGGGCCGCTATCTGGTGGAAGCGCTGGCGCATTGCGGTGAATGCCACACGCCGCGCAATGCCCTCGGGGGGCTGGATCGCGGCAAATGGCTGACCGGTGCGCCCAACCCCAGCGGCAAGGGCCGCATTCCCGATATCACCCCTACAGCGCTTGACTGGTCCAAGGCGGATCTGGTGGAGTACTTCACCTCCGGCTTCACGCCGGAATTCGATAGCGCCGGAGGCGAAATGGCCGAGGTGGTGCGCAACCTGTCGGAACTGCCCGAAAGCGACCGGGCCGCCATAGCCGCCTATCTCAAGGCGCTGCCCTGATACCGCCGTCGCGCACGCGGCCCGGGCGGGATGGATATTTGAAGCCAGAAAGAGCATGGGGTTGGTTCTGTGGTCGCCACCGTTTGCGTATCTGGGCTGCTTCTGGACTGCGTGGTTTGTCTGCGCCGCGCGGCGATGCTCTACTTTGCCAGTGGTCGGGCCTGCCACCGCCTTCGATGAT
>JBBSJO010000225.1:0-6263 GCA_038257185.1 Rhodobacterales bacterium | reverse complement strand
GGGGTTCCTGCATGGTTTTGCCACGCGGATGCCGGATACCGAGATCATTTACAAATGCACCGACTACTACGCGCCCGAATGTGATGGCGCGGTGCGCTTCGACGATCCCGCGATTGGGATCGACTGGGGACTGAAAGGCCCTGCCGTCTTGTCCGACAAGGACGCCAAGGCTCCGCTTCTGGCCGATTTCGACAGCCCTTTCGGGGAAGTCGCATGAGGATTCTCGTGACGGGCGGGGCCGGGTTCATCGGATCGGCAGTCGTGCGGTTGGCAGTTGCGCGGGGGCATGAGGTCATCAACCTCGATGCGCTGACCTATGCGGGGTATCTGGAGAACGTCGCTTCGGTGGCGGACCATCCGAATTATACCTTCGAGAAGGCCGATATCCGCAATCGGTCCGAGATCGACGCGGTCTTCGCGCGCCATCAGCCCGACGCGGTGATGCATCTGGCGGCGGAATCGCATGTGGACCGCTCCATCGACGGCCCCGGCGATTTCATCGAGACCAACATCACCGGCACCTACAACATGCTGGAGGCCGCCCGGAGTTACTGGGCTGGGCAGGACAAACCCGAGAAGTTCCGGTTCCACCACATTTCCACCGATGAGGTGTTCGGAAGTCTGGGCGCGGAGGGGATGTTCACCGAAACCACCTCCTACGATCCCCGCTCTCCTTATTCCGCATCGAAAGCGGCGAGTGACCATCTGGTGCGCGCCTGGCACGAGACCTACGGGTTTCCCGTGGTGCTGACCAATTGCTCGAACAACTACGGCCCCTATCATTTCCCCGAAAAGCTGATCCCCGTGGTCATTCTGAACGCGCTGGGGGGCAAGGATATCCCCGTCTACGGGCAGGGCGTGAACGTGCGAGACTGGCTCTATGTCGAGGACCACGCCGACGCCCTGCTGCTGGTGCTGGAAAAGGGCAAGCTGGGCCGCAGCTACAACATCGGGGGAGAGAACGAAGCGCGCAACATCGACATCGTGCGCGCCATCTGCGCGATCCTTGATGACAAGCGGCCCAAGGATAAACCCTACGCCGACCAGATCGCCTTCGTCACCGACCGGCTGGGCCATGACATGCGCTATGCCATCGACCCAAGCCGCATCCGGGACGAGTTGGGATGGCGGCCCTCCGTGACACTCAAGGAGGGGCTTGAGCGGACCGTGCAGTGGTATCTGGACAACGAGGACTGGTGGCGCGGGTTGCAGGCGCGGGGCGCTCTCTGACAGATGCCGCTGTTCCGCACGTCCAATGCCAGGCTGCTCTATTTTGCCCATGTGCCCAAATGCGCGGGCACGACGGTCGAGCGCTATCTTGAGGCGCGGTTCGGTGCCCCGGCATTTCTGGACCGGACCTTCAACGCGGCGGATCATGTCGACCGCTGGTCAGCAACATCGCCACAACACATGCCAGAAGCTGTCCGGGCGCGTTACCTCCCGGACAGCTTTCTGGATGAGATCTTTGCCACCGTCCGCCACCCTGCGACACGGCTGCGCAGCGTCTTTCTGTTCCAGCGCGAGATCGAGGAGAAGATACCGGCAGACCGGAGTTTCGAGCACTGGCTGGATGGTCTTGAGGTGACGCGGGAACGGACTCCCGATGCCTTTGACGGTCACCTGAGGCCGATGTCGGACTATGTGCCCGCCAACGCCCGCATCTTCCGTGTCGAGGAGGGTTTGGACATCCTGGTCGCGTGGATCGACCGGATATCCGGCACAACCGCGCCGGAGACGAAGATGCGCCGGGTCAATGACCTTGGCGACCGGTTGCGGTTCAACAAGAAACCTGTGCCGGAAGTGGCGCTCTCCGCCGAGGTGCTGGCACAGGTTGCGGCGCTTTATGCAGCGGATTACGCGCGTTTCGATTATGCTGTGACACCACCGCCGACGGGAGAGACACCATGACCATTCTGGTATTCGGCAAGACCGGGCAGGTGGCGCGGGAATTGGCATTCTTGCCTGAAACCCTCTGTCTGGATCGTGACGCGGCGGACCTGTCCGACCCCGAAGCCTGCGCCGCGCTCATCACGCAGCACCGGCCCGACGCGGTCATCAACGCGGCAGCCTATACGGCCGTAGACAAGGCCGAGAACGAAGAAGCGCTGGCGACCGTGATAAACGGTGCCGCCCCCGGTGCGATGGCGCGGGTCTGCGCGGAGTTGGGCATCCCGCTGGTGCAGATTTCGACGGATTACGTCTTCGCGGGTGATGGTACAGCACCTTGGCTGCCGGACGATGCAACAGGACCGCTGGGGGCCTACGGGCGATCCAAGCTGGCGGGGGAGGAGGCTGTCAGGGCGGCAGGGGGCACCCATGTGATCCTGAGGACCTCCTGGGTGGTGTCGGCGCATGGGTCGAATTTCGTCAAGACGATGCTGCGACTTGGGGCTGAACGTGAGGCGCTGAGTGTAGTCGCGGACCAGATTGGCGGGCCGACGGGCGCGCGAGAGATTGCGGCGGCCTGTCACGCGATAGTGCGGCAGTTGATCGCGGACAAGGGCAATAGCGGGACCTACCATTTTTCGGGCGCACCGGATTGCGGCTGGTCCGACTTCGCACGCGAAATCTTTGCGCAGGCAGGACTGTCCTGCGTCGTGACGGACATCCCGTCATCGGCCTATCCGACCTCCGCCGTGCGCCCGCTGAATTCGCGGATGGATTGCAGTGCGACGGAAGAGACCTTCGGCATCGCACGGCCCGACTGGCGCGCGACGCTGACACATATTCTGACGGAATTGGGAGCAACGAAATGACCGACCGCAAAGGCATCATTCTGGCCGGGGGGTCGGGCACGCGGCTTTATCCCATCACCATGGGTGTCAGCAAACAGCTGCTGCCGATCTACGACAAGCCGATGATCTATTACCCGATTTCGGTCCTGATGCTGGCCGGTATCCGCGACATTGCGATGATCACCACGCCGCAGGATCAGGACCAGTTCCAGCGCACGCTGGGGGACGGCAGCCAGTGGGGCATTTCCCTGACCTACATCACGCAGCCCAGCCCCGACGGGCTGGCGCAGGCCTATGTCCTGGCTGAGGATTTTCTGGCCGGTGCGCCCTCTGCGATGGTGCTGGGGGACAATATCTTTTTCGGCCACGGGTTGCCGGAACTGCTGGCCGAGGCGGATCAGCAGCCCTCGGGCGGGACAGTCTTTGGCTATCACGTTGCCGACCCGGAGCGGTATGGCGTGGTGGGGTTCGACAAGGACGGCACGGCGCGAACGATCATCGAAAAGCCGGAAAAGCCGCCCTCAAACTATGCCGTGACTGGGCTTTATTTCCTCGATGCCGATGCCTCGCGCATGGCGCGCGAGGTACAGCCCTCACCGCGGGGGGAGTTGGAGATCACGTCGTTGCTGGAAATGTACCTGCATGCGGGTGCCTTGCGGGTGAAACGCATGGGGCGGGGCTATGCCTGGCTGGATACGGGCACCCATGGCAGTTTGCTCGATGCGGGTAACTTCGTGCGGACGCTGACCAAGCGGCAGGGATTGCAGACAGGCTGTCTGGAAGAGATCGCGCATGACATGGGTTGGATCGACGATGCGGCGCTGGAGGAGCGGGCTGAGATGTTCCGCAAGAACGACTACGGCGCCTACCTCAAGGGTTTGCTGAAGTAACCGGAAGCCTTAGCCCTTGGCTCCCTGACCGCGGGCGTAAACATCTTCGTACCGGATGATGTCGTCCTCACCGAGATAGCTGCCGGTCTGGACCTCGATCAGTTCCATGGGGACCTTGCCGGGGTTTTCCATGCGGTGCACGGCGCCAAGCGGGACGTATACCGATTCGTTTTCGCAGACGAGCCGGACCTTGTCGTCGATCATCACCTTCGCGGTGCCTGCCACGACGATCCAGTGCTCCGACCGGTGCACGTGGCTTTGCAGGCTCAGGGCAGCGCCGGGGGTTACGACGATCCGCTTCACCTGAAACCGATTGCTGAGGATCAGGGTCTCGAAGAACCCCCAGGGGCGGTGATCCTTGGGAAAGGTGTCGGCCTGCGGAATGGCGGCGGCGCGCATTTTCTTCACCACATCACCCAGATCGGCCACCCGCGACCTGTCGGCCACCAGAACGGCGTCGGGCATGGCGACGGCGACGATATTGTCGAGACCGAGACCCACGATCTGCAGACCGTCGTTTTCGGAGCGCAGGAGGGTATTCGTGCAGTCGACGGCATAGGCCTTGCCCTGAAGGGCGACTCCGTTCTGATCAGTATCGGCGTGCATGTGGACAGCACCCCATCCGCCGAGGTCGGACCAGTCGCCCCTGTGCGCCACCACCGACAGGTTTCCGGCCTTCTCCATGATCGCGAAGTCGACGGAGATGTCGGGGCATTTGCCCCACTCCCTGGGGTCGAGACGCAGGAAGCCAAGGTCGGGCTGCGCTGCCGCCACTGCTGCCGTGACGTGTTTCAGCGTGTCGGGGGCGTGTTCGGCAAAGGCGTCGATCAGGGTCTGGGCGGTATACATGAAGATGCCCGCGTTCCAGAGGTAGCCGCCTGCCGCCAGCATCCGCTCTGCCTCTGCCAAGACGGGCTTCTCGACGAACTGCTTGAGGGGCACTGCGCCGTGCTGCTCGGTTTTGGCAAGCTCGAGATACCCGTAGCCTGTTTCCGGCCTGTCGGGCACGATGCCGAAGGTGACGATCTGACCGGCGCGGGCGGCCTCGATGCCCTGCTTCACGCTGGCGCGGAAGGTGTCGGCCTGCGTGATGTAGTGATCCGAAGGCGCCGCCAGCATCAGCGCCTGTGCGTCGGTCTGCGCCTGCACGAGGGCGGCGGCCAGCAGGGCGGGCGCGGTGTTGCGGGCGCTGGGTTCGATCAGGACGGCACCGGGGTCGATGCCTGCATCGGCCAGTTGCTGCGTCGCGATAAAGCGGAAGTCGGAATTGGTGACGATGATCGGGGCGGCGAAGCCCGCGCCCGACAGGCGATCGGAGGATTGTTGGAAGAGGCTGCCCTTCCCGATCAGTTCGATGAACTGCTTTGGAAAGCTCTTGCGCGAAACGGGCCAGAGCCGGGTGCCCGAACCGCCGCAGAGGATGACGGGGGTGATGTCGGTCGACGTCATGGCGTTTCCTTTGTTCCGCGCGGCCAGCCTGCACGGGAGAATTAGGCCAGCCCGACGGCGGGATTCAAGGTGTAATGGGCTGCAAGGAGGTGAGGGTCGCGCAGGGCCGCGCGCCTCAGAGCGTCGCCAGCGCGTCCACGGCCTCGGCGATCGGGTAGTGGTGGTTGCCCACGAAAAGCCCGTTCGCGTCGATGTAATCGGCGTTGCGCAACTCGTCGTGAATCTCGTGGTCTATGTATTGCATGACCTCGTTCTTGGCAAAGTTGCCCGCCACGATGGGGCGGCATTCGAAGCCCTTGGCGACAAGATCCTTCACCATCTCCGCCCGCGTGCCGGCGTGATCCGGGCGCAGCACCAGCGAGAAGCCGAACCAGCTCGACTCGCCGATCTCGCGCTGGATCATGAAGCGGGGATGACCCGACAGGCGCTGTTGCAGAATCGCGGCATTCGCGCGGCGGCCCGCGACGAGGTCTGGCAGTTTCCTGATCTGTTCACGGCCCAGAGCACCCGACATCTCCAGCGGGCGCAGGTTGTAGCCGGGGAGGACGAAGCGGAAGCTCTCTTCGAACGGATCGTCGGATTTCTCGCCCGTGACGTGGTTGAACTTGGGCAGGTTACGCGTCCAGCCGTGAGCGCGCATTGACAGCATGACGTGGTAAAGTTCCTCGTCGTCGGTCACGACCATGCCCCCCTCCATGGTCGAGATGTGGTGCGAGAAGAAGGACGAAAACGTGCCCATGACGCCGAAGGTGCCCGCCTGCCTGCCCTCGAACGTAGCACCCATCGACTCGCAGTTGTCCTCGATCATCACGATGCCCCGGCTTTCGGTAAGCCGCTTCAGCGCCGCGAAGTCGTTGGGATTGCCCAGCAGGTTCACCACCATCAGCGCGCGGGTCCGGTCGGTGATCGCTGCCTCCAGCGCCTCCAGATCGTAGTTCAGCGTCTCGCGGTCGATATCGACGAACTTCAGGTGCAGCCCGTACTGGCTGAGCGGGTAATAAGTGGTGGACCAGCTGACCGCCGGGACGATGATCTCGTCGCCACGTTCGAGCTTCAGATCGGGGTTCTGGGTAAAGAACAGCGCGGCGGTCATCAGCAGATTGGCGGAGGAGCCGGAGTTGACCATGACCGCGAACCTGGAGCCGAAGAGGGCGGCGAACTCCGCCTCGTAGGCGCGGACCTCGGGGCC
>JBBSJO010000224.1:0-6266 GCA_038257185.1 Rhodobacterales bacterium | reverse complement strand
TGGCCCCGGCATGGGCCCCATCGGCGTCAAGGCACACCTGATCCCGCATCTGCCCGGCGATCCCAACGCGGAAGGGACTGCCGTGTCAGCGGCGGCCTATGGCTCGCCCTCGCTGCTGCCGATCTCCTGGTCCTATTGCCTCATGATGGGCGGCGAAGGGCTGACCCAGGCGACGCGGGTCGCGATCCTGAACGCCAACTACATCGCCAAGCGGTTGGAGGGGGCTTTCGACGTGCTCTACAAAGGGCCTACGGGGAGGGTCGCACATGAATGCATCCTCGACGTGCGCCCCTTCGAAGACAGCGCGGGCGTCACGGTAGAGGATATCGCCAAGCGCCTGATCGACTGCGGTTTCCACGCCCCCACGATGTCCTGGCCCGTGGCCGGTACCCTGATGGTGGAACCGACGGAGAGTGAGACGAAGGCCGAGCTCGACCGTTTCTGCGAGGCGATGCTGGCGATCCGCCAGGAGATCCGCGAGATCGAGGAGGGCCGGATGGACCCGGCCAATAACCCGCTCAAGAACGCCCCGCACACGGTGGAGGATCTGGTGATGGAGTGGGGCGAGCGCCCCTACAGTCGCGAACAGGGCTGTTTCCCGCCGGGAGCGTTCCGCGTGGACAAGTACTGGCCCCCGGTAAACCGCGTGGACAACGTACACGGGGACCGCAACCTGATCTGCACCTGCCCGCCGCTGGAGGACTACGCGGAGGCGGCGGAGTAGGGGCTCTCAGGTCGCGCCGTCCACAATAAAGCCGAAAACCTTCTTCAGCCTGTTCCATGTCGTCTTGTCCGGTGCGACCAGCAGATGGCCTTCGTGTCGCGCGGCGGAATAGGGGCCGCCGTCCAGCATCTCGACATGCGCGCCCGCGCGTTCGCAGATCAGCACGCCTGCTGCGTGGTCCCAGGGGTGCAGCATCGCGGTCAGCAGGAAATCGGTGTGGCCTTGCGCGATCATGCGGTATTCGTGTGCAGAACAGCGCAGGGTCTGGGTGCGGGCAAAGCTCGGCAGGGTGGCGGCGATCTTGGGGCGCTGGTGGTGCGCGAAGAGGTGCAGGGGTAAATAGCCCGACAGCGCCTCGACAGATTTGCCCATGCTGGCCTTGAGCGGTGTGGCGGCACCGAAGGCCCGTTCCAGGCGCGCGGGACCAACGGTGTCGGCTATTGCCCAGTCATCCGCGACGGGGTCGTATATCAAGCCGAAGGCGGGGCGACCGAATTGCGTTGCCGCGAAGATCACGCCGAACATTGCCAGACCATGCGCGAAGTTCCAGGTGCCGTCCACCGGGTCGATGATGAAGGCGAGCGGCGCCTCCGCGATCTTGTCGAGCAGGGTGGCATCCCCGGCCACGGCTTCCTCTCCCACCACCAGGGCGCTGGGAAAGGCGATCTGCAACGCGCGGGCGATCATCTTTTCCGCCGCGATATCGGCTGCGGTCACAAGGTCGTCGGGGTGGGATTTGGTGGCGATGTCCCCGGCGGAGAGGGCGCGAAAGCGCGGCATGATCTCGGCCCTGGCGGCGCGGCGGATGATGTTGAGCACATGATGCTGCTGCGCAGGTGAGAGGGCGGCCTTGGGGGCTGCGGGCAGATTGTCTTTCATTTAGATGTCCTTGTACATCATTCCCTTGCGCGCAAGACCTGTGCGGGACGTGCATTCAGCGACCGCCATGCAAAGCCCAGACCTGCCAGGACGGTCGCCAGAACGCCACCTGTAACGACCAGCAGGGCGGAGGGCCAGATGACCGTGAAATCGGTCTCCATCACGTAGTGGCTGACGGCCCAACCGCCGAGGATGCCCGCCAGCAGGGCGACCGCGCCCGCGCAGAAGCCCAGCAGGGCCGCGCGCAGGATGAAGCTGCCGGCGATGGCGCGCCGCGAGGCACCGAGCGTCTTGAGCATCGCGGCCTCGAAGGTGCGCGCCTCCGACCCCGCGGCGGCAGCACCGATCAGGACGAGGAACCCGGTCAGCAGTGTGGCCAGCGCACCGTAGGATGTGGCGGCGGCGAGGCCAGACAGGACGGCGGCGACCCGGTCGATGGCGTCGCGCACGCGGATTGCGGTGATGTTGGGATAGCGGTCCGCGAGGTCACGCAGGATCGCCGTCTCTGACTGCGGGTCGGCATAGACGGTGGAGATATAGGTATGCGGGGCGCCCTCCAGCGCGGCGGGGTTCATCGTCAGGACGAATCCGATCCCGGCGGTGGAGAAGTCGACCTCCTGAAAGCTCGTGATCGTGCCGGTGATGTCGCGGCCCAGCACGTTGATGGTCAGGGTGTCGCCCAATCCGAGGCCGATTTCCTCTGCCTCCTCGGCAGCGAAACTGATCTGCGGCGGTCCTGCGTAATCGCTCGGCCACCATTCTCCGGCGGTGATATGCGCCTCGGCCCCCGCTTGCGCGGCATAGGTCAGGCCCCGGTCGCCGCGCACGACCCAGTGATCCCCCGCGATCTCGCGCGCCGGCCTGTCGTTGATCTGGGTGATCACCCCGCGCAACATAGGCGCGCTTTCGATGCGGGTGACGGCAGGGTCATCTTCCAGCCTTTTGGTGTAGCCCTCGATCTGGTCCTTCTGGATATCGATGAAAAAGTAGGACGGCGCGATGTCAGGCAGGTTGCCCGAAATCGCCTGCCGCAGATTGCCGTCGATCTGGCCCACGGCGGCGAGCACGGCAAGGCCCAGACCGAGCGACAGTACCACCGCCCCGGCACCCTCACCCGGCCCGCCGATCGCCGCCAGCGCCCACCGCAGGCGGGGGTGACCGCGTGCCAGTTGTGCGCCCCGGCGGGCGAGGCCTCTGATACCGGCCGCTGCCAGCGCCAGAAGCACGAGCGCCCCCGCGATCCCGCCCAGTGTCCAGAGCGTGAGCCACCAGGAACCGTTGAAGAACCCCGCCAGCCCCACGAGCACCGCGACAAGGACAACGATGATGATCACATAGCGCGGTGCCGGCCAGCGCTGCGCGCCTTCCCATGCGTCACGGAACAGGGTCGCGGGGCGGACTTGTTCGGTGCGGGCGAGGGGCCAGAGCGTGAAGGCCAGCGCGGTCAGCAGGCCATAGATCGCAGCCTCCGCCAGCGGACCGGGGTAGACGGCAAAGGTTGCAGGGACCGGCAGGCGGGCTTCGATCAGCGGGGCCAGCAGCAGGGGCGCGGCGGCCCCCAGCACCACGCCGATGGCAACGCCGAGAAGGGACAGCACACCGATCTGAAGGAAGTAGGTCTGAAAGATCGTCGCCCGGTCCGCGCCAAGTGCCCGCAGGGTGGCGATGACCTCGGTCTTGCCGTTCAGATAGGACCGCACCGCAGCGGACACCCCGACGCCCCCCACCGCAAGCCCCGAGAGGCCCACCAGGATCAGAAAGGCGCTCATCCGTTCGACAAAGCGCGCGACCCCCGGAGCGCCATTGCGCGAATCCGTCCAGCGCATGCCGCTGTTGGCGAACTGGGTCTGCGCCGCCCGTTTCAATGAATCGAGGTTGGTGCCCGGCGGGACAGTCATCCGGTACTTGCTGTTATAGAGCGTGCCGGGCGCAAGCAGGCCTGCGCCCTCAAGTGCTGCCCGGCGCAGCAGGGTGCGGGGACCGAGGGCGAAACCGCTCGCGGCGCTGTCAGGCTCCTGCATCAGCAGCGCGGTAAGCACGAATGTCTTGTCGCCGAGCCGGAAGGTATCTCCGGCAACCAGCCCCAGACGGTCCGACAGGGCACGCTCCATGACGGCGCCGGGGCCCCGGGCCGTGTCAGCCAGCGCGTCGGCCAGCGGCATGTCGGGGTCCAGCCGCACCGCGCCGACGAGGGGATAGGCGTCATCGACCGCCTTGACCTGCGTGAGAGTGCGGTCTTCGCCCACGACGGCCATGGATCGGAATTCCGCGATTTCGGAGACCTTGGTGGCCTGCGCGTCGATCCATGCGCGTTCTTCGGGCGTGGCGAACCGATAGGTGAAATCAAGTTCCGACGCACCTCCCAGAAGGGCCGCCCCTTCGCGCTTCAACCCCTGTTCGATGGCCGCGCGTACTGAACCCACCGCCGCAATGGCTGCCACGCCAAGCGCGAGGCAGGCCAGAAACAGGCGAAACCCGCGCAAGCCCCCGCGCATCTCGCGGCGGGCAAAGCGGGCAGCGAGCGTGAGGCTCATGCAAGCCGCCCGTCGGCGAGGCCCACGGCGCGGTCGCAGCGCGCGGCAAGGGCAGGGTCATGTGTGACCAGCACCAGCGTCGCGCCGTAGCTGTCACGCAGGCCAAAGAGCAGGTCCATGATCGCCGCCCCATTGGCACTGTCGAGGTTGCCGGTCGGCTCATCCGCCAACAGGATCGCGGGCTGCGGCGCGCAGGCGCGCGCCAGTGCCACCCGCTGCTGCTCGCCGCCCGACATCTGGGTCGGGTAATGGTTCATCCGTGGGGCCAGCCCGACCGAGGCGAGCGCCGCCTCGGCCTGTTCGAAAGCATCGCTCACGCCCGCAAGTTCAAGCGGGGTGGCCACGTTTTCCAGCGCCGTCATCGTCGGGATCAGGTGAAAGGACTGGAACACGATGCCCATGCGCCCCTGCCGGAACCGCGCCAGGGCATCCTCATCCATGGTGCCGAGGTTCTGGCCCAGGGCCATCACCGACCCGCCCGTCGCCTGCTCCAACCCGCCCATGACCATCAGCAACGATGACTTGCCTGACCCCGACGGCCCGGTCAGCGCGACCGTTTCACCTTCTGTCACGTCCAGCGAGATACCGCGCAAGATATCGACCGGTCCCGCATTGCCCTTGAGTCGAAGCACCACATCTTGCAGTTGGAAAACGGGATCTGTCACAAATGGGGCCTTCCTGAACGGTTCCTTTGGATATGGAGTATTGAGAGCGATGCGCAAGGTGATGATTATGATTGTCTTTTGTCTTGCCGGTGCGGCGCAGGCAAAAGACGTGGTGATTGCAGCCCTGGGCGACAGTCTGACGCAGGGCTACGGGCTGCCTGAAGCGGAAGGTTTCGTGCCCCAGTTGCAGAATTGGCTGACGGCGGCAGGTGCTGACGTGCGGCTGATCAACGCGGGCGTGTCGGGCGATACCACGGCGGGCGGGCTGGCGCGAGTGGACTGGACCCTGACGCCCGAGGTCGAGGGGATGATCGTGGCGCTGGGGGGCAATGACCTGTTGCGCGGGCTTGACCCCGATCAGGCACGCGGAAATCTCGACGGCATCCTGACCGCAGCTGACGCCCGGCGCATCCCGGTGTTGCTGATCGGCGCACCGGCACCTGGCAATTTCGGGAGCGACTACAAAGCGCGGTTCGACGCCATCTATCCGGAGCTTGCAGAGCAACACGACGCGCTGCTGATGCCGGACTTCTTTGCCGGGATACGCCAGGGTGCGACGAACATCGATCTGGCCGATCTGCGGGCGTATTTTCAGCCCGACGGCATTCATCCCAATGCGGAAGGCGTGAAAATGATCGTCTCGCAGATCGGGCCGGATGTGCTCAAACTCATCGACCGGATCGCGGATTAGGCGGTGCCGGGACGGCTGTTCCTGACCACACCTGTCGCAACGATTGCGGCAGAGCTGGGTCTGGAGGCGACGGCGCTGATCGATCAGCCCCCGCGCCACAATATTGCGCCGGGGCAGCAGATCGTGACGCTGCACGCGGGCGGCTTGGACCAGATGCGCTGGGGCATCATCCCGGTGGGGCGGGTCAATGCCCGTGGACGCCCGGTGATGGAGACGCTGATCAACGCCCGCTCCGAGACGGTGTTCGACAAGTCCGCTTATGAGGGTGTGGGCCGCGCGGTGGTGCCGGTGAACGGCTGGTATGAATGGACCGGCGAGAAGCGGCGCAAGACCGCCTGGCGGATAGCGCCAAAGGGCGGCGGGCTTCTTTGGTTCGCGGCGATCAGCGATCTCTGGCACGGTCCCTGCGGGGTCGATGTGCGGCAGGTGGCGACGGTGACGTGCCCGCCCAACGCCGAAGTTGGACCGATCCACTTTCGGATGGGGGTGTTGCTTGAGAAGACGGATATACCGCTCTGGTTGAACGGCAGCGTGGACGAGGTCCGCCCGCTGATGCGTCCTTATGCAGACGGGCGGCTGGAGGTCACAAAGGCGTCCGGTGTAGATTGGGAAGGGCCGTAGCAGCCTTCCCCGCCTGTTCGTCCGTAGAACACCGTCATCCCTGAAAAGACGGGCACTTTCGCGCCCGTCGATCATCGCTCCCGAGATTTCCGGTCAGGCGAGTGAGATATTAGACGCACTCTCGCGGCCGTCGCGACCAGCTTCGATATCGA
>JBBSJO010000223.1:0-6329 GCA_038257185.1 Rhodobacterales bacterium | reverse complement strand
TGGCGTCGCGTCAGCCCACTCGTGAGCGCAATCCGCACCGCATCCCGCTTGAACTCGTCGCTGTGTCTGTCTGCCATGTCCGGTCTCCTTGATGGCGAATGTCGCTCTCAAGTGACCGGAACCAAACCGCGACAGGTCCAAGCAGCTCGTGGGAGAGGTGGATTCCGGTGCGCCAAGGAACTATTGGCCTCCGTCATCTGCCGGGCCCGTCCGGGCGGCTGAGGATGAAGGCGGCCGCGAGAGCCAGGCAGATAGCCTGAACTATGAGTATCCCTATTGCGACCGACATTGCCGCGCTGAAGACGAAGCTTCCGATCATCATTAGCATGGCCAGGATCTTGTAGCGCGGAGCAATGGCACCGTGACATCGCCAACCTGCGAGGATCGGACCGAAAGTTCGGCTCCGCTCCAGCCGCAAGGCGATACCTGGGGCACTCTTGCCGTAGGCGAAGGCGGCCAGGATTATGAAGGGGGTGGTCGGCAGCAGAGGGAGCAGAATCCCAACAGCTCCAAGTGCCAGCGCGCCGCTGCCGACCGCGAGCCATGCCCATCGTCGGGGCGTAAACGCCGTCCATTTAGCTTGATCGACCGAACGTGTCATTGTTCGTCCAATAGGTAACCACAAGGCTTATTGAAAGCTCTCGATCAGCGAAACAAGATGCATCCGACATGATCGGTAACCTTCGCGAGCTGGCCGTGATCCTGTTTAGGCATTCATAGCGCTTCAGCCGGGGCGGCGGTCCTTCACCAGGTTGGGCTGTCGCGGGCGTGGCACAGCCTGACCAGGCGACCGGCCAATTTCGCGCTCCGGCAGGAGACACGACCTCGACGGATTCTCAAATCATGCTGGCGGTGTGGCCGGGGTGACCACAGCGACCGACTGCCGCTCGGTCGATTACGTGTCCTGCGACCCGGAATCAGCGCGATCCATAAGCCCCCTGATATGATGAGCAAAAGCCCATGTAGCGGGCAGGCCGAGAACATTACCTACCACAATGGCCCAGACAGGCGAGATCGGTGGAAGGCCAACGAACGTCCCAAGCAGGCCAGCCATGAAGACATTGACCGCAACCGCTCCGAAGCCGAACGGGTAGAGCACGAGCATCAGTTTCCCGACGCCCCAACCCTCCCGACTTTGCGGTTCGATCATCGCCGGCGCACCAGAAGATGCACTGCAAGCAAGGCCAGCAGGAGCGCGACCGAGGCGAGGAGAAACCACCCTTCGGCAGTTGCGGTCTGGGGGTTCGGAATCGGACGCTCGAACCCTTCCGCGAAAGCCAGGGCGGGAAGGCCAACGGTGAAGGCGAAGATGATGCGGTACATATCAGCTCTGATGAGTGAGGGTGCGATAGATATCGGGCAGCACGCGGGTGAGCCGGTCGGGCCTCGCCATGAGGTGGAACCCGCCCCGTCCGAAGATTCGCGCGAACCAATCCTGCCCGTCCTCATCGACGACGATGCCGTGAACCGCCTGCCCCGCGCGCCGTGCCTCGGCAACGGCCATGTGACTATCCTCGATGCCGTGGATGCCTTCGTAATGATCCAGATCGTTGGGCTTGCCGTCGGTCAGCACAATGAGAAGCCTGCGCGCCGCCGTCTCTCCCGCCAGTTGTGCGCTGACGTGGCGGATCGCAGCGCCAAGGCGGGTGTAATGACCAGGTTTCAAGGCACAGATGTTGTCGATGATTGCGGGGCTCATCGGCTGGTCGAACCGCTTGCAGCGGGTCAGGAATACGCGATCGCGCTTCAGTGACGAGAACCCCCAGATGCCGAGACGGTCGCCCGCAGCATCGATGCCACCCGCCAGGGCGGCCAGCGCGTCGCGTGCCACGTCGATGACGCAGGTATCGCCGACGGCGGATTCCGTTGACCGGGAGGTGTCGATCAGGAACGCCACCGTCAGGTCCCGCTGGGTCTGGCGCGAGGACTGAAAGACCCGGTCGTCGCCGCGACCCGTGGCCAACAGGTCGATCCGCGCGGCGATGGCGGCGTCGAGGTCGAGCTCGTTGCCGTCGATCTGGCGCGGTTGCAGGATCCGGCGCGGGCGCAACACCTCGAACTGGCGGCGTACCTCTTCCATTCTCTTGCGGTCTGGAACGAAGGTATTGTCCGTATTGGGCACGATGTCCGCCTCGAGGACGCGGGCATGGTTCGGCATGTAGCTGCGGCTTCGGTGGTTCCATTCAGGATAGGTGCGGACATCCGACAGATTCTCATGGTCGGCGTCGGCGGGCGACAAGTCGAGGTGCAGGCGCAGGCGGGTCGCGGCCCGTCTGTCGTTCTTCGACAGGGTGATGCTGTCCTGATCCTCGGCGGCCTTTTGTGCATTCTCCTCGTCGTCATCATGGATCGAGCGGTTGAGGTTCATCGATTCCACCCAGGACAGGATCGCCTCGAACCGGTGCAGGATGAAGCTGTCCTTGCGGTTGGCCTGATCGCGGTCCTCCCGCAGGCCGAGTTTGCGTTTGGTCATACCGGCGGCGGCAGGAACCTCTGCCTGCTCAGGCGGCTGGTCGTCGGGGGCGCCGCCGTGTCCCGGCGAAGTGAAAGCGAGCCAGATCGGCACCGGGGCAAAAGGCATGTAGCCGCGAACGGGCGTGACGTTGGAGAGGTCTGGACTCCTGCCGTTTGCAAGCGCCGCGCGCAGCTCCTGTTCCACTTCCGCCTCGGTGGGAGGACGGGACATGCGAGGGCGCGCGGCCAGAATATGCGAGGTCATGACGCCGTAGGCGTCGCGCAGACCCGGGCACTGGCTGATGACCCGGGCTCCTGTGGTCGCATTGGCCCGGATCGTCGCCAGATCTCTGACGGCGCCGTCGAGCTTGCCTGCGTCGAGAATGACTGGATCCACAAGGGCTGCAAGCGCCGTAAGCCAGAAATACGCCTGCCGGTTCAGCGCGTGAGTCGGAAATGCGTCGATGGCCGGCGGCAACCGCAGGCGTTCGCCGTCGAAGGAGGGCAGGTAGAGCGTATCGCGCTCGCTGGCCAGTTTGCGTAGCGAGCGGCGGCGGTGCCGGGCGACGACACCTGCGGTCTCGCTGACTTCGACGCCCCCAGCACCCCCAAGCGCCCGGAACATCATCGTCAGGCTGGGCCGGATTGTCGCCAAATCGGCGGCCGCATGGGGGTAGGCGACCTCAGCGCCGACGCCGGCGACAAGATCGTGCCAGACGTTGCCGACCGCCTCCTCGGGGTCCAGCAGATCGAGGGGGCGCAGCGCCATGGACCTAGCCGTAAACCGTCGTGACCAGATCGCGCAGGGCGATCTGGATGTCGGGGTCGTCCGTCAGCGGTTCGATCACCGCCGCCTCGAGCGCCTTCTCCACGCCCATACCACCTGCGATCAATGTGGCGGCATAGATCAGCAGGCGGGTCGATACCCCTTCCTCGAGATCCATGCCCGACAGATTGCGGATATGACCGCCCAAGCGGACCAGCGGTGCGACCCGCACTGGATCCAGCCCGCTTTCCTGTGCCACCACCCTGGTCTCGGTATCGGGATCGGCAAAACCGAAGGTGATCGCCAGGAACCGCTGCCGGGTCGACGGCTTCATCCGTTTCAGCACGTTCTGATAGCCGGGGTTGTAGCTGGCGATCAGCATGAAGCCCGGGGGGGCGTGAAGTTCCTCCCCGGTCCGGTCGATCATGAGTGTGCGGCGGTTGTCGGTCAGCGGATGCAGCACCACCGTCACGTCCTTGCGGGCTTCAACCACCTCATCCAGATAACAGATCGCGCCCTCGCGCACCGCGCGGGTCAGCGGACCGTCAACCCATTCAGTCTCGCCGCCGCGCAGCAGATAGCGCCCGATCAGATCGGCGGCAGACAAATCGTCATGGCAAGCGACCGTATAGAGCGGTCGCCCCGTCTGCGCTGCCATGTGTTCGACGAACCGGGTCTTGCCGCAGCCGGTGGGCCCCTTCAGCAGGAGGGGCAGACCGTTCTTGTGAGCCGCGTCGAACAACGCACATTCATTGCCCGTTGCAACGTAAAAGGGCGGTTCGGGCGGGCGGGCATGTGCGTTCATGTTCACTCTCCCGGCAGCGGGTCGGAGCGGACCGGCGCGGGGTTCGCGGGGCCGGGTTTCACGATCTCCCGGCGGCGCACCACCATTATAGCGTAGATGAACAGGAGCGCTCCGGCGACGACGGACAACCCCGCAATGAACCGCATGAGGTAGAAGAGGCCGAGTTCGTCCTGCACCTCCATGTAGTAGTAGCCCAGGACCCGCTGCATGTGTGTCTGGATCACGCCGGCGAAGGTGAGCGTGAACGTCATGAACGCCATGCCCCCGGTCATGAGCCAGAACGACCCCATGTTCAGCACCTGGTTATAGGGCTCACGGTTCCGCAGGAGCGGCATTGCATAGGTGATGATCGCCAGGTTGATCGACACATAGGCGCCGTAGAAAGCGAGATGGCCATGCGCGGCGGTGATCTGTGTGCCGTGGGAATAGAAGTTCACGCCGTGCATATTGTGCAGGACGCCCCAGACCCCGGCGCCAAAGAACGCAACCGTGGCAGAGCCGAGCGACCATAGAAGCGCCGCCTTGTTGGGATGATTTCGTCGTCCCTTCCAGACCATGATGAAGGCGAAGGACATCATCAGGAAGAAGGGGACAACCTCCAGCGCGCCGAAGATCGAGCCGATCCACTGCCAGTATCCGGGCAGGCCGATCCAGAAGAAGTGGTGTCCGGTGCCGAGGATGCCGGTGAACAACGCGGTGGCGACGATGACGTAGAGCCACTTCTCGATTACTTCCCGGTCCACGCCGGTCAGCTTCAGCAGGAGGAACGCGAGGATCGAGGCCATCACCAGCTCCCACGTGCCCTCGACCCACAGGTGAACGACGAACCACCAGTACATCTTGTCGAGACTGAGGTTGGCCGGGTTGATGAACGAGAAGATCCACAGGAGTGACAGCAGCCACAATCCCGTCAGAAGGACGCCGGTGATGGCCGTCTTCCGTCCCGCCAGGACCGTCATCGAAATGTTGATCAGGAAGATGACCGCGGCCACCAGGATGCCGAACCGCACCCAAAGTGGCTGCTCCAGAAATTCGCGACCCCCATGCACCTTGAAACCGTACCCGATGACGGCGCCGAGCGTTCCGATCACCATGATCGCCAGTTGCAGGTAGGCCAGCTTGGGCGACCAGATCTCGCGCTCGGACTCCTCGGGCACCATGAAGTAGGCGGCACCGAAGAAGCCAAGCAGGAGCCAGACGATCAGCGCGTTGGTGTGGACCATGCGGATGATGTGAAAGGGGAAAACCTCAGCCAGGAAATTTGGCTGAACGTAAATCCAGCCGATGGTCAGTCCGCCGAGCACCTGAACTGCAAACAGCCCCATGGCGCAAACGAAATAGGCATAGGCGATCTTCTGGGTCTCATACTTCATGTGCCTGTCTCCTTAGCCAGCGTCGGTGGGCGGCCAGCCCTGAGTGTCGGTCTGGTCGGCCCAGCGGAAAAACTCGGCCAAGCCGCGCTTATCCTCCTCTGTCAGATCGAAATGCGGCATCTGGCGACGACCCTCGACGCCGCTCGGTTGCGCCTCGATCCAGGCATCGAGAATCTCGAACGCGGCTTCCGGGTCATCGACGACGCCCCATCGGGTCATGACGTTACCCAATTCCGGTGCGAAGTAAGCCCCCTCGCCGTGCAAAGTATGGCAGTTGATGCAGCTGTTGCGCTCCCAGACATGTTTGCCGTGCACGACGGCTTCGGACAGGGGCATTCCGGCGGTAGAGACTTTCACGATATAGAGGTGGCTGTGAATGGTGAGCGCGATGAACACGACGACGAAGAAGATCGATCCGCCGTAAAATATGTTTCGCGCCCGGCTCTTGGTCAGGAATTCGGCCATGTCTGGGCATCCTTGAACGAATCAACTCTCAGTGCGCATATCATGGCCCATCGGCGGCAAATTTGCGATTTCGCAAGTTTCGCGCTGAAGGGTCGAAGACGGTGACCTGTTTTCAGCTGGATCCAGATGTAAAGCAGCCGCGGGGCAGGCGTTCAGCGCGACGATGCTCTCCTTCTCTTCGGAGGACGCCAGGACCATCTCTCACCCGATAAACGGGTGCTGGGACCGGTCTGATGTGTCTCGGCTACGCTGGCTCGCTCGCATCTCGAATTTCGTGGAGTGTCCCTGACGGAGGGCTCCGGGCCTGTGGAGGTTCGGTTTCTTGGGGGTAGTGTCGCGAAGGTGGTGGAAATTTGGAAGCGGCGTAATCTCCGGGTGAACAACCCACCCCTACCGGCGGCTGCAACCGCCATGGAGATCACGCCATGACCCAGACTACAGACATGACCACGCCGGCGCTACTGTC
>JBBSJO010000222.1:0-6352 GCA_038257185.1 Rhodobacterales bacterium | reverse complement strand
CGGCTCGTCAGGTCCCATTCACGCCAGGGCGCGATCACCTTGATCTCGGGGTTGAGCGCATAGGCGGAAAGTTCGAACCGTACCTGGTCGTTGCCCTTGCCGGTCGCGCCATGCGCCACGGCATCGGCGCCTGTCATGGCCGCGATCTCAACCAGTCGCTTGGAAATCAGCGGCCGCGCGATGGAGGTGCCGAGCAGGTACAGCCCTTCGTAAAGCGCATTGGCGCGGAACATCGGGAAGACGAAATCGCGCACGAATTCCTCGCGCACGTCCTCGATATAGATCTCCGACGCGCCCATCAGCTCCGCTTTCTTGCGGGCCGGCTCCAGTTCCTCGCCCTGACCCAGATCGGCAGTGAAGGTCACGACCTCGCAGCCGTACTCCGTTTGAAGCCATTTGAGGATGATGGAGGTATCGAGGCCCCCGGAATAGGCGAGCACTACTTTCTTGGGCGCGGACATGGGCGGCTTCCTTGTTGGTTTGCCGTGCGGGGTAACGGGTTTTGCAATCGCGGGCAAGATCACGTCACATTGACCCCGCGCGGTGCCGCGCCTATCGAGAACCGATCAGGCACGAGGGGCAACGCGGTGACCGAGAATTTTCAGGCGATGGCGACACTGGCCGCGGCCAAGATGCGGCAGGTGTTCCCGGCCACGCCCCTGATCCGCAACGAACTGCTGTCGGCGCGCTTCGACGCAGACATCTGGCTGAAGCGCGAGGATCTGAGCCCGGTGCGGTCCTACAAGCTGCGCGGGGCGTTCAATGCGATGCGCAAGGCGATCCCTGAACATCAGTTGTTCGTCTGCGCCTCTGCCGGCAATCATGCGCAGGGCGTGGCCTTCATGTGCCGCCATTTCGGGGTGAAGGGCGTGATCTTCATGCCCGTCACCACGCCCGATCAGAAGATCCTCAAGACCCGGATGTTCGGCGGTGATGCCGTGGAGGTGCGGCTGGTGGGGGATTATTTCGACAAGTCACTGATTGCGGCACAGACCTTCTGTGCCGCGGAAAACGGGCACTTCCTGTCGCCCTTTGATGATGAGGACGTGATCGAGGGGCAAGCGTCGGTCGCGGTGGAGATCGAGCAGGAGATGGGCCGTGTGCCCGACCATATCATCCTGCCGGTCGGCGGGGGCGGATTGTCGGCGGGCACCTATTCTTTCTTCGGGACCCAGTGCCGATATACCTTCGTAGAGCCGAAAGGCGCGCAGAGCCTCGCCGCCGCACTGAAGGAAGGCGCTCCCAAGGATGTCTCCCCGATCAATTCCTTCGTGGACGGCGCGGCGGTGGCCAAGCTCGGGGCGCGGACCTTTGCCCGGCTCAAGGGGATCGACCCCGTCGACGTGATCGCCCTGGCGGAGGACCGCATCTGCGTCACCATCATCGAGATGTTGAACGTGGAGGGAATCGTGCTGGAACCTGCCGGTGCCATGGCGATCGAGGCGCTGGGCGAGGTGGCGGAGCAGATCAGGGGCAAGACCGTGGTGTGCGTGACCTCCGGCGGGAACTTCGATTTCGAGCGGTTGCCGGAAGTGAAGGAGCGGGCACAGCGTTATGCGGGGCTCAAGAAGTATTTCATCCTGCGCCTGCCGCAGCGTCCCGGCGCGCTGAGGGATTTCCTCGAGATGCTGGGCCCCCGGGACAATATCACCCGGTTTGAATACATGAAGAAATCAGCGCGCAATTTCGGATCGGTCCTCATCGGGATAGAAACGGACGCGCCGGAGAACTTCCCGGCGATGTTCCGGCGCATCGACGAAGGCGGGCTGGCCTATACCGACATCACCAACGACGAGACGCTGGCGCAATTCGTGATCTGAATCCTATTCGCCGGTCGCTGTGGCGGGTTTCGGCGGGCCGGTGACGAAGTCCTGCTTCGATTCGAGAAAACCCTGGAGGATCGTCGACACGTCAACCTCTGTCGCCCTGCCCGCAGCCGCCAGCGTTTCACCCCGCTGGCACATGCCTGCGAAGTAGTTGAATTCCATGTTCATCGCGCTGCCCTTCAGCGCGTGCAGATCCGCTTCCAAGGTTTCGTATCGCGGGGCTCCTCGCAGGCGGGCGATGACCTCGTCGGCCTCTTCGAGGAACAACTCGACGATCTCGTCGAAATTTTCCGCTCCGACCTCTTCCCTGAGGATGCTCACCTGAGTCCAGTCGATCATCGAGACTCTCCTTCACGGTGGGCAGAATGCGCCCGGAAGGTTAATGAAACCTCATCATTCATAGTTTCACGCAGCGTTAACCGCTGAGGTCTATGCATCGGTCAGGTGTAAAGAGTGATGAAACCATGCCGCAGCTGATCAAAGCGACGCAAACCAGCCTCAGGTCAGACAGGGCAGCGATACAGCTCGTCCTTGTTGTGGATGACAGCAACCTTCAGCGCCGCATACTCAGGGCGTCGCTGTCGCGTTGGGGTTACGAAGTGATGGAGGCGGAATCGGGCGATGAGGCGCTGATCTGCTGCCGGTCGCGGATGCCCGACCTGATCCTGAGCGACTGGATGATGCCAGGCATGACGGGGCCGGAGTTCTGCCGCGCCTTCCGGGATATGTCATCGGACCGCTACGCCTATTTCATTCTGCTGACATCCAAGAGCGACAAGGCAGAGGTGGCGCGGGGGCTCGACTCCGGTGCGGACGATTTCCTCACTAAACCGGTCGATAATGACGAATTGCGCGCAAGGATTGCTGCGGGAGAACGCATCCTCCGGATGCAGCGGGAACTGACGGACAAGAACCTGCTGATCACCGAGACGCTGGAGGAATTGCAGCGGGTCTACGATTTGCTCGACAAGGATCTGCTGGAAGCCATGAAGCTGCAACAGTCGCTTCTGCGCGAACGGCACCGGGTATTCGCGCAGGGCGACCTGTCCCTGATGTTGCGATCCAGCGGCCATGTGGGGGGCGATCTTGTCGGGTTTTTCCCGATAGGCGCCGATCAGCTTGGGCTCTTTGCCATTGACGTGTCGGGCCACGGGATCAGTTCCGCGTTGATGACCGCGCGACTGGCCGGGTATCTGTCGGCGGCAGCGCCGGATCAAAACCTTGCGCTGAACCGGCAGGCCGATGGCAGCTATATTGCACGGCCCCCGGCGGAGGTTGTCGCCCTGCTGAACGATCTCGTGCTGAACGAGATGGAGACGGAGCATTACTTTCCCTTCGTGCTGGCGATCATCGACCTTGAGACGGGCAAAACCGTCATCGCTCAGGCCGGTCATCCGCACCCCCTGATCCAGCGAGCTGACGGCATCATCGAACAATCCGGCACCGGGGGATTCCCGGTGGGGTTGGTCGCGGGTGTGGCGTTCGAGCAGTTCGAGGTGACCTTGTCACCGGGGGACCGCCTGCTGATCCTGTCGGACGGGGTCACCGAATGTCCCGATCCCTCGGGCCAGATGCTGGAGGAGGAAGGGCTGGAGCGGCTGATGCGCAAACTACGCGATACGCGGGGCCCGGCGCTAATGGAGACTCTGCTTTGGGAGTTGAGCGACTTTGCCGGGGGCGGCTTTCCGGATGACGTTTCGGGAGTTCTGTTCGAGTACGACGGACCGGGATAGCTTCGGGCGTCTCGCGAAGGGTGGCCGTTTGATCAGGCGAATCTGATGTTGGGCCGAATATGTGCATGTAAGACGTACTTCGCCCATGCTGACAAAGCAGACATTTCTATCATCACTCACAAAGTTCGGCGTTATACTTACGGTCGGGAAGTGAGGTGCGGATATGGCACTCGGAAATCTGGATCAGGAAAAGTACTGGGGATCGCCCGCAGGTCTGAAGTGGATCGACAACGAGCACGCACTGGACACCGCAATGGCGGGCATGTTGGATATTATTTTCGACGTGTCGGAGATCGCGCACAATAGCCGAGTCATAGACATAGGCTGCGGCACTGGCGCGAGTACGCTTGCAGCAGCGGCGCTTGCTCCGCAAGGTCATGTGCTGGGGGTCGATATTTCCGCGCCGCTCCTTGATCGCGCGAGAAACCGGGTGGCAATAGCAGGCGTTGAAAACGCGTCATTCCTCAAGGCCGATGCTCAGTCGCATGGCTTTGAGAGCGGGGCGTTTGATGTTCTCGTATCCCGGCTCGGCATGATGTTCTTTTCTGATCCCGTTAAGGCATTTGAAAACCTTTCCCTTTCGCTTCGACGCGGGGGACGGATGGCCTTTGTTTCCTGGGCGAGTGCCGCACAAAACCCCTGGTTTTACATCCCCGGCCAGGCGGCGCAGCGTCGTCTGGGTCCGGTTCCGAAAGGGGA
Organism: Rhodobacterales bacterium; assembly: GCA_038257185.1. Taxonomy (GTDB): domain Bacteria; phylum Pseudomonadota; class Alphaproteobacteria; order Rhodobacterales; family Rhodobacteraceae; genus Sulfitobacter. Next base: position 2,094 of record JBBSJO010000222.1, on the reverse strand, counting down.
CCCACACGCCCCGGGACCAACCGCATTTCAGGATATTGGGTATGTAACGGGCCTAATGGAGAAGGCTGGACTTTCAAAGATCAGAGGCACCGCGATAAACATTGGTCTCACGCCGCCTGATGGCCTGCAGGCAGCAGCAAGCGCGGCCAGTCGTGTCGGTCCGGCCGCCCGCATCATGAAGGCTCACGATGGCAGTGGCGACGATGCCGCAGCAATCGAAGATGAGGTGCGCGACGCGTTCAGGCAGTTCGAGTTGAATGGCAAGGTAACCGTGCCCGCCGTGATAAATTTGTTCGTCTGCAACAGCTAGGTCAGCCACTTAATCAACTTAACTCACGGATTTCTAGCCTTCCATCTGAGTTCGGCTTCATAGCGAACCTCCCCAGGTTTTGAGAGATAGCCGGCAAACTGACATCTACTTGTTCCACCATACTTGGCCGAGCCGCTGGTTTGGCGCTGTCGCCTTAGAGAAAGCTTCTACAAGGGCTCAGAACATGAATGCGCCCCAATTTTTCATGATACCGAGAGGGTCGGATCCCCTACGCCAGGTAGCCCGCCATGAAGTGCCTGTCCCCATCATTCCCCAACGCTGACATCGCCTCTGTCCCCGACAGCACCAGCGTCAGATGATCTGGCTCTATTGGCTCCGCGATCTGGCGTACCGGGTGCGCGAGGTAGACGTGACACAGCTTCTCGGCCCATAGGTCATATTCCGGCATGTAGACAAAGCGCCGGAAGGCCCCCAGCCGCAGGGGATAGGCGATGCTCCAGCCGATCTCCTCGCGGACTTCACGGTGCAGCGCCTGAAGGGGCGATTCGCCCGGATCGATGCCGCCGCCGGGCAGCTGCACGTCCAGTTCCGGCCGGGTCTGCGCCGTCAGAAGGAACCGCCGCCCCAGCGGCAGGATGGCATAGGCCCCCGCCCGCACCCTGTAGGGTTGTCCCGCAAGCGGTGGTGCCCCGACCCGTCTGATCATGCCGATGCCCCTTTATTCCATGGGTGCTGCGCCTATATAGACGCGGTATGCCGAACGGCCCCCGATAAGGAAACCCCCCGATGACCCAAGCCAACCAGATCGCGTGGGACGATAGCGTCCTGCCCTTCCAGCTTGATCACGCCGACATCCGTGGGCGGATCGCACGTTTGGACGGCGCGTTGCAGGGCATCCTGCGCCAGCACGATTATCCCGCGCAGGTGGAGGCGCTGGTGGCCGAGATGGCCTTGCTGACCGCGCTGATCGGCCAGACGATCAAGCTGCGCTGGAAGTTGTCTCTGCAGGTGCAGTCCAAGGGTGCCGTGCGGATGATCGCGACCGACTACTACGGCCCCGAAGCGGACGGCAACCCCGCCCGCATCCGTGCCTATGCGAGCTATGACAAGGACAAGCTGACCGATGCCGCCCCCTTCGAGCAGGTGGGCGAGGGCTATTTTGCCATCATGATCGATCAGGGCCGGGGCATGACCCCCTATCAGGGTATCACGCCGCTGACCGGTGGATCGCTGGCGGCCTGTGCGGAGGCCTACTTCGCGCAGTCCGAGCAGTTGCCGACCCGCTTTTCGCTCAGCTTCGGCAAGTCCACCCGCCCCGGCGAGGCGGAGCATTGGCGCGCGGGTGGTGTGATGTTGCAACACATGCCCAAGGCTTCTCCCTTCGCTGCGAAGGGCGAGGGCACGGGCGACGTGTTGCAGGCGACCGATCTGGTGGAGGGCGACGAGGCGGAGAACTGGAGCCGCGTCAACATCCTGCTCGACACCGTCGAAGAACTGGAGCTGATCGGGCCGAGCCTGCCGCCGACGGACCTGTTGCTGCGTCTGTTTCACGAGGAAGTGCCGCGCGTTTTCGACGCTCAGGCGGTGCGTTTTGGCTGTTCGTGTTCCGAGGAAAAGGTGCGCCAGAGCCTGTCGATCTATTCGACCCGTGACATCGAACAGATGACGACGGAAGACGGGCGCGTGACGGCGGATTGCCAGTTCTGCGGCGCGCACTATGACCTCGACCCCGCGACAGTGGGCTTCGAGGCCGAAACCGCGGATGAGTGACCAGATCCAGAGTTTTCGGGCGGCGCTGGCGCAGACCGGCGTCACGTCGTCCG
>JBBSJO010000221.1:0-6397 GCA_038257185.1 Rhodobacterales bacterium | reverse complement strand
GCCTATGTGGTCGAGATCGGGACATTGCAGACTGCGCAGTTGCGCTGGGGTGATTTCTGGCCGCTGGCGAACGCGGCGCAATGTCGGTACGTGAGCTTCTTCGGCGATTTCAAGTCGGATGATCCCTTGTCAGAGCCGCATTTCGCGACGGATGGCATCGTTCCCGTAGCACTCTCCGAGGCGGCGATCGGTCAGATCATGGCCTTCGCCGTGACGGTGCTGGGGCAGTATCCGTCCCTGTCGCGGGCCAGCGACCTGACCAGCCTGGCGCGCGAGGTTTTTCAGGTCGGCGCCTATGAGCAGGCCGAGCGGCTTCTATCGCAACATCCGAAGATGGTCGAACGCGATGCGGCGCTCGGTCTGCTCAAGGCCGACTGCTGCAAGCAACTCGATGCGCCAAAGTCGGAGCTTCTGGCACTGGATCAGGCGTTCAAGGCAGATCCGAAGCGTTGGCAGACGCTGGTGCGCATCATCTGGTGCGCAAATCGCTGCGAGCGCCCGCAGGTGATCCGATGGGCGCTGTCACGGTTGCAGGCGGACTTTCCGGAGCGCCACGAACGGTTCGTCTCTGCACACGAATGGGTCCGATACGTCGCCTGAGCGCCCGTTGTACTGAACAGCGTCGGCGGCTATGACTGCTGTTCAAAGCGCTCGGGGAGGAAACCACCGTGAAGAAGAACCGTGTTACTTCGGAAGAGGCACTTGCCTTTCATCTGGAGCCCACCCCCGGCAAGTTCGAGATCACCGCCACGGTTCCCATGACCACACAGCGCGACCTGAGCCTTGCCTACTCCCCCGGTGTCGCGGTGCCCTGCGAGGCGATCTTTGCTAACCCGGAAACCGCTTATGACTACACCAACAAGGGCAACCTCGTCGCCGTGATCTCCAACGGGACGGCGGTGCTGGGGCTCGGCAATCTGGGGGCGCTTGCCTCCAAGCCGGTGATGGAGGGCAAGGCGGTGCTGTTCAAGCGTTTTGCCGACGTCAATTCCATCGACATCGAACTGGATACCGAGGACCCGGATGAGTTCTGCCGTGCGGTGCGGCTGATGGGGCCGACCTTCGGGGGGATCAACCTTGAGGACATCAAGGCGCCGGAATGTTTCATCATCGAACAGCGCCTGAAGGAGGAGATGGACATTCCTGTCTTCCACGATGACCAGCACGGCACGGCGGTGATTTGCGCCGCCGGTCTGATCAATGCGCTGCACCTGTCGGACAAGAAGATCGAGAATGTGCGCATCGTGCTGAATGGTGCAGGCGCGGCGGGGATCGCCTGTCTTGAACTGCTCAAGTCGATGGGGGCGCGGCATGACAACTGCATCATGTGCGACACCAAGGGGGTGATCTACCAGGGTCGCACCGAAGGCATGAACCAGTGGAAATCGGCCCATGCCGCCAATACCAAGGCGCGCAGCCTTGAGGATGCGATGAAAGACGCGGATGTGTTTCTGGGCGTGTCAGCCAAGGGGGCCGTGACGCCCGCGATGGTGGCCAGCATGGCGCCCAATCCGGTGATTTTCGCGATGGCGAACCCCGACCCGGAGATCACGCCGGAGGAGGCGCATGCGGTGCGCGAGGATGCCATCGTCGCCACTGGGCGCAGCGATTATCCCAATCAGGTCAATAACGTGCTGGGTTTTCCCTACCTCTTCCGAGGGGCGCTCGACATCCACGCCCGCGCGATCAACGACGAGATGAAGATCGCTTGCGCCCACGCTTTGGCCAACCTCGCGCGGGAGGACGTGCCGGATGAGGTTGGCCTCGCCTATGGCACCTCGCTGACCTTCGGGCGGGACTATATCATCCCGACGCCCTTCGACCCGCGGCTGATCCACCGCATTCCGCCCGCCGTGGCAAAGGCGGGGATGGACACGGGTGCGGCCCGGCGGCCGATCATCGACATGGAGGCTTATGAGCTGAGCCTGAAATCGCGGATGGACCCGACGGCTAACATCCTGCGCGGCATCAACGCGCGGGCGCGGGCCAATCAGGCGACGATGATCTTTGCCGAAGGCGACGACCCCAAGGTGCTGCGCGCCGCCGTGCTCTATCAGCGGGGAGGGTTGGGCAAGGCACTGGTGGTCGGGCGCGAGGATGATGTGAAGTCCAAGCTGCACGCCACCGGGATGGGTGACGCCGTGAGCGAGCTCGAGGTTGTGAATGCCGCCAATACCGCGCATCTGGAGACCTACAAGGCGTTTCTCTATGAGCGTTTGCAGCGCAAGGGCTTTGACGCCAAGGACATTCACCGTCTGGCGTCACGGGACCGCCATGTCTTTGCAGCGCTGATGTTGCAACACGGGCATGGCGATGGGCTGATCACCGGGGCGACGCGCAAATCCGCGCATGTGCTGGACCGGCTGAACCATGTCTTCGACGCCAATCCCGAACATGGCGCGGCCGGCTTCACCGCGCTGCTTCACAAGGGGCGGATCGTGTTCATCGCCGACACGCTGGTGCACGAATGGCCGGACGAGAACGATCTGGCCAATATCGCTGTCAGCGGGGCGCGGGTGGCGCGGCACTTGGGGCTGGAGCCTCGGGTCGCCTTCGTCAGCTTCTCGACCTTTGGCTATCCCGTGTCGGAACGCGCGGTGAAGATGAGCATGGCCCCCAAGGTCCTCGACGCGCGCGGCGTCGATTTCGAGTATGAAGGCGAGATGACGGTGGACGTGGCGCTGAACGCGGAAAGCCAGAAGAACTATCCATTCTCGCGGCTGACGGGGCCCGCGAACATCATCGTGGTGCCGGCGCGGCATTCGGCCAGCATCTCCGTCAAGTTGATGCAGGAGATGGCGGGGGCAACCGTGATCGGGCCGATCCTGACAGGGCTGGAGAAGTCGATCCAGATCTGTTCCTCGACATCGACCGCCAATGACATCCTGAACATGGCAGTTCTCGCGGCCTGCAAGGTCGGCGAATGATCTGAAACCCGTGGTCGATCAAGGCGGATAACTTATACCATCTGCCCACGCCCGGAGAGACCATTGCCGCAACGCGGTTCCATCAGGGGTTGGGCGGCGGGGGCGCGAACATGTGGGTTGCCTGCGCAGGGGCCGGGGCGCTGTTGGTCACACGGCATGGAACTGCGGAAGTGATCCCGGCCCTTAAGGATATCGAGGATCACGAATTCGGTCAGTGGATGAAGGGCGCCGCGCTTCCCCAGAGTTGCTCCACACGCTGGTCACGGCCACAGCCTTTGCGATATCGCTTGTAGGCCACGGACTTCTTGACGCCGATGCCGACGCTGCTGATCGCCAGGCGCTCGCTGCTCTTGTAATAGTCCTGATGGTAGTCACCCACGGGAAAGAACTTTCCCGCATCCAGAATCGGCGTGACGATCTTCTGGCCCAGGGCCTTCTCGGCATCGGCCTTTGCGGCCTCCGCTGCCGAGCGCTGCTCGGGTGAGTTCACGAAGACGGCAGTGCTATAGCTGTGGCCCCGGTCGCAGAACTGGCCGCCCGCATCGGTCGGGTCGATAGAGCGGAAGAACATGTCGAGCAACTGGCGGGCGCTGACGGTACTGTCGTCGAAGGGTATCTGCGCCGCTTCGAGACTGTCACCGTGATCTTCGTAGGTCGGGTTGGTGGCAGTGCCGCCAGTGAACCCCGTCACCACATCGCCGACACCCTTCACGGATTCGAAATCGGATTCGACGCACCAGAAACAGCCGCCCGCGACGGTCAGCGTCCCGGCACGCGCATGCGACGTCTGAGCAAAGAGGCCGATACCAATGGCAGCGGCCAGCAGAAAAACTTTCAGAGTGGAATAGCGCATGATCTGGGTCTCCTCTTATGTCAGGCTGCATCCGGGCCGACGCAAGGGCAATGGGGTGTCGTGGCAAGTCACGCGGAGGTGATGCCGGTTTACCGCTTGGCAGGGCAGCGTAACATTTCTAGCGTTCGCGCAGACAGGAAAGGGAGAACAGCAAATGCGCATCGCGATGTGGTCCGGGCCACGCAACCTGAGCACCGCGATGATGTACAGCTTCGGCGCTCGGGCGGACTTCGCTGTGATGGACGAACCTTTCTACGCCGCCTATCTGGCCGCCACCGGGGTCGATCACCCGATGCGGGACGAGATCGTTGCCCGCCATGAAGCCGATCCTGCCAGGGTCGCGCTGTCCTGCTCCACCGGCGGTGCCCCGCATCTCTACATGAAGCATATGCCGCACCACATGGTGGACGGCTTCCCCATGGACTGGGCCGAGGATTGCGTGAACATCCATCTGATCCGGCATCCCGCGCGGGTCATCGCCAGCTATGCTGCCAAGCGCGAGGCACCGACGCTGGACGACATCGGCTATCGCCAGCAGGCGGTGCTGTTCGACCGGATCGGGGGCCTGGTGATCGACAGCACCGATGTCCGCGCAGCCCCTGAAAGAATGCTGCGCCGACTGTGTGCTGCCATCGATTTGCCGTTCGATCCGGCCATGATGCGCTGGCCCGCAGGTGCGCGGCCCGAAGACGGCGTCTGGGCCTCGCATTGGTACGGCGCGGTGCATCGCAGTACCGGGTTCGCGGGTGCGGAAGGGCCCGTGCCGGATGTAGCAGAGGCGAACGCCACGTTGCTCGAGGATGCGATGCCCTACTATCTGGCGCTTCATCGCAACCGGCTCAAATAAAAAAATTCTGGTTTCGTGAAACTTCTTCCGACCGTTTGTCGTGTCTTGGGCAATGGTTCCAAAAAAGGGAGATTACCATGAAGATTCTGATGAGCACCGCAGCCGCCCTGACACTGACTGCCGGAATGGCTTTCGCCGACGCGCACATGTCGCCGATGGTCGAAGCCGCCAACCAGGACGTGTCTAACGGCATCGTCAGCGCCTCCAAGGTGATGGCAGCAGAGAACGGTTGGCTGGTCATTCACCGCACAGATGCCGACATGAAGCCTGGCCCCGTCGTAGGCTATGCGCCGCTGCGTGCCGGTGAAACGGCTGATGTCGCTGCGATCCTGCAGGAAGACGTCGCGTCCGGCGACATGCTGATGCTGATGGTCCACTCCGAAGCAGGTGGCATGACGAAGGGTGTTTTCGAATACACCCTGGGCGCAACCGAAGATGGCCCGATCAAGCCCGACGGTAATCTGGTTATGACAGTTGTCACAGCCGAGTAAGTGGTTGTATTGTAAAGATTAAAGAGTATCGAGTAGCAGGCCCGGACACGTCGTCCGGGCCTTTTTCGTCCGCTATTTGCCGCTCAGCCGCTTTTCCCGCGCGGAGATGAGCTTCAGGCGCAGCGCGTTCAACTGGATGAACCCTTTCGCGTCCTTCTGGTCGTAGGCGCCTGCATCGTCCTCGAAGGTCACATGCGCCTCGGAATAAAGCGAGTGATCGGACCAGCGCGCGACGGTCCGGGCGTGACCCTTGTAGAGCTTCAGCCGAACGGTGCCGGTCACATGTGCCTGGCTCGCGTCGATGGCCGCCTGAAGCATCTTGCGTTCGGGGCTGAACCAGAAACCGTTGTAGATCAATTCAGCGTACTGCGGCATCAACTGGTCCTTCAGGTGCATCTCGCCCCGGTCCAGCGTGATCGATTCGATGCCCCGGTGCGCCTCCAGCAACAGAGTACCGCCGGGGGTTTCATAAATGCCGCGGGATTTCATGCCGACGAAACGCCCCTCCACCAGATCGAGCCGCCCGACGCCGTGGCGCCCGCCGATTTCGTTAAGCTTCGTGAGGATCGTCGCGGGCGACATCGCCTCGCCATTGATCGACACGGCGTCGCCGCGCTCGAAGCCGATCTCGACCATTTCGGGTGTGTCGGGGGCATCCTCGGGGTGCACGGTGCGCTGATAGACATAGTCGGGCGCTTCCTGACCCGGATCTTCCAGCACCTTGCCCTCGGATGAGGTGTGCAGCAGGTTCGCGTCCACGCTGAAGGGAGCCTCGCCGCGCTTGTCCTTGGCGATCGGGATCTGGTTCTGTTCGGCGAACTCCAGCAGCTTGGTGCGGCTCGTGAGGTCCCACAGCCGCCATGGCGCGATCACCTTGATATCGGGGTTCAGCGCGTAGGCCGCCAGTTCGAAACGGACCTGATCGTTGCCCTTGCCGGTGGCCCCATGGGCGATGGCATCCGCCCCGGTCTCCGCCGCGATCTCAACCATCTCGGGCGTATCGGGCGCGTCTTCGGGCGCCACGGTGCGCTGATAGACATAGTCGGGCGCTTCCTGCGCGGGATCCTCGAGAACCCGGCCTTCGGACGAGGTGTGCAACAGGTTCGCGTCGACCGAGAATGGCGCTTCGCCCCGCTTGTCCCTGGCGATGGGGATCTGGTGCTCTTCGGCGAAGTCCAGCAGCCGGGTCCGCGACTGCAGGTCCCACAGCCGCCAGGGCGCGATCACCTTGATGTCGGGGTTGAGCGCATAGGCGGCCAGTTCGACTCGCACCTGGTCG
>JBBSJO010000220.1:0-6423 GCA_038257185.1 Rhodobacterales bacterium | reverse complement strand
TTGGCCATCCGCCTATATTCCAGCGCCCGCTCGCGCGCCTGGTTGAGCGGAACGATATCGGAGCCGCCCAGACCGAAGTCCGTGCGCAGCGGCCCGCCCTTCCTGTTCCGCTGGCCCTTGACCACCACACGCACAATCCACCGCCGCGCGCCCGAGGGATCGACCACCAGATAGAGACCGTTGCCGTCCCCATGACGCCCAGCGCCGAGATTCTCAACCAGCTTCTTCGTCAGCTTGCCTGATAAGGCCATCAAAAAAATACCACTTTCCATACCACTCAAGGAACGAGTATAGACGCCATCGAAAGAAACTCAAGGCTATCGAGGGATGCAGCTAACTGGCTGGGATAAAGAGAAAAAGGCCGCCAAAGGCGACCCATTCAAATTCAGGAAAATGTGGTAGTGGCGGACCGAGGAGGATTCGAACCCCCGACCCCTTGATTCGTAGTCAAGTACTCTATCCAGCTGAGCTATCGGTCCACTGTCGGGCGGTTTAGTTGCCGCTGCTTCGCAATGCAAGCCCTCGTTTTCGAAATTTCCCTGCGTTGCGTGCGAAAGGGCCGACCTGGGTCTCAGACCGTCCCGTCCCCCTTCGGAAGGGTGATGCAGAACCGGGTGCCGTCCTGCCCAGTCCCACTCAGGTTCAGGTCCCCGCCATGGCCACGGACAAGCTCGGAGGCGATGGCGAGGCCAAGACCCGATCCACCCTTGCGTGCACCTCCCTGAAACGGGGTGAACAAGTGCTCGCGCGCCTTCGCAGGCAGGCCCGGACCGGTGTCCGAGACGGTGATCCGCCACGCCAGTGGGGTCTCATCGCCCTGAATGCTGATTTCGCCGTGTCGGCCCGTTGCGGCGATGGCTTGCCGGGCGTTGCGCGTCAGGTTCACCAACACACGGTAAAGGTGCTCGGGGTCCGCGCGCACCATCATGCCTGACGGCACGTCGGCAGCAAAGCTGATATCCTGATCGGTCACCGCCAGCCGCTCGCTCTCCATTACCTCTTCCACCAGTTCAGCCAGCCGGACCATCGTCAGGGTCGGCCCCGGTTCCTCCGCCTTGCCGAAGGCCAGCGTGGATTCGCACAGGTGCACTGCCCGGGTGATGGAGGCGACGAGCTTGGGGGCCAGGCGTTTGACGGCAGGGTCCTCGGAAGTCTCGATGCGATCGGTGAACAATTGCGCAGTGGTCAGGATGTTGCGCAGATCGTGGCTGATCTTGCTGATGGCGGAACCAAGCTGCGCCAGACGTTCCTTCTGTTTCAGCGCCTGGGTGAGGTCTGTCTGCAACTTCTTCAGCGCCTCTTCCGCCTCGCGCAACTCGGTCACGCCCGCCGAGGGGACGATGATGCGGCGCGCATCTTCCGGGTCGGCGGAGTAGCGTTGCATGTGGCCCACCACACCCTTGATCGGCTTCAGCAACAGCGCCCGCATGGCGAGAAACAGCAGGAAGGCCGTAATGACGGAGATCACGGCGGAGAGGATCAGGATGCGGATGCCGTAATCCAGCATGGCCATCCGAAGCGGGGCGGTTTCCATCGTGATCTCGATCAGCAGGCCCGCATCACGCACCGGCGCGCCGATCACGCGCACAACCTGGTTGCGGGTGTCGAAGAGCCGCATCAGCGCGTCGCGGATCAGGGTCAGGGCGGTCGCGTCGCGCAGGTCGTAGGTGGCTGAGATCGGGTGCGGCATGGGCGAGGAGAGCATCAGCTGGCGCACCTCGTCGCGGCGCAGCACCACGTTGAACACCTCCGCGTTACGCAGCAGTTCATCTTCGAGGTCCGGGTCCAGCATGTCGTCGGCCAGAAGCGCGAGGGAGGCGATCTGCGCCCGCTCCAGCCGGTTCAGCATGTAATCCTCACGGAAACGCGCGATGGAGGGGACGAAGATGAACACCTCCGCAAGCATGACGAAGACGGTGGTGAGGATCAGCAGTCGGCCAGACAGGGAATTGAACATTGTGACTTTACATCGCACCCGCAGGGCCCGCGGGGCAACCGGGAAGTAACGCGCAGGACCGGAACATCAAGGCACGAAGCGCTGTACGAGGCCGACGATACGCTTCACCCAAGGACTTTCGAACAGGCGCGGGCTGAAATAGGCCCCGGCCGCGCGCTTGTTGATCTCGCCAATGGTCGGATAGGGCGCGACCATCGCGGCGATCTGGCTCATCTTCATGTTGTTGGCCAGCGCCAGGGCCCAGAGGTTGATCAACTCGTCGGCCTGGTATCCTACGATGGACGCGCCCACGGGCCGCCCCTTGACCACCATGACCTTGATGAAACCCTTGGTCTTGCGCTCCGCCTGCGCGCGGTCGTTATGCTCGTAGTCGAAGCGCACGACTTCCAGCGTGACGTAGTGTTTCTTGCGCGCCTGTGCCTCGGTCAGCCCGACCTGCGCCAGTTCGGGTTCGGTATAGGTGACCCAGGGGATGTGGCTGGTCTTGGCCTTGCTGGGAATTCCGAAGAGGATGGAGCGGATGATGACACCCGCGTGGTAGCCCGCAACATGGGTGAACTGCAGGCCGCCCGCCACGTCCCCGATGGCATAGACGCGGCGGTTGGTCGTGCGCAGGCTGTCGTCGACCTTGATGCCACTCTTGGTGGGCTCGATTCCGGCCTTGTCGAGGTCCAGCTTCTCGGTGTTCGACTTGCGCCCCACCGCCACCAACAGGTGGCTGCCCTTGAAGACGCGACCATCCTCGGCCTCCACCTCGATAGCGCCCTTCTTGCCGCGAATCTGCCTGGCTTTGGCCCCTTCCTCGATCACCACGCCTTCGTCGCGCAGCGTCTGGAGCACCACGTCGGCAAGTTCCGGGTCATCCTTGCCCAGCGCCTTTTCCCCCTCGATGACCGTGACCTTGCAGCCCATGCGGATATGCGCCTGCGCCATCTCCATCCCGATGGGGCCGCCGCCGACGATCAGCAGGTGGTCGGGTCTCTCGCGCAGATCGAAGAGGGTTTCGTTGGTCTCATAGGGAACGTCCTCCAGCCCGCCGATGGGTGGGACGAAGGGCGAGGACCCGGTGGCGATGACGATGCGGCGGGCCTTGATCACGGTATCCCCCGCCTGCACCTCGTCTTCGGAGATGAAGCGCCCGTATTCCCGGATCACCTTGACGCCCAAGCCCTCGAACCGCTCCTGGCTGTCGATGGGCGCGATCCGGGCGATGACGTCGGCCACGTGGTCCTTGGCGGCGGCGTAGTCTACGGCTCCGGGCGCATCCGCCACGCCGTATTGTGCTGCATGGCGCTGCGCATAGGCGGCCTTGCCCGTCGCGATCAACGCCTTGGAGGGGATGCAGCCGTAATTGAGACAGTCACCCCCCATCTTGTGGCCTTCCAGCAGGACGACCTCCGCCCCCATCTGGACGGCCCCCGCCGCGACACTGAGACCGGCGGAGCCCGCCCCGATGACGAGTATATCCGTCTTGATCCGGTTCATTTCAGCAAATCCTTCTTTCCGGTGAATGTCTTGAGCGCGACGGGCAACAGCGATAGCGCGCAAAGCCCAAGGATGTGGAACAATATGTGCGGCGCGAAGATGATGCCAAGGTCAGGGCTGTCGTCGGAAGCAAAGACGGCACCGAGACCCGACCCGACGGAAGTATAGACCAGTGCGCCCGGAATGATGCCCAGAAAGGTCGAAACCGCGAAGCGGAAAAGCGGCACGCCGAGGAACGCCGGGATCAGATTGGCGACGAAGAACGGCACCGCAGGCACGAGCCGGATGAAGAACAGCATCGACCACTGGTTCTCGTCGATACCCTTCTTGATCTTGGCTACCATGCCTTCGGAGGCGTCCATCCGCGCCTTCAGCCGCTCGCCCAGCCCCCATTGCGCGGCAAGGAAGATGATGACGGCCCCCAACGTGGCTCCGGTTACGTTGAAGAGCACGCCGGGGAAGATGCCGAACAGAAACCCACCCGCCAGCGTCGCAATGGTCGCACCAGGTAGCGAAAAGGCGACGATCACCATATAGGCGGCCATGAAACCCAGCGCCGCCAAGACATAGTTGCTGTCCCGGAATGCAATCAGCGCTTCGTGGTTGTCTCGCAGCGCGTTGAAGCTGAGGTAGTCCCGCAGGGTGAAAGCGCCGACCACCGCGACCAGAGAGATGACGATCAGCGGCAGATACCGCAGCAGAGCGTGCCTCTCGGGGTCTTCGGGTTTCATGTCACTCATCAGGGTCATCTTCTTCACCGGGCGCTGAGAGGGGCCGATCATCCCTGTCTTACAGATGGCGCATCAAGCGCGACGGTGACAGGCCTATCACGCCCGCTTGATGCAGGGTGCGGTTTTCTCCCGACGCGGCAGGACATAGAGGGTGGATTGAAACAAATGCACGCCTTCAAAGGGCGAAATGTTGCAGGTCGCACGATTTTCCCCGTCCGGGGGTTTGACTTGGGGGGCGCACGGCAGTAGAGACCGGGCTTGAATTGACGCTGGCCGGACCGATTCCGGTAAGCTGACGCCTATTTTTGTGGAGACGGAGCGATGAAGCGCACCTTTCAACCATCCAACCTCGTGCGCAAGCGGCGCCACGGTTTTCGCGCGCGCATGGCGACCAAGGGTGGCCGCAAGATCATCAATGCACGCCGCGCCCAGGGCCGGAAGAAGCTGAGCGCGTAATCCGCGCCTGCAGGTTGTGACCGACATGACACCGCCGGAGGCACCCCAGGATGGCATCCACGCCACCCCGGTGGAAACGCCCCCGGCGGTTTCTTTGCGCCCTGTCACCCTGCGCAAACGCGCCGATTTCACGCGTGCCTCCCGTGCGGCTCATCTCGCAACACCCGGATTCGTGCTGCAAATGCGCCAGCGCGCGCCGGACGAGGCCGAGGGCATCCGCGTGGGCTTCACCTGCTCCAAGAAGGTCGGCAACGCCGTAGCCCGCAACCGCGCCAAGCGCCGCCTGCGCGAGATTGCCCGCCTGATCCTGCCCAGCCATGGCCGTGTCGGCATGGACTACGTCCTGATCGGGCGGCGCGAAATGACCGCCACCCTGCCCTTTGCGCGCTTGCAGGACGACCTGGTCGCGGCGCTCGCCAGCCTGCACAGCCGCCTGCCGTGACCCTTCTGGCCCGCGCCCTCGCCCTGCCGGTACGGGCCTATCGCCTGCTTTTCAGTCCCTGGGTGGGCCACAACTGCCGCTATCAGCCCACTTGCAGCGCCTATGCGCTGGAGGCGCTGCAAAGACACGGCGGCCTCAGGGGCGGATGGCTGGCCGTGCGGCGCATCGCCCGCTGCCATCCCTGGGGCGGAACGGGCATCGACAACGTCCCGGACTGAAGCGCTGCTGTCAGGTCAGCAAGGCCCGGTCGCTGATGTTTGTGGCCCTGCGCGTCGGCATCGCGGAATCAGGTGTTCCCGCCAGCGTCAGTGCCGCGTCGCGGAAGAAACCGTCGTCCCCGTAGTACCAGTTGTGTGAGATGATGGTGTCGTCCTGATCCGCAACCGGCACATGTTTACGGAATTGGGCAGTGGTATAGAGGTCCACTGCATTCGCCTCCTTGAGATCCGGCAGCCCGATGTGACCTGCCCGCTGGCGGCCACCGTTCACCACACCCGCAAGGCTCAGCACCTTGTCCGCCACGCTGTAGTAATTGGTCAGCCGCTTGCATCGGTGTGCCATCACCAGCGCCCCTCCTGCCCCCTTGCGCAATTGTTCGGCCTCCACATCGGCGGCGGCAAAGATCACCTGTTCAAGCTGTACCGAGGGCTCTGCCACCTGCTCTCCCACCCCGCGCAGGGCCCGCAGGGTCAGATAGCATCCCATCGAATGGCAGATCATGTGCAGCGGTTGGCCGCCCATCCGGCCAATCAGGGGCATCAGGCCGTCGGGCACAAGAAAGGGGGCTGCCGCCTTGGCCGCCGCCAGATCAGGGTCATAGGCGCTGACAATACCCTGGCTTGGCCAGTCAAAGGCCACCACGGCCCCGCGAAAGCCTGCCGCGCGCAAGCCTTTCTCGATCCGACCATGACGTTCCAGCATGGAGTGCTGGCTGGTGTTAAAGCCATGGACATAAACGACGATCCCCTTGCCCCCCGCCGCAGCGATGACCTGATCGAGCCAGTCGGACTGCGAGATGATGCCCCCCTCATAGCCGCCGCCGGATTTGATCTTCAGCCTCACATGTCGGGTCAGCGTGGCAAGGTTGTTCGTGAATTTCTTCTTGGCAGCGTTATAGGTGCGCCGGGTAAAGAACAGGGCCATCGGATAATCTCCTTTTTCTAAATGACGCTACCTTAGCGCGAAATTCGTGCCCTGTCATTTGCCACGCGCCACCGCCGACGCACCTCGCCTCCCCGCATCACGCTTGATCGCAAGCCGCCCATCCACTAAGCCTCGGCCATGCTGGACCAGCCCGAAGATATCCACGCGCTTTTTGACGGCGCCCCCCAGACAACGGCGTTCAAGAAGCT
>JBBSJO010000219.1:0-6424 GCA_038257185.1 Rhodobacterales bacterium | reverse complement strand
GCGTGGAAACCGCAGTCGATCAGGCGCTTGGCGATATCCTCTACCGTGACGCCCGCGCTGTCCTCGAAGGGGCGCACGTCGAGGATGCATTCATGCGCGACCCGCCCCGTCGGCCCCTTGTAGAGCACGTCGAAGGCCCCCTCCAGGCGCTTGGCGATGTAATTGGCGTTCAGGATCGCGACCCGCGTCGCCTGCGTCAGCCCCTCGCCCCCCATCATCAGGCAATAGGACCAGGAGATCGGCAGCAGCGAGGGCGAGCCGTAGGCCGCCGCCGACACTGCGGTCCCTTCCGCATTGGGATCGCCGGGCAGATGCGGGATCAGGTGTGACTTGACGCCGATGGGGCCCATGCCGGGGCCACCACCGCCGTGGGGGATACAGAAGGTCTTGTGCAGGTTCAGGTGGCTGACATCGCCGCCCAGATCGCCGGGACGTGACAGCCCGACCATCGCGTTCATGTTGGCCCCGTCGATGTAGACCTGCCCGCCGTACTCATGGGTGCTCCTCGTGACTTCCGTCACCGTCTCCTCGAACACGCCGTGGGTGGAGGGATAGGTGATCATGCAGGCGGCAAGGTTCTCGCCCGCCGCCTCCGCCTTGGCGCGGAAATCGTCAAGGTCGATGTCGCCGTTGGCCGCGGATTTGATCACCACGACCTTCCAGCCGACCATCTGGGCTGAGGCGGGGTTCGTGCCATGCGCGCTCATCGGGATGAGGCAGACGTTGCGATGAGCGTCCCCCTGCGCCCGGTGATAGGCGGCGATGGTCAGCAGCCCCGCATATTCCCCCTGCGCGCCCGAATTGGGCTGCATGGAGATCGCGTCGTATCCCGTGATATCGCAGAGCTTGGAGGACAGATCGTCGATCATCTCCTTGTATCCCAAGGCCTGATCGGCAGGCACATAGGGATGGATCAGCGAAAATTCCCGCCAACTGATCGGCATCATCTCGGCGGCGGAGTTCAGCTTCATCGTGCAGGACCCCAGCGGGATCATCGCGCGGTCCAGCGCCAGATCACGGTCCGCGAGGCGGCGCATGTAGCGCATCATCTCCGTCTCGGCCCGGTTCATGTGGAAGATCGGGTGGGTGAGGTAGGTCGTCTGCCGGATCAACTTCTCCGGCATGTGGTAATGCGGGGTGTAGTCCTTGTCGGCCCTGTCGATCCCAAAGGCGCGCCAGACCGCCTCGATCGTTTTGGGTGTGCAGCGTTCGTCCATGGTGATGCCGACGCGCGTCTTGCCGACCTTGCGCAGGTTGACGCCTTGTGCCACGGCAGAGGCCATGACGGCGCTCTGCAACGCGCCCACCTCGACGGTGATCGTGTCGAAGAAGGTCGCGGGGCGCACCTCGAAGCCCGCCGACTTCAACCCTTCGGCCAACCGCACCGCCTTGCGGTGAATACGCTGCGCGATGGCCTTCAGCCCTTCGGGCCCATGGAAAACGGCATACATTGACGCCATGACCGCCAGCAGCGCCTGCGCGGTGCAGACGTTTGAGGTCGCCTTCTCGCGCCGGATATGCTGTTCGCGGGTCTGCAGCGACAGCCGGTAGGCGCGGTTGCCGTGGGCGTCGATGCTCACCCCCACGATGCGCCCCGGCATCGCCCGCTTCATCGCGTCGCGGCAGGCCATATAGGCGGCATGCGGCCCGCCATAACCCTGCGGCACGCCGAACCGCTGCGTGGTCCCCACGGCGATGTCCGCGCCCATGGCGCCGGGCTCCTTCAACAGCGTCAGCGACAGCGGATCGGCAGAGATGATGCCCACCGCATCCGCGCCGTGCAGCGCCTCCATCTGCGCGGTGAAGTCGCGCACATGGCCATAGGTGCCGGGATACTGGAAGATCGCGCCGAAGATGGCCCCGGCATCCATCTTCTCCGGATCCCCCACAATCACCTCGATCCCCAGCGGTGCCGCCCGCGTGCGGATCACCGCGATATTCTGCGGATGGCAGTCCTGATCGACGAAGAACCCCTTGGCCTTGGACTTGGCCACCCGCATCGCCATGGTCATCGCCTCGGCACAGGCCGTCGCCTCGTCCAGCAGGGAGGCGTTCGCCACCTCCAGCCCTGTCAGGTCGCTGATCATGGTCTGGAAGTTCAGCAGGGCCTCAAGCCGCCCCTGGCTGATTTCCGGCTGGTAGGGCGTATAGGCCGTGTACCAGGCGGGGTTCTCAAGGATGTTGCGCTGGATCGCGGGGGGCGTGACGGTGCCGTGATAGCCCTGCCCGATCAGCGAGGTCAGCACCTTGTTCTTGCCCGCCACGACCCGCAGATGCTCCAGCACCTCGCGCTCGGACATGGCCTTGCCAAAATCCAGCGCCTCCTTCGCGCGGATGCCCTTGGGCAGCGTGTCGTCCATCAGGTCGGCCAGCGAGGCAGCCTCCACGACCTTGAGCATATCCGACATCTCTGCCGGCGACGGCCCGATGTGCCGCCGGTTGGCGAAATCATATGGCAGATAGTCGGTTGGCTTGAAGGTCATGGCAGGGCCCGTCTCTTTCTGGCTTCAAATATTCCCCGCCGGAGGCTCCGGCGGGATCGGCGCCCTCAGGCGATGAATTTCTGGTAGGTGGCCTCGTCCATGAAGTCATCCATTTGCGACGGGTCGCTCAGCTTCATCTTGAAGAACCAGGCATCGCCCTGCGGATCGTCGTTCACCATGCTGGGATTGTCGGTCAGCGTGCTGTTCACTTCGGTGATCTCCCCGTCCACCGGCGCGAGGATGTCGGAGGCCGCCTTGACGCTCTCGATCACCACGACCTCATCGTCCTTGCTGACGGTGATGCCCTCGTCAGGCAGTTCCACGAACACCACATCGCCCAGCTGTTCGGCGGCATGGATGGTGATTCCCACGACCACCTCATCGCCCTCGACGCGGAGCCACTCATGCTCTTCGGTAAATTTCATGTCTCGTCTTCCCTTGGTTGGATCATCGTTTGCAGTTTGCGGCAACGAAGGGGAGTTTTGCAACGGTCAACGGCATACGCTTGCCCCGCACCTCGCCCCAGAGTGATGTGCCGATGGCGGCGTGGTCACTGGCCACGTAGCCCATGGCGACCGGCCCGCCCAGCGTGGGCCCGAAGCCCCCGCTTGTAACCGTTCCGACCTGCGTCCCGCCGCTCTCGGCATCGAATAATTCGACCCCCTCGCGCATCGGTGCACGTCCTTCGGGCAGAAGTCCCACCCGCTGCCGCGCGACCCCATCGGCAAAGGCGGCAAAGACCGCCGCCGCCCCCGGAAAACCGCCCTCCCGTGCGCCGCCGTTGCGGCGGACTTTCTGGATCGCCCAGGCCAGCGAGGCCTCGACGGGGTTCGTATCCGCATCCATGTCATGCCCGTAAAGGCACAGCCCCGCCTCCAGCCGAAGCGAATCCCGCGCGCCGAGGCCAATGGCCTCGACCCCCTCCTGCGCCAGCAGCGCACGTGTCAAACGTTCCGCATCCGCCTCCGGCACCGAAATCTCGTATCCGTCCTCACCTGTATAGCCTGAGCGGGAGGCCCAGACGGCCACACCCTCCAGCGTGAGATCGCACAGGTCCATGAACCGCATCTCCGCGGCCGCCTGGTCCATGGCGGCCAAAGCCGCCTCTGCCCCCGGCCCCTGAAGTGCGATCAGCGCGCGATTTTCCAGCGGGGTCACCGAAATCTCCGGCTCCAGCGCCGCCTTCATCCGCGCGATATCGGCGTCCTTGCAGGCGGCATTCACCACGACGAAAAGGTCATCGCCGCGCCGTGCAAACATCAGATCGTCCTCGATCCCGCCCGCGGCATTGGTGAACAACCCATAACGTTGCCGACCGTCG
This sequence comes from Rhodobacterales bacterium, assembly GCA_038257185.1. Taxonomy (GTDB): domain Bacteria; phylum Pseudomonadota; class Alphaproteobacteria; order Rhodobacterales; family Rhodobacteraceae; genus Sulfitobacter. The sequence goes on along the minus strand of JBBSJO010000219.1, from coordinate 2,620 downwards.
TGCAAACCCATCACATCCATCGGCACCAGCCGCTCGAAGGCGCGGGCCACATCCTCCCAGGACGCGCCCGATAAAATAACCTGCCCCATGTGGCTGACATCGAAGAGCCCCGCCGCCGTCCGGGTGTGCTGGTGTTCCTTCATCACGCCCAAGGGATATTGCACCGGCATTTCATAGCCCGCGAAAGGCACCATCCTGGCCCCAAGTGCGACGTGCAGATCATAAAGCGGCGTGCGTTTCAAATCGGTCATCCGGTTCCCTGTCTCTTCACCGGAAGCCATACTCGACAACTCCGGCACGCGCATGCCGCGTGATGCGACCTGCTCATGCCCCCCCTGTCCTTTCGCCTGAGATCGTTATCCCTTCGGCGGATGCTTGCACATCACTCTCCAGAGTGTCGTTGTCGCGTCACGGTCCTTGGGCCTGAGAGTTTCCGGGGCGGTTGCTCCTTCGGCATCGACATGGTCGATTCTCCCGTGACGGTCCCGCATAGCTATGCTGCCCGCCGCCGCATCGTCAAGCGCTTGTACCGACCGCGCCCGCGTGATCTGTTACGGCGAATGACACCATACTTCTTCGGCTACGGCAGCCTCGTGAACCGCAACACCCACGCCTATCCCGATGCGCAGCCCGCGCAACTGCGCGGCTGGCGACGATCCTGGGTCCGAACCGGACGGCGTGACATGGTGTTTCTTTCGGTGGTCCAGGATGCGGCGAGCCGCATCGACGGGCTGATCGCCGCCGTGCCCGGAGCGGACTGGGAGGCGCTGGATGCGCGCGAATACGGCTACGAACGCCACAGTTCCGGGGGCGCGGTCGTGCATGCGCTGATCCCAGCACCAGACGTCGCCCACTATGTCATCCCTGAGAATTCTCGGCAGCCGGGTGGCGATCACGTGATCCTGCTGAGCTATCTCGACGTCGTCGTGCAGGGCTTTTTGCGCGAGTTCGGCCTGTCCGGCGTCGCGGATTTCTTCGACACCACGGACGGTTGGGACACGCCGGTGCTGGATGATCGCGCCGACCCGCTCTATCCGCGCCACCAGAAGCTGAGCGAAGACGAGACGGCGCTGGTCGACGAGACCCTCGCGCGGCTTGCCACGCCGATCAAACATTCAAACTGACGCCGGGTCTCAGCCCCGCGCCTTCACTACCTGCAACAGAGGCATCACCTGCGCCATCTCCGGCCCGCGCTCCTGCCCCGTCAGGGCCAGCCGCAACGGCCGGAACAACCCGCGCCCCTTGCGCCCTGTCGCCTCTTTCACGGCAGAGGTCCAAGTGCCCCAGGTGGACTCGTCGAACGGCATTTCGGGCAACATCGCGACGGCCTCGGCCACGAAAGCCTCGTCGCCGTCCTCGATCACCGGATCGGCCCCGTCGCGGAACATCTCCCACCAACCCTTGAGGTCATGCAGCGTCTCGATGTTCTCACGCGTCGCGTCCCAGAAGATCGGGCCCTTGTCCGCGGGCACCCCAAGGGCCTCGATCTCGTCTTTCACCTGGCCGTAATCGAGGTGCGACAGGTAGCGCCCGGTCAACGGAAACAGATCCGCCACATCGAATTTCGTCGGCGCGGAGCCGAAGTGGCCGATGTCGAACCCGTCGATCAACTGTGCCATCTCGGTCCGCAACTCGACCGGGTCCGAGGACCCCAGCCGCGCCATCAGGCTTAGCAGCGCCATCGGCTGCACACCCTGCTCGCGCAGGTCGCGCAGGGCGAGCACACCCAACCGCTTACTCAGCGCCTCACCCTGCGGCCCGGTCAGCAGCGAATGGTGCGCAAAGGACGGCACCGCGCCTTGGCCAAGCGCCTGCATGATCTGGATCTGCGTCGCGGTATTTGTCACATGGTCGGACCCGCGCACGACGTGGGTGACGCCCATGTCCGTGTCGTCCACAACGGACGCCATCGTATAGAGGATCTGCCCGTCGCCCCGGATCAGCACCGGGTCCGATACGCTGGCCGCATCGATGGAAATATCACCGAGAATTCCATCCGCCCACTCGATCCGCTGCTGGTCGAGCTTGAACCGCCATACCCCTGCCCCGCGTTCACCGCGCAGCTTGTCCTTCTCCTCCTCGCTCAGCGCAAGCGCCGCACGGTCATAGACTGGCGGACGCCCCATGTTCAGCTGCTTCTTGCGCTTCAGATCCAGTTCCGTCGGTGTCTCGAAGGCCTCATAGAACCGCCCCTTTGCGCGCAACTCGTCTGCCGCCGCATGATAGCGGTCCAACCGTTCCGACTGCCGCTCCACCCGGTCCCAGCCCAGGCCCAGCCAGGTCAGGTCTTCCTTGATGCCGTCGACATAGGCTTCCTTTGACCGCTCCGGATCGGTATCGTCGATCCGCAGGATGAAGGTCCCCCCCGTCTTGCGCGCGATCAGGTAATTCATCAGCGCCGTGCGCAGGTTGCCGACATGGATGTATCCGGTGGGAGATGGGGCGAAACGGGTGACGATCGGGTTGGTCATGGGGCACACTCCTGTTGCGCGCCGGAGTGTCACAAGGGGCCGCGTTTGTCCAGTTGGCACCGGCCCCGCCCGCCACGCCAGACCCCACAGGACCCTACCGCCACCCCGTCCCTCTTTTTGGCCTTGAATATTCCCGGGGGCTTGGGGGC
>JBBSJO010000218.1:0-6454 GCA_038257185.1 Rhodobacterales bacterium | reverse complement strand
TTTCACATCTCCATGAAGGAGAAGATGGATGCGCTGGAGGCCCGCAAGGGGGAACTGACGATCCAGCTTGCTAGGCTGGGAGATACCGTGGCTCCTGTCCACCTGCAGCCGTCGCTGGCACAGGTCTACCGCCAGAAGGTCTCAGACCTCACCGCATACTTAAACGACGACCTCGTCCGACCTGAGGCGACCGAGGCGTTGCGCAGTCTGATGTCAGAAGTGCGGATGATCCCCGATGACGCCGCCGAGCACGGCCATATCATTGAACTTTATGGGGAGCTGGGAGCTATTTTGGGTCTGGCAGATTGCGGAAACGAAGCACCCCGCCGTGTTACGGGCGGGGTGTCGTATTCGGTGGTTGCGGGAGTAGGATTTGAACCTACGACCTTCAGGTTATGAGCCTGACGAGCTACCGGGCTGCTCCATCCCGCGCCAAGAACGGTTGTCTACGCCGATTCAGGAAGGACGGCAAGGGGGGGTGAGAGGAATATTTCAGAAAAATTCACATTTCAAAACAACATCTTGCGATCTTTCCCGCAAAACGCTGCAACTGCAAATCGCACAGAGGCGACGCAAACGGTGGTAACGGGGGCATCCTATGCTCGGAAGACAAAATCTGATGTGTCCAGATCGTTGCGGTCCACGCCCGCCAGCCAGATCGAGTTGATGGCCGATGTGACGCTCTCGACGCAACTGCCGATCTGGGTAGACGCTGAAAGCACCTGCAAGATATCGTTCAGCGATGAATGGCCGGAGAAGTCGATCACTTACGCAGCGCTCAGCGCGTCAAGATCAACGATCGTGTCGTTCCCATGGCCATCGGCAAAGACAACAGTATCGCCATTCAAGTCACCGCGCGCAGGTCGTCCCCTGCTCCGCCTTCGAGCCTGTCGGAAGCGGTTGAGATCGACGGTGATGGCGCTTAGTGCCGCCCTGTGGTCCAGAACGTCCCGATCGGTGAAATCGTCGTATGTGGTGCCGCCGATCAGGCGATCATTGCCCGTCCCGCCCGAAATCATATCGTTGCCCGCGCCCCCGACCACCGGGTGAGCCAAGTGCCTGATCAAAATCTTAGTTGCCGAAGCGGATATCGCCTTAACCGGAAGCGACTTCGACGAACACGATGTCACAGGCGTCACCCCAGGCAAAGAGCGCCGATTGCGTCACGGCTTCCTTCGTGCCGGTGAATTTCTGGAAACAGTCGATTAAGCCTTGGGTACAGCGTTCGCCTGCGTAATCCTTTGCCGGTCCCTCGAAAGAGTAAGTCAGAACGGTCGGGGTCCCCGTCTTTCCCGGCCAGTTGTATTCTGAAACGAGGGCCGTGGAATCGTCAAAATATGTCGGAACTTTGCGTGCCTCTCTTTCCGGACTGCTCGGTCTGCGTGTTGAACGGTCGTAACCTCCTGCGATAGCCGACACGATGGGGCAGCGAATGCTGCGCCCAAGTATCAACCGCACCCCGCGCACCTGAAGGGTCTCACAGCGCCTCGCCCAAACCTTTCGCCATGGCATTCTGCCGCGCAATGGTCGCCGCCAGATCAATGGTCGCGACGTGACCGTCCCGCACCACGCCGCGCCCCTCCACGAAAAGGTCGCGCACCGTGGTGGGGCCCGCCAGCAACAGGGCCGCCGGGTCCCAGCTTCCCGCACTTTCAACGCCGCTCACGTCCCAGACGGCGATGTCTGCACGCTTGCCGACCTCCAGCCGCCCGCAGTCGGCGCGGGCCAGCACCTCCGCCCCGCCCCGCGTGGCGATCCAGAGCGCCTCGCGCGCGCTCATCGCCTGCGCGCCGCGTGAAACACGCTGCAACAGCAACGCTTGCCGTGCCTCGGCCATCAGATTTCCCGCGTCATTGCTGGCCGAGCCGTCGACCCCGAGCCCCACCGGCACCCCTGCATCGCGCATCGCCCGCACCGGGGCGATGCCCGACCCAAGACGACAGTTCGAACAGGGGCAATGCGCGACACCCGTCTGCGTGGCGGCAAAAAGCGCGATCTCGCTCTCGTCCAGCTTCACACAATGGGCATGCCACACATCGGGTCCCACCCATCCAAGGCTTTCCGCAAATTGCCCCGGGCGACAGCCGAAAGCCTTCAGCGAATAGGCGATGTCTTCGTCATTTTCTGCCAGATGCGTGTGCATCATCACGCCCTTGTCCCGTGCCAGCAGGGCCGTGTCGCGCATCAACGTCCGACTGACCGAGAACGGGGAACAGGGCGCAAGCCCCACCCGGCACATCGACCCTTCCGACGCATCGTGAAAGGAATCCACCACCCTGATGCAGTCCTCCAGGATTGCGGCCTCCTCTTCCACAAGCGTATCGGGGGGCAGGCCGCCCCGGCTCTGCCCGATGCTCATCGAGCCGCGCGTGGGATGAAACCGCAGGCCCACCTCGGCCGCGGCGGCGATGGTATCGTCCAGGCGCACGCCGCCGGGATAGACATAGAGATGATCCGACGACAGCGTACACCCCGACAGCGCCAGTTCCGCCAGCCCGATCTGCGCCGAGACAAAGGCATGCTCCGGCGTCAGCCGCGCCCATATCGGATAAAGTGTTTGGAGCCAGCCGAAGAGCAGCGCGTCCTGTGCGGCGGGTACGGCGCGTGTCAGCGTCTGGAACAGGTGGTGATGGGTGTTGACCAGTCCCGGCGTCACCACGCACCCCCCTGCGTCCACCACCACGCCGGTCGTCGAAAGCCCGGTGCCGATCTGTGCGATGACCCCGTCGCGGACCAGGAGGTCCACGCCAGAAAGTTCGCGCGCCGCATCGTCCATGGTCAAGAGGTGATCCGCATTGCGGATCAGGAGTTCGCTCATCGGAATCATGCCCTCGAAAAGCCCGCCTCATGCATGATCCCCGTGCCGTTGAAAAGCAGGAAGAGAACCGACACCCCCAAACCTAGACAGGCACCGCGCCCCGCGTCAATAAAGCTTGAGGATCTCGAGCGCCTGCGCGTGGATCTCAGGGTTGGCGGCAGCGACCGCGCGACCCCCGCCATGGGCAGGTCCGCCCTGCCAGTCGGTCACGATGCCGCCCGCCGCCTGCACCACGGCAATGGGGGCGCAGATGTCATAGGGTGCCAACCCCGATTCGATCACCAGATCGACCTGCCCCGCCGCAACCAGCGCGTATGCATAGCAATCCATCCCGTATCGGGTCAGCCGGGCCCGCCCTGCGACATCGGCGAATCCGGCGGCGTCCTCTGCTGTGCCGACTTCGGGAAAGGTGGTAAAGATGGTCGCCAGCGACAGGTCCCGCGCGGTCCTTGTGCGCAACGCCCGTTCCCCCTGGGGGCCGGTCAGCGTCGCCCCTTCCGGTCCGCCGACAAAGCGTTCGCCGATATAGGGTTGGTCGATGATGCCAACGAACGGCCCCGCTTGGTCGGCAACAGCGATCAGCACACCCCAGGTCGGCGTACCGCTCACGAACCCCCGCGTGCCGTCGATCGGGTCCAGAATCCACGTCAGACCTGACGTCCCCGCGACGGTGCCGTATTCCTCTCCCAGAATGGCGTCGTCAGGCCGCTCACGGCGCAGGATCGCACACATTTCCCGCTCGGCCGCACGGTCGGCCTCTGTCACGGGATCGTAGCCCGCACTGCGCTTGTTGTCCGCGGAAAGCCCTTCCGCGCGGAAGAACGGCAGGATCACCTGCCGCGCGGCATCCGCCAGCAGATGCGCCACGCGGGCGATGTCGGGGTCTCGATTGGCCAGATATGTCATGCCCGCGGGCCTGTCAGTTTCGGCAGTCGGACGCAAGGCCGTGTTCCGCCGCAGGCGTGCTCAGGCAACGTCGCTGAGAACGCGAGCCAGTTCAAAGAGCCGCCGACGCTGGTTTTCCGGGATCGCGTAATAGGACCGCACAAGGTCCATCGCTTCCTTGTCGCCCATCAGGTCGAGCGGCATCGGACCGGCCTCGACCGCCTCCATTTGTTCTTCCGATTTCAGGCCCTCGAAGAAGAATGACACATCCACCCCCAGCGCATCACCGATGTCCCACAACCGCGAGGCACTCACGCGGTTTGCACCGGTCTCGTACTTCTGGATCTGCTGAAACTTGATGCCGACAAGTTCGGCAAGTTTCTGTTGCGTCATGCCGGTCAGCCAACGCCGCTGTCTGATCCTCTTGCCAACATGAATATCTACCTTGTGTGCCATTCTGTTTGCTTCCATTGCCTCGAAACGAAAAAAGGTCGCTCCACTCTCTAAAAAACTGAACCCGGTGAATTGTGAGACATCACCGGGGCTTTAACGTAACGCAGTTCATACTTGGTTCTGACGCAGTCACCTAACGATTTTACTATGGCAGAGGTTTCGTCGGGAACGATGAAATCAACTAATGATTGAATCCGGGCCCCCATGGCCCATGCAAATCTCGAAATCTGGTGCAAAACACAGGGAAATGTCCAAGCCAGACTTTGTTCACAGAATCGAGAGCGACGATATGCCACGGATTGACACTACAACCTGAAGTGGCATCACGCTACCTTGAAGGGCCTTTTCCTCCTTGCGGCGTTCAAAGTGCGGTTTCGCTGCGGCTCGCGCAGGCCGCTTCCTGCCGCGACGATCCTCACACCGCACGCAGTCGGGCCGCCACCTGGCCCCCGCCAAAGGCCGCGCGCAACAGGTCGGCAAGCCATTCGCCCACTTCGCCCGACGTGGACTTGCCCCCATAAAGGTTGATCTGCTGCTGCGGCAGCGCGGGCAGCGCCCCGCCGTGGTCAATCCGCTCCAGATAGGGAGGTGCTGTCCCCTCGATCATCGCATGTGCCGCCAGATCGGCACTGACCGCCGCCTCGATGGTGCGGTCGCTATCGGTATCCACACTCATCTGCCACGGGATGCCAGCCGCATCTAGCGCGGCGACCACATGCGGGCGGAACAGACATAGCCGGCAGAACGCCAGTTGCAGGGGCCGCTGCCGCCAGGCTGCCCCCCCCGGTGCCCCGATCCAGAGCAGCTCCTTGATCGCCAGAGTCTCCGCCCCCCGGCCGGGCTCGGTTTCTGTGGTCAGGATCAGGTCGCATTCCCCCTTTGCGAATTTCTCGCGCAACACGCTGGTGTTGGAGGCTTCCAGTTGCACCCGTACCCGCGGAAAGGCCGCGTGGAACTGCTTGAGAACCTGAGGGATCGCCGGATAGACGATGTCGTGCGGCACCCCCAGCGTGATTTCACCCTCGTGCGCCTGCTCGGTCAGGCGGCCGATGACCTCGTCATTGAGCGCGATCATCCGGCGCGCATAGGCCAGAAGCTGTTCTCCGGAGGCTGTCAAAGCGATGGTCCGACCTGACCGGTCCAGCAGGTCCAGCCCCAGCATCTCTTCCAGTCGCTTGAGCTGCATCGAGACAGCGGATTGCGTGAGGTGCAAGAATCCCGCCGCCCGCGTCACCCCGCCGGAATCCGCAACAGCGACGAAGGAGCGGAGCGTGGTGATGTCGAGGTTGCGCATATATCAATTCTCCTGATGGATCATCCAACAAACATTCGCTTTTGTAATGCACCTCCCCCGATCATATATCAAGCATTCAAATGCATTCCCGTGATGCATCACGAAACCGAAAGGACACACCATGACCACCCTCACCCACCGCACTGCCAGAATCACCGCCGCCTCTCACTCCGGCCAACTTTCACTAGGCGCCCGTCTGCGTCACCGCATCGCCTTTTGGCGCAGCCGTCGCGCGCTGGGTGAGCTGACCGCGGCCCAGTTGGACGATATCGGGCTGACCGCACAAGAGGCTGCCTGCGAGGCCCGCCGCGGAATCTGGGACGCTCCGGCAAACTGGCGTGACTGAACGTCGCAGCCTTGGCACGTCAAAGGCACAACACCCTTGAAATGCAACGCCAAACACCCGATATTCTAGGCAATACCGTGACCGAGCCTCTCGGCACGCAACTTTTGCCAACTGGAGACAATTCAATGGCCGACGTGAATACCATCCGGAGTGCTGCCGGAACCCGCGCCGCCTCGATCGATCAGGGGCTGCGCGCTCACATGAACAAGGTGTACGGCACCATGTCGATTGGCATGCTGATCACCTTCGCTGCCGCATGGGCCATTTCCGGCCTTGCCGTCACTGCCGATCCCTCGGCAGGCGTGGCGCAACTCTCGGGCGATCGCTATCTGACCCAGTTCGGCTACACGCTCTATGCCTCCCCGCTCAAGTGGGTCGTGATGTTCGCGCCGCTGGCCTTCGTCTTCGGCTTCAGTGCGATGATCAACCGCATGTCCGCCGCCACGGCACAGACGGTATTCTATGCATTCGCCGCCGTGATGGGTATCTCCATCAGCTCGATCTTCCTGGTCTTCACCGGCTATTCGATCGCGCAGGTCTTCCTGATCACCTCGATCGCCTTCGCGGGCCTGTCGCTGTATGGCTACACCACGAAGAAGGACATCTCCGGCTGGGGCAGCTTCCTCATCATGGGCGTGATCGGCCTGATCGTGGCCTC
>JBBSJO010000217.1:0-6501 GCA_038257185.1 Rhodobacterales bacterium | reverse complement strand
GCGCAGATCTGTGGAAAACGCGCAGACCGCTCTGGGTCAGGAGTTCGTCACTCTCGGTGCCGACTTGCTCGCCGCTCGGGAAGACATCGCAGACTGCACACTGAAGATCACTGGGGCGCTTGGAAGCCATCATACCCAACACCCGCTGGACGTCGCAGCACCGCGATCCGTTCTGTCCGGCCTCAAGGCAAACGCCGCGCTTCTGGCGCACGCCGAGAACGCAGCGCTGGAACGCGGCCTTGTCCACGCCCACGGCACGCGGCTGGCATTGAGCGGCCATGACCCCCTGTCGCTCCTCACGCCCGACCAGCGCGCGCGGATGGCCGAACTGGAAGCGTTGTTTTCCGACGCCGCCCTCGCGCCGTTCCGCCCTCAGGAGACGGGGCAAGATGCTCACGACCACGACCTGATCACCCTGCTGGTGGATGTGGGAAGGCTCCTGACTTTGCCCAACATCGCATTGGGCCAAACGATCATGTTCCACCCCGATGCTCTCGACGCAGCCGCCGCGCTGTTGCACGGCAAATTTCCACCACCGCAGCGCTTTTCGACATCGCACGCGCGCAGCGCCCTGTCGACCAGCCGCAGGATCATCGTCCCCATACTTGAGTATTTCGACACGCAGGGCATCACCTTGCGCTTCAACGACTTGCGCGAAATGGCGCCGGATTTTGCGGTTTCCCCGCAGGATGCGACTTGATAGCGTTCGGATTTACGGGGGTGACTGGAGTCTGGTGGCTTCCCTGGTCTTCAAAACCATGGACGCGTCTTTGGGGCGTGTGGTGGGTTCGATTCCCATCCACCTCCGCCATGCAGATGCAACGGACAACCGGACGCACGGGAGGGCGGATATGAGCAGCGGAAAACCTGAGCTTTCACTCAACGATCTCGATAGGACAGCACACCGCCTGCCCGAGGGGCAGCCGAGCCTGATCTGCTTTGTCAAAGAGGATTGCGAGACCTGCAACACTGCCGCCCCCGTGCTGGAGGCGCTGCACAAGGCCTACGGCAGCAAGGTCGCGGTGCTGCTGGTCGCGCAGTCCGGCGCGGCCAACGCGGATTTTGCAAATCGGCACGATTTGAGCATGCCGGTGCTGGACGATACCGCATGCAAGGCGGCGTTCGACTGGGACATCGAAAGCGTGCCGTCGATCTTCTGGCTGGGCGCACAGGGCGAAGTAAAACGCCAATTTGAAGGGTTCGTGCGCAAGGACTGGAAGGCGCTTGCCACAGACATGAGCGAAGCTCTCGCCCTGCCCAACGCCCAGATCGACTGGAGCACACTGCCCGAATGGCGGCCGGGGTGCGGGTCGAAACACCTCGATCCCTCGATCTACGACAAGCTGCGCGCCGAGGCTGACGGCAGCCCGATCCGCGCGCGGCGCATCGAAGTGGCGCCCGACGACGATGTGGCCGAATTCATGTTCGATCAGGGGTTCTCCGACGGCCTGCCCTTGGTCCCGCCCACGCCCGAACGGGTGATGCGGATGCTGGGTGGCACACACCGCGATCCGCAGGAACTGGTGGCCACCGTTCCGCCGAACATGGGCGAGGCGACGATCGAGAAGATCGCGATCAATGCCGTCATGGCAGGCTGCAAGCCCGAGAATCTCCCGGTGATCATCGCAGCCGTCGAGGCCGTCTGCACCGATGATTTCAACATCCACGGCGTCACCGCCACCACGATGGGTGCCGCCCCCGTGATGGTCGTCAACGGCCCCATCCGGGACCGGATCGGCATGAACAAGGGGCTTGCAGCACTTGGCGCGGGCAACCGGGCCAATGCCACCATCGGTCGCGCACTGCGCCTTGTCGTGCGCAATGTGGGCGGGGCCATCACCGGCGGGGTCGAGCGGTCGGTGCTGGGCAACCCGATGAAATTCACCATGTGCTTTGCCGAGAACGAGGAACGCTCCCCCTGGCCCGCCCTGCACGTGGAGCGCGGTTTCGCACCGGGAGACTCGGTGGTCACCGTCTTTGCCATGACCGGGGGGCCGGTGCATATCGTCGACCAGACCTCCCGCGCCCCCGACCAGATCGCGGGCTCGCTGGGGTTGGGGCTGGAAAGTGTGTTTCTCCCGAAGCTGCGCAATCTGCCCGTCGATGCCCTGCTGGTCGTATGCCCCGAACATATCGACACGCTGATGCGCGAGGGGGAGTATTCCAAGGATCGCCTGCGCGACCGAATACAGGAGGTCACCAAGCGCCCGCTGTCCGACATGGTGCAGGACGACCGCTCCGGCGCAGGGATCCCGCCGGAGACGGCGAAGGAGATGGGCCCGGAGGCGCTCAAGAAATCCGTGCCGAAATTCGCCGGCAAGGAGTACATCCACATCGTCGTCGCCGGGTCGGATGCGGGGAAATTCTCCTCCGCCTTTCACGGCTGGTCTACGGGAGCGGTCGGATCCATCTCCGTATCGAAGAAAATCGACTTGGGTTGAATCCCGGGCTAAGCTGCCCTGACAGGAGGAATGACATGACCACAATTCTCGACCCGACGGACGAGCGAAAACCGGTGGAGCGGCAGATCACGCCCCGCATCGGCAGTCTTTCCGGCGTGATCGGCCTTTTGGACATCAGCAAGCCGCGCGGGAACGTCTTTCTCGACGAACTCGAACGACTGTTGATCCAGAAAGCGCCCGATGCGACCGTCAAGCGCTACAAGAAGCCGACGTTCACCAAGCCCTGCCCCGACGCGCTGCGACAGCAGATCCGCGACGAATGCAGCTTCGTGATCGAGGCTTTGGCCGACTGAGGATCCTGTACGACGTGCAGTATGCACGACAATTTCTGGTTTGAAACCCAGGGGATCCCGGCAGTCGCCATCGCATCGAGCGAATTCGATCAGGCCGCAATCGCCCAACGCAAGGCGTTGGGGATGACCGACGCACGCTATCTGCTGGTGCCGCACCCGATCCAGGATGCGACCGACGCGGAGATGCGGGCAAAAGCGCATGACGCGCTCGAACACATCGTCAATGCGCTGACCGAAAACTAGGTGCATGGGACGAAATGCGCAGCGGCTCGAACAGGCCGCTGCGCTCCACTTTCTACAGTTTCATGCCGCCCATCTCGGCCACGCCGACAAAACTGCGGTTCCACGTGGGACTGATCAGCACCTCGTTGATGCAGACGTGGGGCGGCGCCTCCGCGATGTAGCGCACCATCGACCCCAGATCATCCGCCTGCAGCATCCGCGCCTGATCCTCCGCAGAGGGCGGTTTGGGTCGCGACTGCAGGATCGGCGTCGCCACTTCGCCCGGCATCAGGGCGGTGCAGCGGATGCCGTTCTCCCCCTCGTCCTGGTTGATCGAATGGCTGAGCGCCACGACCGCGTGTTTGGACGCGCTATATGCAGGCCCCGTGAGGCGCGAGGGATGGCGGCCCGCCCAGGACGAGGTGAGAATCAGCGTCCCCGCGCCCTTCTCCCGCATCTGAGGCAGCACAGCGAGGACGCCGTTCATCACGCCGTTGAGATTGATATCCACGACCTTGGCAAAATCCATCGCCGTGACCTGCGCCACGGCCCTGTTGGGTATGTTGATGCCCGCATTGGCCATGAAGATGTCGATGCCGCCAAGCCTTGCTGCGAGATCATCGGCGATGGCCTGTGTGGCCTGCGCATCCACCACGTCAAGCTGTGCGGCTTCCGCTTTGCCGCCTGCGTCGCTGATATCTTTCACCACCCGCTCCAGCTCCTCCAGACGCCGACCAGAAAGCACCACATGCGCGCCCGCCTCTGCCAGCGATCTGGCCGAAGCCTCGCCAATGCCGCCGCCCGCACCCGTCACCCATGCGACTTTTCCGTTCAATGATGCCATGTCGATCTCCCTCACTTTGTCTGGTCGCAGAAACTCACACATAGCGGTCCGTGTCGATGCTGACGCCTGTGTCAATGCGACAACACCTGGTGGCGCGTGGGGGTTCGTCCCCTGACGGCCCTCTGCCGCCTCTCCTTTACTGAGCAGATATGGTAGGTGCATGGCTTTGCCGATGCGTCAAAAACAGGCCGGTTAGGGTCTGTTTCCGCTTGCGACCCACCCCACGTGAACCGCTAGATGTAGAAAAGCCTTGCGCGACTCGCAGCCGTTCGTCAATAGTCACGGAAATAAGGCGATAAACGCCAAGTTCCGTGAACACGGGACAAAGATCGAGGGCATATGAGCAGCACTCAAGACGTCGAAGACCTGAATGCCGTCATCCGCGAACATGCGGAATGGCTTTCAGCGCAGTTGCATTCGCAACGCGAGAACCTCTTTCCGCCAAATGCCCAGAAAGAAATGCGCACCTTCACCTCCGGGGAGGCAGCCGCGCTGCTCGGCGTCAACGACAGCTACCTGCGCAAGCTGCACCTCGAAGGCCGGGGCCCCTCCCCTGCCCTGACCTCCGGCAATCGACGGCACTATTCGGCGCATGACATTCAGGACCTCCGCGTCCTGCTGGAAAAGACGGCCCGCAAGCCGGGCGATTACCTGCCCGGCCGCCGCGAAGGCGACCACCTTCAGGTGATCGGCGTGATGAACTTCAAGGGGGGCTCGGGCAAGACGACGACCTCCGCGCATCTGGCCCAAAGGCTTGCCCTCACGGGGTACCGCGTGCTGGCCATCGACCTCGATCCGCAGGCATCCCTGACCGCCTTGCACGGCGTGCAGCCGGAATTCGACCTGCAGGACGGCGGCACGCTCTACGACGCGATCCGCTACGAGGCCCCCGTCCCCATTACGGACGTGATCCGCAAGACCTACATTCCCAACCTCGACCTCATCCCCGGCAACCTCGAACTCATGGAATTCGAACATGAAACCCCCCGCGCGCTCTCGCAGGGCAAGGCAGGTCTGTTCTTTTTCCGGGTAAAAGAGGCTCTGATGCAGGTGGATCAGGACTATGACGTCGTGGTGATCGACTGCCCGCCCCAGCTCGGTTTTCTCACGATGTCCGCCCTGTCGGCGGCGACCGGCGTATTGGTCACGATCCACCCCGAAATGCTCGACGTGATGTCGATGTCGCAATTCCTGCGCATGACCGCCGACCTGATGGACGTGATCGCGGAATCCGGTGCGGACATGAGCCACGACTGGATGCGTTACCTGCTCACGCGCTACGAACCCGCAGATGCACCGCAGAACCGCATCGTCGCGTTCCTGCGCACCATGTACGGTGAAAAGGTGCTGAACGCGCCCCTTCTGAAATCGACCGCAATATCGGACGCCGGGCTGACGAAACAGACGTTGTACGAGGTCGAACGCAGCGCGTTCACCCGCACGACCTACGACCGTGCCGTCGAAAGCCTGAATGCGGTGAATGACGAAATCTCGAAACTCATCCAGCGCACGTGGGGAAGGCCATGACGACCAAGAAAAAGCGAATGTCGATGCTCGACGGTCTGGCCGCGGCCGGCCAACCTCCCCCTGCCCCGGGCACTTCGATGATGTCGACCAACCGCGCCCTGCGGTCCGCGCGTGACGCCGTGGACTCCCATCAGGTCTGGGATCTGGATCCAGACAAGGTCGAGGACGGGCGCATCGCAGACCGGCTCGATCCACACGACGTCGCCGATCTGCGCGACGCGATAGAGACGAATGGCCAGACAGTGCCGATTCTCGTCCGCCGCCACCCGACGGAGCCGGAGCGTTACCTGCTGGTCTACGGCCGCCGCAGGCTGCAGGCGATCCGCAATTCGGCAAAGGTCCAGACTGTCCGCGCGCTTATCGCAAGTATGGGCGACGACGCGGCCGTCCGCGCGCAGATTTCGGAGAACATGGCCCGGCGTGACCTGTCCTTCATCGAACGTGCCCTTTTCGCGCAGGATTTGGTGGAGACGGGCTTCGGCAACCAGACCCAGGTTGCCGAGGTTCTGACCGTCACCAAATCCTCGGTGTCGATGGCAATCGCCATTGCAGAGATGATCGGGCGCGACCTGATCCGCGCCATCGGTGCCGCCCACGGCATCGGTCGTCCGCGCTGGGAGGCTCTGGGAAAGGCCATGGAGGCGCGCCAGATCGACCGCGACCGCCTGATCGAGATCGCAGGCAGCGTCCGCAGTCAGGCGGAGGTCGAGATGGTCGTGGACGATGCCTCCGCCGAGCCGAATGAAGTCTCTATAAAGGCGTTTGAGGCCGTTCTGGCCGCCGTCGACCTCCCTGAGCACAGGAAATCTGACAGGGCTGCCCCTGCCCGCACTCCGAAGCTGAGCGTTGATCTGACCGTGGGTGGCAGGAAGACTGGAAGGCTTGTGCGATCTGCCAAAGGCGTCTCGCTCGACCTGGAAAAGGGACCCTTTGCCGATTGGATCGAGGCGCAGAGCCAGGATCTGATCGAAGAACTTCACGCGCGCTGGCTTCAGCGCCGCGAAGACTGAGAGCAAGAGCAACAATGAAAAGGAGGCACGACCAAGACTGAAAGAAAAGGTCCCGCAAAGACGACGCTCCACGAGACCCTGACTTGTTTCTAGCACCTTCAAGCTAGTGGTCGGAGCCCCAATTCGCAAGTCCAAAGTGATTC
>JBBSJO010000216.1:0-6562 GCA_038257185.1 Rhodobacterales bacterium | reverse complement strand
TATCTGTCTGGAAAACCTCCAAAGGGGGTCCGCTATCGGTTTTCACCCATTCCGCATAGGTGGCGTATTGCTCTGCCAGCGTGCTGTCGTTCTCGCCGATGTCGTGGCCTTCCCACTCTTCGGTGAAGTTGAGCACCAGAACGCCCAGGATCAGCGTCGCACCGTCGCCGAACTGTTCCCACTCGGCCTGCTCCCAAGGGGACCCCCGGTCGCATAGCCAGACGTGCTGGGACAATTGGGCACAGGCAGCCGCACTCTGGGGCAGGGCGATCGTTGCCGCAACGGCGGCGGCAAGCAGTGCGGCGCTCATGCCTCCGCCTTCTTCTTGTGCTTCAGCCCGGTGCCGAGATAGGCCTCGATCACCTGTTCGTTGGCCTTGATCTCGGCCAGCGTGCCTTCGGCCAGCACGTGACCCTCGGCCATGCAGATGACGGGATCGCAGAGGCGACCGATGAAATCCATGTCGTGCTCGATCACCACGAAGGTATAGCCGCGTTCCTTGTTCAGCCGGATGATCGCGTCACCGATGGTATTGAGCAGCGTGCGGTTCACGCCGGCACCGACCTCGTCGAGAAACACGATCTTGGCGTCCACCATCATGGTGCGCCCCAGCTCAAGCAGTTTCTTCTGCCCGCCGGAGATCTGGCCCGCCTTCTGGTCTGCCAAATGTTCAACCGTGAGGAATTCCAGCACCTCGTCGGCCTTGGCGCGCAGGGCGCGTTCCTCGTTGGCGATGCGGCGGGTGCCGAACCAGGTGTTCCACAGTGTTTCGCCGGACTGGTTGCCGGGCACCATCATCAGGTTCTCACGGCAGGTCATCGAGTGGAATTCATGTGCGATCTGGAAGGTGCGCAGCAGGCCCTTGTGGAAAAGATCGTGCGGCGGCAGGCCGGTGATGTCCTCCCCGTCCATATAGACGCGGCCCTTGGAGGGTTTAAGTACGCCTGCGATCACATTGAAAAGAGTGGTCTTTCCCGCGCCGTTCGGTCCGATCAGTCCGGTTATCGATCCCCGGTCGATGGTCATGCTCGCACCATCCACCGCGTGAAAGCCGCCGAACTGCTTGTGCAGATCGTCGACGACGATCATGTGCCCGTCATCGTGCTTCATCCGAATTTCCCTGTCGTGTGCCCGTCTTGAGACGGGTCATATTTTGGCAATGCAGCCCGGCACGGGGCCGGGCTGCATCCAGTCTGTCTCGGCAGGCTTACTTGAAACCGACGGTTTCGTTCTTGCCGTCCTTGACCTCGATCATGCGGTAGGTGCCGGCGGATTCGCCGGGTCCGATCAGTTCCACCGCAGATGCACCAACGTAATCGATGTCGGTGCCGGCCTTGATCAGCTCAAGTGCCTTGGCCAGTTCGCCAGGATAGATCTTTTCGCCGGGGGCGTTCGCCACTTCGAGGATCTTTTCCTTGTAGACGGCAGGGTCCATCGACTCTGCGGATTGCATGGCCAGAAGGAAGAGAGCGGCCGCGTCATAGGATTCAGGGGTATAGGGCGAGGTGCCGTCAAACCCTTCGGCTTCCGCCATCTTGGTGAAGGTCTCGATCCCCTGACCTTCGGAACCCGCGATCTGGCCGTAAGAGCCGTCGAGATCCGGACCGATGTTCTTGGGCAGGTTTTCCCCGATCATCCCGCCGGGCAGACCGAAGGTATCCCATGCGCCCGCATCGAGTGCCGCCTTGATGATCCCGGCGCCGCCCTGGTCGAGGTAGCCCGCGACCACCAGCAGATCGCCGCCGGCCGAGGCCAGCGCGCCGACTTCGGCGGAGTAGTCCGCCTTGCCATCTTCGTGGGCCGCAACGATGGTCACTTCACCACCCGCCGCCTTGAACGAGGTCTCGATCGCGTCGGCCAGACCCTTGCCGTAGTCGTTGTTGGTGTAGGTCAGCGCGATCGATTTCACGCCGCGCTCCATCAGGATCTCCGCCATCACTTCGCCTTCGCGGGCGTCGGATGGCGAGGTGCGGAAGAACAAGCCGTTGTCTTCCATGGTGGTCAGGCCAGGCGAGGTCGCCGAGGGCGATATCATCACCATGCCGTTCGGGATCGCCACATTCTGGAGGATCGCGCCAGTCACGCCGGAGCAGTCGCCGCCGATGATGCCGTGCACGCCTTCCGCAATCAGGCGTTCGCCGCTGGCAACGGCGAGGCCGTTGTCGATACAGCCATCGTCGACCCGGATGGAGGTGACCTTGGCCCCGTCCAGCAGCAGACCACTGTCAGTCACTTCCTTCATCGCCATTTCCGCGCCGGACGCCATCGGACCGGTGAGCGATTCAATCGGGCCGGTGAAGCCGAATTCGACCCCCAGCTTCACTTCCTTGGCATGGGCGTCGGCATAGGCGTTCGTCGCCATCAGAGCTGCAGCCGTTGTGGCCATAAGCATCTTTTTCATAAGGTATCTCCCTAATTGGAACATGATGTTCGCACGCGAGGTTAGGGGCTGGTCTGCCAAAAGAAAAGGGATTTTTGGTGCGCCGCGGCGGGCCTGACGCCCCTGTGAGATCGCGGTGGGTGGAAATGTTCGTCGCGCTGACTACCTTTGATCGAATATGCGTCATAACGAGGAACACTGGCATGACTCTTGCGCGAAAACTGACCACAGCCGTGGTTCTGGGCGGCGCCTTGGCACTGCATTCCGTTGCGGCAGCGGCGCAGGACGCGGCGGTTCTGGAGCCCATGGTCGAAGGACTGGACACCCCCTGGGCCATCGCCCCCCTGCCGGAGGGCGGCGTGCTGGTCTCGCTCAAGGGCGGCGACCTGATCCTCGCGCGGGGCGGTGACAAGACAAGGGTGGCTGGCGTGCCAGAGGTCGTGACACGCGGGCAGGGCGGGCTTCTCGACATCACGCTGGCGCGGGACTTCGACCGGACGCGGGACCTGTTCCTGACCTATTCCAAACGCCAGTCCGGCGGTGGCAGCGGCACGGCACTGGTCAGCGCGCGTCTTTCGGAGGATGGCAGCCGGTTGGAAGATGTTACGCAACTGTTCGAGATGAAGCCGGGGAGCCGCGGTGGGCAGCACTTCGGCTCGCGCGTGGTGGAAGCGACCGACGGCACGCTCTTCATGACAATAGGCGAGCGCGGCGACCGCCAGGCGGCGCAGGATCTCGCGCGCCATAACGGCAAGATCGTCCGCCTGAACCGCGACGGTTCGGTGCCCGTCGACAACCCTTTCGTGGGTCAGACCGGGGCCTTGCCCGAGATCTGGTCCTATGGCCATCGCAATCCGCAGGGAGCGGGGCTGGACCTGCAAGGCAACCTTTGGGTGTCCGAACATGGCGCGAAGGGCGGCGATGAGGTCAACAGCATCCGCGAGGGCACGAATTACGGCTGGCCGGTGATCTCATACGGTGTGCACTACTCGGGGGAGGAGATCGGGGAGGGGTCTTCGAAGCCAGGGATGGAGCAGCCCGACCTCTATTGGGATCCCTCCATCGCGCCTTCGGGTCTGCTGGTCTACTCCGGCAAGATGTTCCCGGCGTGGAAAGGCGACATTTTCGTGGGGTCGCTGAAGTTCGACTCCATCGCGCGTCTGGAGGGGGCGCCGCTGCGGGAAGTCGAGCAGATCAAGAACGGCGCCACGGGCCGTGTCCGCGACATCGTGGAGGGGCAGGACGGAGCGATCTGGTTCATCTCTGTGAGCGAAGGCACGGTGTTCCGGATGACGCAGCCCGGCGCCTGACCCCCGCGCCTAGATTGAAAGTCGCGCCGCGTGTGAGCCGCGTTCGCGATAGGGTGTCGTGTCGTAGTGCGCCCGGTAGCACTTGGAGAAGTGCGAGGGGCTCGCAAAACCGCAGGCCAGCGCCACGTTGATGACGCTCATATCCGTCTGCATCAGCAGGTTGCGCGCCTTCTGCAGGCGCAGTTCCATGTAATAGCGCTTGGGCGAGCGGTTGAGGTAACGTCGGAACAGCCGTTCCAGCTGGCGCGTGCTCATGCCGACGTCCTGGGCCAGGATCGACGGGCTGATCGGTTCCTCGATATTGCTCTCCATCATCTGGATCACCTGGCTCAGCTTGGGATGGCGCACCCCGATGCGTGTGGGCACGGAGAGGCGCTGCGTGTCCTGATCGGTGCGGATCGAGGAATAGATGAGCTGGTCCGCAACGGCATTGGCCTTTTCCTCGCCCAGATCGTCGGCGATCAGCTTCAGCATGAGGTCGATGGAAGAGGTGCCCCCGGCGGTGGTCAGCCGGTTGCCGTCGACCACGAAGACCGACTTGGTGAGGTTCACCTCCTCGAATTCCTCGGAGAAGCTGTCCTGGTTCTCCCAGTGGATCGTCGCTTTCTTGCCGTCGAGCAGCCCCGCCTTGGCCAGCGTATAGGCTGCCGTACACAGCCCCCCCACCATCATGCCCTTGCGTGCCTCACGGCGCAGCCAGCCCAGCAGCTTTTTCGTGGTCGCCGCCTGTACGTCGATGCCGCCGCAGATCATCAGCGTGTCGTCGCGCGATAGATCGTCCAGATCTCCGTCCAGCGCGAAGGCCACGCCGGCGGAGCTGAGCGCGCTGACGCCGCCTTCGCCGACGATGCGCCAGCTATAGGCCTGACGGCCCGCCATGCGGTCGGCGATGCGAAGGCATTCCACGGCGGAGGCGAAACTGAGCAGGGTGAAGTTTTCCAACAGGACAAAGACAAAACGCCGGGGCTTGTCGGGGTTTTGCGGAATGCGGGTGGCCGGGCGCGGATCGGACATCGCGGCGTCTTTCTGTTGTATGCGTGGGGCTCTGATATGCCAAGGGCGACAAGACTTGCCGCAAACCATGCTCACGCGCCCCTGACAAGGTCAAGGGGCCGAATTTCGGTTCTGGTCACCTGCGGCGCGCTTTTGTATAGCAGTGGCTCACCAATGCGCGCCCGGGGCGCGGCGAGGACGGGAGAGTTCATCATGACCCAATGGAGCAAGTCAAGCTGGCGCAGCAGGCCACGGGTGCAGATGCCCGATTATCCCGACATGGATGCGCTGCACGCCGTCGAGGCGGAGCTGTCGCGCTACCCTGTGCTGGTTTTCGCGGGCGAGGCGCGGCGGCTGAAGAAGCATCTGGGGGCCGCCAGCCGGGGCGAGGCTTTCCTGTTGCAGGGTGGCGACTGCGCAGAGAGTTTCGAGCAGTTCTCCTCCGACCTGATCCGCGACACCTTCAAGGTCATGCTCCAGATGGCAATCGTGCTGACCCATGGGGCCAAGGTGCCGGTGATCAAGCTGGGCCGCATGGCCGGCCAGTTCGCCAAGCCGCGCTCGGCACCCACGGAAGTGGTAAACGGGGTGGAACTGCCGAGCTACCGGGGTGACATCATCAACGAGTTGGATTTCACCTCGCAGGCGCGGGTGCCCGATGCCGCCAAGATGCTGCGTGCCTATACGCAGGCGGCAGGGACTCTGAACCTGATCCGGGCGTTTTCAACCGGGGGTTATGCCGACGTGCATCAGGTGCATGGTTGGACTCTGGGGTTCACCGACGGCGAAAAGGCCGAGAAGTACCGCGAGATCGCCAACCGCATCTCGGACACGCTGGATTTCATGGCCGCCGCCGGCGTGACCTCGGAAACCGCGCATACGCTGCAAACGGTGGAATTCTACACCAGCCATGAATCGCTGTTGCTGGAGTATGAAGAGGCGCTTTGCCGTCAGGACAGCACCTCGGGCAAGTGGTTGGCGGGGTCGGGCCACATGATCTGGATCGGCGACCGTACACGGCAGCCCGAGGGCGCGCATGTGGAATTCGCGCGGGGCGTGCTGAACCCGATCGGGCTGAAATGCGGGCCTTCGATGACGGTGGATGACCTCAAGAAGCTGATGGCGACCCTGAACCCCGAGAACGAGGCGGGGCGACTGACGCTGATCGCGCGCTTCGGGGCAGGGGCGGTGGGCGACCACCTGCCACGCTTGATCAAGGCGGTGGAAGAGGAAGGCGCGAAGGTCGTCTGGACCTGTGACGCGATGCACGGCAACACCATCAAGTCCTCCACCGGCTACAAGACGCGGCCGTTTGATTCGGTGCTGCGCGAGGTGCGGGAGTTCTTCGGGGTCCATGCCGCCGAGGGCACGGTGCCGGGGGGCGTGCACTTCGAAATGACGGGGCAGGACGTGACCGAATGCACCGGCGGGGTGCGTGCGGTGAGCGAGGAGGACCTTTCGGACCGTTACCACACTGCCTGCGATCCACGTCTGAATGCCAGCCAATCTTTGGAACTTGCGTTTCTGGTGGCGGAAGAGCTGACCGAGCGTCGGGCGGCGCATCGGGCGCAGGAGGCGGGGTAAGGCCTCGGGCTCCGACCCATCTCCGAACCGGAATCCCGCCGCAGGTGACGGCCATCGCCACCCCACGGGCTGGCGCTGGCTCGTCTCCGGTTACCAGAGGCCCGCTTCACTCGTCCGACTTGATCAGTCGCAGATAGGGGGGGCGACGTACCGCTGCCTTGCCCGCGAACTCGGTCTTCGGAGCCGCAAATCCCTTTGCAGCTTCGGGCGTCGGCGCGGGCGCCGTGGCTGGTGCGGTCGGGGTAACCGCTGGTCCCACGCCCGCGATGATCTTGCGCATGTCATGGCGCGTGAT
>JBBSJO010000215.1:0-6593 GCA_038257185.1 Rhodobacterales bacterium | reverse complement strand
TACGAGCCTGCCCTCCGCCCTAGCGTGTTGCGTCCTGTCCGTTCCGGTGGCTCCCCCTACCCAGGCTTCCTGAATAGCCCCTCTGTGTTCGGTAACAAGCGATGATATGCCTTGCGCAAGTTCTTCTAATTCATGCGCTAACCCATCTCGATCAATCGTTACTACCTTTTGCAGCATCTTCAATTGCGCTCTTTTTGAATGATCCCAAAAGCGAAATTTGCCGCGGCCAAAAGAAGGGCAAGAGCGGCGAATCCTAGTAAGGCGACCGCCCATGTCGGCTGCTCTGCAAGCCATGCGGACCAAGTCACAAACCCGCTCCCGAGAATTGCGATAGCGGCGCTGATCCAAGGCCACAAGCCCCACTGTTCAAGAAACGCTCGAAGAGCCTCAAGGAATGGAATTTTCTTAAGCCATCTGAACATGGTGTTGAGGATGGTATAAAGACATGATGATGTGGAGTCATTTCTCACCTAGCCTTTCGGCTTGGTGCGTTTGATACATAAGCCCGGATATTTTCGGCCAAAAAGAGGCAGGGGCCGGGGCATGGACGGGGTGCGGGGGCTGGGCTAGAAGCGGGGGGATTTTCAATGAAGGTTGTCCCATGTCGCGCCATGCATCGCCCATTCCCATGACCTCCCGGCCCTGCGGGGCGCTGACCGGCACGGCCATGGTGCCCGGCGACAAGTCGATCTCGCACCGTTCGCTGATCCTGGGGGCGCTCTGCGTCGGGCAAACGACGATCGCGGGGTTGCTGGAGGGGCAGGATGTACTGGATACCGCCAAGGCGATGCGGGCCTTCGGGGCGGAGGTGACAGACCTCGGAGGCGGCAATTGGTCGGTGCAGGGGGTTGGCGTGGGGGGCTTTGCGGAGCCTGGAGGGGTGATCGATTGCGGCAATTCCGGCACCGGGGTGCGGCTGATCATGGGGGCAATGGCGACTTCGCCAATCACCGCGACCTTTACGGGTGATGCCAGCCTGAACGGGCGGCCCATGGCGCGGGTGACGGATCCGTTGGCGCTTTTCGGCTGCCAGGCGATGGGGCGCGCGGGGGGGCGTTTGCCAATGACCCTGGTGGGGGCCGCTGACCCGGTGCCGGTGCGCTATGTGGTGCCGGTGCCTTCCGCACAGGTGAAATCGGCGGTGTTGCTGGCGGGGCTGAACGCGCCGGGGCAGACGGTGGTGATCGAGGCCGAGGCGACGCGGGACCATACCGAGCGGATGCTCGCGGGTTTCGGGGCCGAGATCACGGTGGAGCAGACGGAGGAGGGCCGGGTCATCACGCTCACCGGTCAGCCGGAGTTGCGGCCCCAGCACATCGAGGTGCCGCGTGACCCGTCCTCTGCGGCCTTCCCGGTCTGCGCGGCGCTGATCGTGCCCGGGTCTGACGTTCTGGTGCCGGGGATCGGGCTCAATCCGACGCGGGCGGGGCTTTTCACCACGCTGCGCGAGATGGGCGCGAACCTCGATTTCGAGAACGCGCGCGAGGAGGGCGGCGAACCGGTTGCGGATCTGCGGGCGCGCTATTCCCCGGATATGCGCGGTATCGAGGTGCCGCCGGAGCGGGCGGCGAGCATGATTGACGAATACCCCGTGCTCTCGGTTGTCGCGGCATTTGCAACGGGCGACACGGTGATGCGCGGCGTCAAGGAATTGCGCGTCAAGGAAAGCGACCGGATCGACGCGATGGCCACGGGCCTGCGCGCCAATGGGGTTGAGGTCGCGGACGGGCCGGACTGGTGGACCGTGACGGGCCGGGGGGCGGAGGGCGTGCCGGGAGGGGCGCTTTGCGCCAGCCACCTCGATCACCGGATCGCGATGTCCTTTCTGATCCTCGGGATGGCATCAAGGGACCCGGTGAGGGTAGACGACGGCGGACCCATCGCCACGTCGTTCCCGATCTTCGAGCCGTTGATGGCCAGCCTTGGTGCCGATGTCTCGGGGGATAATGCCTGAGGAGGGCGGAACATGACGACACGTGGCTTTACCGTGGCAATCGACGGGCCTGCGGCCTCGGGCAAGGGCACCATCAGCCGGGCCGTGGCGGCGCATTTCGGGTTTGCGCATCTCGACACCGGGCTCTTGTACCGCGCCGTCGCGGCGAAGTCGCTGGCGGGTCGGAACCCTGCACTTGCGGCGCAGGAACTGGTCAAGCGCGATCTGGAAAGCGAGGCGCTGCGCCTGCCCGACGTGGCGCAGGAGGCGAGCCGGGTGGCGGCAATCCCGGAGGTGCGGGCGGCTCTGGTGAATTTCCAGCGCAGCTTTGCCGCCCGAGCGGGCGGAGCGGTGCTGGACGGGCGCGACATCGGAACGGTGATCTGCCCGCAGGCGCAGGTGAAGCTCTATGTGACCGCCAGCGCCGAGGTGCGTGCGGAACGGCGTCTGGCCGAGTTGCTGCGCAAGGGCATGGTGCTGACCTACGAGGAGGTGCTGGCGGATGTGAAGGTGCGGGACGCCCGCGACATGGGCCGTGCCGATGCGCCGCTGAAGCCCGCGCGCGATGCGGTGCAGATTGACACGACGGAAATGGCGATAGAGGACGCGGTCGCTGCCGCCGTGGCACTGATCGAGGCCAGGCGGGGCAGTCTTGACTGAACCCGGCAAGCACGGGTGTCCCCTACCGACACGCAAGGGCAGATCGCGGCCGACAGGCTGCGGATGATGGCGGCGAACTTCGAGAGAGGAGCCATGCGCGCATGATCTGAAAGGGATTGCAGAGCCCCTCGCGCGTGCTACATCTGGCGCCAACGAATAAAGGAGAGACCTGATGAAAACCGCCAAGGACTACATGGACGCCGCCAATGCCGCCGTGCCGAAGATGTCGGCGCAGGATGCCATCGCCAAGCATGCGGCCGGTGAGGGCGTCTTCATCGACGTGCGCGATTCCGCCGCGATTGCCGAGACCGGCACGATCAAGGGCGCGCACCGCATCCCGCGCGGCATGATGGAATTCCGCGCCGACCCGGAGGTAGAGGCCTATTACAACCCGGTCCTGAAAAAGGATGCCGAGATCTACCTGATCTGCGGCGCGGGCGGGCAGGCGGCGTTGACGGGCAAGACTCTGATGGACATGGGGTACACCAACGTCACCAATATCGGCGGCTTTCCGGGCTGGAAGGATGCGGGCGGCCCGACGGAGGGGTGAGACCTGATCGATCCGGCCTTGTCTTGGACGAGGCCGGAGACGGAGGCTATGCTTTCATCGCGCGCGCCAACCGTCTGATTCTCAAAGCGCGGTTCAACTCTCCGCCGAAGATGAGCACCAAGGCCGCGAGATACATGAAATAGAGGGCCGCAACGATGCCTGCCATCCCGGCGTAATAGCTCGCGTAGGTGGCGAAATTGCGCAAGTAGAACGAGAAGACCGCCGTCAACAGCATCCATGCAGCCGCCGTCACGATGACACCCGGCCAGATGTTCGAGAAGAGTGTCCGCCGCGCGGGCAGCAGCACATGGGCGGCAAAGAGCGAGATGACGATGATCGTCCCGGCGACCGGAAAGCGGACGAGGCCGACGGTGACAGAGGCGGGGTCGAAGCGGGGCATGAGCATGTGCAGCCATGACCCCGCACGCGGCGCCAACACCAGCATGTAGCCCACGAGCGCCAGCATGAGGCTCGCGAGGATCACCATCCCGACCTGCAGGCCAAAGAGTTTTATCGCGGAGCGTGTTTCGCGGATGCCGTAGGCCCGGTTCAGGCCGACGCGCACACCGTCGACGCCGCCCACTGCAAACCAGATCGTCAGCAGAATTCCGAGGCTGAGCACACCGCCGCGTGGTACCGTCATCACCTTCTGCACCTCAGACACGATGGGTTCGATCAGCGGCCCGGGTACGATTGCGATGAGGAAGTCCACCAGATCGTCGGCCATGGACCGGTCCCCAATGAAGGCGGTAAGCGAGCTGGTGAAGATCAGGAAGGGGAAGACCGCGAGCAGGGTGCGAAAGGCGATGTTGCCCGCAAGCCCGAAGGCGTCGTCGTTCCAGAGCCTCAGGACCGCCTCGTGCAGCACCCCGCGCCAGACCCGCCAGCCGGTACCATAGAAGAGGTCCTGAGGGCTCTTGCTGAGCACCCCGTGGGTCGTGACGACGTCGGTCGCCGCTTGGCTTTGAGGCTTGGCGTTCATGTACCGATCACTTCTTCTGCTGCGACACGTTCGCCTCCCCGTACGGCACAGGTCGAGACAGGTTATGCCCAACCGTCGATATAGGCTACAGCGAATTGTCGTCTATGGGGTTTCGGGGTTGGGCGTATCGCCCAGAGTTTGCCGGCAATGGCGCGCGCGTTGTGCGGCTGGTTTGGCACGTTGCGGGCCAAGTCCGGCAATTGATTCTCGGCCGAAGTAGCGGATCCGCTTTAGGCGACGATCCATTTGGATGGATCTTGCCATGAGCGCCTGACCCGAAGTGTCGACCAGATGGTTTTATGGCACTGTGATGGCGTGCATGTCAGTTGTGAGACCACAGAGTAAGATCCTGCACGACGCTCGAAGGTCGGCTTTCGGTGCCTTCCAGAACCCGTGCATCTGTATGACTTCACCACTATCGATTAAAAAGTATATGAGACATATACGTTTAGTATAAGTCGCAGAGAGGTAAGACGATGGGATTGGTAAAAATCGACGACAACTTGCACGAGGATGTGAGGCGTGCGAGCGCTGTCATGTGTCGATCAATCAATGCTCAAGCTGAGTTCTGGATGAAGATAGGCATGCTAGCCGAGTCCAATCCTACACTCGCATTCACTGATATTGTGAAGATGCAGCTTCAGACGCTTCCCACTGAAACCAACGCGGAAGTCGCTTAAATGGTCAACAAAACGACGGACGAAAAATCGACCTTCGAGAACGAGGTCAAGGCGTTCTTCTCTGTATATCTGAGCGCTTTTCATCGCCAGGATGCCTCAGCGATCAGCGCGCTGTGGGACGAGGTCGGCTTGTTCCCTACACCCACTGGGAACTTCTCGATGGATCGAGAGGCGTTTCGCAATCACTGTGTGACACTGCTGGACTTCTATAGAAAACAGGGCGTCGCTGAACCCACCGGTGAGTTACTGTCGGCAGAGGAGTTGTTCCCGGGCGTTGCGCAGGCACGAATGGCATATGCGATGCTTGGTTCGGATGGCACGTCTGTCACGAACTGGGAGCACGTCTATATCCTGCGCAAGACGGACGGCCAATGGCGCATTTCGCTGACAATTGCAGATGACGAAATGGCCGCTTGGACAGCCGCCGGAGCGGAGCTCTAGAAGCGCACCTTCGCGCCAGGAAACTGAACGGCTGCATTGTCCGGCACAGCGGACACCCACCCATTCCCCCCGGCGCGCCACAATCCCCTTGCCGCAGCGCCCCAAATTACCTATAGAACCCCTGTCTAAGGGGCGATCACAGCTTCGGGCGCGATATCTCAGGCAGGGTCGGGTTATTCCGGCCCTCTTTTCTTTGCGTACAGATGGGCCATCCGGGCCATGCCACGACGACCAAACCCACAGCCAGACCGGCGGAGACAACCGCGCGGCCAGAAAACACGATAAAAGGAAACGATAAGCTACATGACAAAAGCAATGGACGAATTCGAAGCACTGCTGGAAGAAAGCTTCGAAATGGACACGCCCGAAGAGGGCTCTGTCGTCAAGGGCAAGGTGATTGCCATCGAGGCCGGTCAGGCCATCATCGACGTCGGCTACAAGATGGAAGGCCGCGTCGATCTCAAAGAATTCGCCGATCCGGGCGAATCCCCCAACATCATGGTCGGCGACGAGGTGGAGGTGTTCCTCCGCCAGGTCGAGAACTCGCGCGGCGAAGCTGTCATCTCCCGCGAGATGGCGCGCCGTGAGGAAGCCTGGGACCGTCTGGAAAAGGCCTATGCCGCAGAAGAGCGTGTCGAAGGCGCGATCTTTGGCCGCGTCAAGGGTGGCTTCACCGTGGATCTGGGCGGCGCCGTTGCGTTCCTGCCGGGCTCGCAGGTCGATGTGCGCCCCGTGCGCGATGCGGGCCCGCTCATGGGTCTCAAGCAGCCGTTCCAGGTTCTCAAGATGGACCGTCGCCGGGGCAACATCGTTGTTTCGCGTCGCGCGATCCTCGAAGAGTCCCGTGCCGAGCAGCGTGCTGAAGTCATCGGCAACCTGACCGAAGGTCAGACCGTCGACGGCGTGGTCAAGAACATCACCGAATACGGCGCCTTCGTCGATCTGGGTGGTGTGGACGGCCTGTTGCACGTCACCGACATGGCATGGCGTCGCGTGAACCACCCCTCCGAGATCCTGGCCATCGGCGAGACGATCAAGGTGCAGGTGATCAAGATCAACAAGGAAACCCATCGCATCAGCCTCGGCATGAAGCAGCTGCAGGAAGATCCGTGGGATCTGGTTCAGGCCAAGTATCCGCTGGAATCCACCCACATGGGCCGCGTCACCAACATCACCGACTACGGCGCCTTCGTGGAGTTGGAACCCGGTGTCGAAGGTCTGGTTCACGTGTCCGAGATGTCCTGGACCAAGAAGAACGTCCATCCGGGCAAGATCATCTCCACCTCACAAGAGGTTGAGGTCGTGATCCTCGAAGTCGACCAGGTGAAGCGCCGCATCTCGCTCGGC
>JBBSJO010000214.1:0-6597 GCA_038257185.1 Rhodobacterales bacterium | reverse complement strand
TGGACCGCAACCTCGCCCGCCTGCACACCGCCCGCGCCGAGATCGCGACCGGTGCCATTTCAGGCGCCGTCGGCACCTTCGCGAATATCGACCCCGCAGTGGAGGAGCATGTCTGTGCCAAGCTCGGCCTCACCCCCGAACCGATCAGCACCCAGGTCATCCCCCGCGACCGCCACGCCGCCTTCTTCGCCACCCTGGGTGTCGTCGGCTCCAGCATCGAGAACATCGCCACCGAGATTCGGCACATGCAGCGCACCGAAGTGCTGGAAGCGGAAGAATTCTTCTCCGTCGGCCAGAAGGGCTCCTCGGCCATGCCGCACAAGCGCAATCCGGTGCTTTCCGAAAACCTCACTGGCCTCGCACGCCTCGTCCGCATGGCGGTGGTGCCCGCGATGGAGAACGTGGCGCTCTGGCACGAACGCGACATCAGCCACTCCTCGGTAGAGCGCAATATCGGCCCGGACACGACGATCACGCTCGATTTCGCGCTCGCGCGCCTGACCGGGCTGGTCGACAAGCTGGTGATCTACCCTGACAACATGCTGGCCAATATGAACAAATTCCGCGGTCTCGTCATGTCGCAGCGCGTGCTTCTGGCGCTCACGCAGGCTGGCGTCAGCCGCGAGGACAGCTACAAGCTGGTGCAGCGCAACGCGATGAAGGTCTGGGAAGAGGGCAAGGATTTCAAAACCGAATTGTTGGCCGATCCCGACGTTCTCAAGGCGCTGAGCGCGGCGCAGATCGAGGAGAAATTCGACCTCGGCTATCACACCAAACACGTCGACACGATCTTCAAACGGGTCTTCGGCGCCTGAAGGCGTTGCCCGAAAAATCAGCAGGCATCAGGCCCGTGCAGGCGACTGCGCGTTTTCCTTTTGACCTTGGGTCAATCTGCGATACCTTCAGTCCATCAGCCATGATGGAGAGATGACATGACGTTCAAGGTTCTCGCGGCCACGCTTGCCCTGGCCATTGCCCCTACTCTCGGCTTCGCGGAAGGCTGCGCCCACGACAAGCAGGTGATGTCCTGCGCCGAGGGCAGCACATTCAATCCCGCAACCGGCAGCTGCACGGTCGACGCCACGACCTGAAGGCCACGCAATCGTGACCACCTGCGCGACCCGCACCCTTTACGGGTGCGGGTCGCGTGTTAGTGTGATCGCGACGCGTCTTTCATTGTCCGGAGATTGATCCCCATGCGCCTTGTTCTCGCCACCGCCCTTACCCTCGCCCTGCCGACCGGCCTCCTGGCTGCGGGCAGCAACAACGAGGCAGCCCCGACCAAGCCCAAATGCGAAGAGGGCCAGGTGTATGACAAGAAAACCAAGACCTGCGTTGATGCCAAGGACAGCCGCCTTGATGACGATTCCCGCTTTGAAACGGTACGCCAACTGTCCCATGCCGGGCGCTACGCCGATGCGCAGACCGTGCTTGCCGAAATGGACGCGCAGGACGACCGCACGCTGACCTACATGGGCTTCACCAGCCGCAAGATGGGCGACATGGACGGCGGCATGGCCCTTTACGCTCAGGCGCTCGCTGTCAATCCGGCCAATGCGCTGGCCCGCTCCTATATGGGGCAGGCGCTGGTGGAACAGGGCCGCATCGCCGAAGCGCTGGTGCAACTGCGTGAGATCCGTAGCCACGGCGGCGGTGGCACCTGGGCCGAAACCTCCCTGCGCACCGCGATCGCCACGGGCCAGACCTACACCTACTGATTTCAGCATATTTTCACCTTTGCCTGCCAAAGGTTGCTGCGTGCAATCTGGGGTAAGTAAAGATGAACGACATGGTGCCGCTTGGCAGTTTGCCGCCGCTGTCCAGACCGGGCGGCGGCGGTTCTGGTGCAGGGCTCAGCCGCCGCGCCAAGGCGGCCATCGTGGTGCGGCTTTTGCTGAACGAAGGGGCCGACATTCCGCTGGAAGAGCTGCCCGATGAGTTGCAGGCCAACCTGACCCATCAGATGGGGGCCATGCGCGTGGTCGACCGCGACACGCTCGCCGCCGTCATTGAGGAATTCGCCAGCGAGGTGGAACAGATCGGCCTTTCCTTCCCCCCCGGCATCGCGGGGGCCTTGAATGCACTCGATGGCAAGATCAGCCCCCTGACGGCAGCGCGCCTGCGCAAGGAGGCAGGGGTGCGTCAGGCGGGCGACCCCTGGGCGCGGCTCAAGGATCTGGGGGCGGACACCCTGCTGCCGGTGCTGGAGAACGAAAGCATCGAAGTGGCGGCAGTGATGCTGTCGAAGCTCCCCGTGACGCTGGCAGCAGAGCTTCTGGGCCGCCTGCCCGGACCAAAGGCGCGCCGCATCACCTATGCGGTATCTCAGACCAGCGCTGTAACACCCGACGCGGTGGACCGGATCGGCTTGTCGCTGGCCAGCCAACTCGACTCGCTGCCCATAAGTGCCTTTGACAGCGACCCTGTGGCACGGGTGGGGGCGATTCTGAATTCCTCTACCACCGTTACGCGCGATGATGTGCTCACCGGGCTCGACGAGACCGATCAGGGCTTTGCCAATGCGGTGCGCAAGGCGATCTTCACCTTCGGCAACATCCCCGTCCGTATTGCCCCCCGAGACATCCCCCGCATCCTGCGCGAGGTGGACTCCAAGCAACTCGTCGTGGCGCTGGCCGGGGCGGAAGCAGCGGGATTTGCCGCCTCGCGCGACTTCGTGCTGGAAAATATGTCGGGCCGCATGGCCGACCAGCTCCGCGAGGAGATCGAGGAGGCCGGCACCGTGAAACCCGCCGATGCCGAAGCCGCCATGGCCGAGATCGTGACCGCCATCCGCGCGATGGAGCAGGCCGGGGACCTGTTGCTGGTGGTCGAGGAAGAGACCGAGGACTAGATTGCCGCCCCGTGCCGGGCGGGCTATGTCAGGGCACCCGTCCCTGATGTCAGAGGCCCATGACCGAAACCGCTCCTCCGACCGCCCCATCCGACCGTTTGCGCCGTCTTGGCCATTTCCTGACCAACGCGGTGATCGTCGGGATCATCCGGCTCGCGCTTGCCCTGCCCTATGACACACGCATCCGCTTTGTGGGCTGGCTGGTGGAACATGTGCTGGGAATCGTGGCGGGCTATCGCAAGAGGGCGCTCGAAAACCTCGCGCTGGTCCGGCCCGACCTGTCTGAAACGGAGCGCCGCCGCATCGCCAGCGCCTGCCTGAACAACGTGGGCCGCACCTTCATCGAGAATTACTCGTCCCGCGATTTCCCCCGCCGGATGGCGCAGAACGCCCCCCATGGGCCCGGCCTCGACGCATTGGAAGCGGCGGCGGCCAAGGGGCAACCTGTCATCCTCGTGACCGGGCATTTCGGCAATTACGAGGCGACGCGGGCGGCACTGGTGGCGCGAGGCTATGACATCGGCGGGCTCTACCGCGACATGAAGAACCCCTATTTCAACGCTCATTACGTCAAGACGATGGAGGCCTTCGGCGGCCCTGTCTTTCCTCAGGGCCGCAGGGGCACGGCGGGATTCGTACGTCATCTGAAGGACGGTGGGCAGTTGGTGCTCCTATTCGATCAGCACGTGCAATTCGCGCCGATCCTCGATTTCATGGGTCAGCCCGCCCGTACCGCCCTGTCGGCGGCGGAGTTGGCTTTGCGATACGATGCCCTGCTGATCCCCTTCTACGGCATTCGAGAGCCCGACGGTCTGGGCTTTGACTGCGTGCTGGAAGCCCCGGTGCCGCAGGACAGCGCAGAGGCGATGACGCAGGCGATCAACAACAGTCTTGCGGCACGGGTGCGGGAGCATCCGGAGCAATGGTTCTGGGTCCACCGTCGCTGGCGCAGCCACGAGCCCTAGGGCGCAGCTGATGTATCCGTTTAAGGCCGCGTCGCAAACGTTTCAAACAGATCGGAAATTTCCAAAATTTCCGACCGTTTTCCTCCAAGGAAAACGACCCTACTTCACCCGTGCCGCTGCAAGGATGGGTCCCGCTCCGTTCGCCTGAACGATCACGACAACAGGTTTATCGCCTGCCACATCGGCCTTCATTGAAAGCGGTGCAGTGCCGTCCCAGGTGCCCAAGACCTGCCAGCCCTCGACCACGTTGGCATAATCCAGCGTCTTTCCCCGGTTCTCGCCGCGCTCGATCGCTGTGGTCTGAAGCGGGGTATAGCGCAGAAGATGTACGGTCATCGGGCCTTTCACCGCCTCCAGCGTGTCGCCTGCGATGGCCACGGTCCCGCCATCACGCGTCACGGTCAAGGTCATTTTCGATGGAATCCTGGCGTGTTCCGCAATCGCCTTGCCCAGATCCATCGGCCTGGCCCCGACAATATCCGTCTCGCCCATCACGATCATCTCGGGCGTATAGATCGACTTGCGGTGCCCTGCTGCGGCATAGGAACGTTGCCGCTCCGCATGGGCGGGGTCGCCGAAGGGGTCCTTCCAGCCGATGTAATCCCAATAGTCCACATGCAGCGCCAGCGCGATCACGTCGTCGCGCGTGGCGAGTTCCAACATGATCTCGTCTGCGGGCGGGCAGGACGAACACCCCTGCGAGGTGAACAACTCCACGACGACCGGATTGTCCTGTGCCAGAAGCGGGGTGCCAAGGCCAAGTGCAGCGACAAGGGCGGCCGGGATGAGGTGTTTCATTTGATTCCAGAAATAGCAGCGCGGGGTCGTTCCCGTCTAGTCCGCTGCCTATGAAATAACCAATCAAGGTTTCTTGAGACCGTTCAGGGGATTTTTTCAGAAATTGGTATACAACGGTATACAATTGGACTATATCGGGGCAATAGCGGTTGATCGTGCCCGTTCGATACGGCATTGAGGCTGCAACAGTCACCTCACCCCAAGGGAGCCGAAATGACAATCATCGTTGGCAATGACACGAGCAAAACCCGCAAGACGATCGAGGTGAACGGCACCTCCTTCGCCTACTATTCCATTCCCGCTGCGCAGGAGGCTGGATTGGGCGACTTCTCCAGACTGCCCGCCGCGCTGAAAGTGGTGCTGGAGAACATGCTGCGCTTCGAAGATGGCAAGACGGTCACGGTGGACGACATCAAGGCTTTTGCCGAGTGGGGTGCCAAGGGCGGCCAGAACCCGCGCGAGATCGCCTATCGCCCGGCCCGGGTGCTGATGCAGGATTTCACCGGCGTACCGGCGGTCGTGGACCTTGCCGCGATGCGCGACGGCATCGTGGCTTTGGGCGGCGATGCGGAAAGGATCAACCCGCTGAACCCCGTCGACCTCGTCATCGACCACTCTGTGATGATCGACGAATTCGGCAACCCCCGCGCCTTCCAGATGAACGTGGACCGCGAATACGAGCGCAATATGGAGCGCTACACCTTCCTGAAGTGGGGCCAGAAGGCATTTAACAACTTCCGCGTCGTGCCCCCCGGCACCGGCATCTGCCACCAGGTGAACCTGGAGTATCTGTCCCAGACCGTGTGGACGGACAAGGACCAGAGCGGCGATGAAGTGGCCTATCCCGATACGCTGGTGGGCACCGACAGCCACACCACAATGGTCAATGGTGCGGCCGTGCTCGGCTGGGGCGTTGGCGGGATCGAGGCGGAGGCGGCGATGCTGGGCCAGCCGATCTCCATGCTGATCCCCGAAGTCGTGGGCTTCGAGCTGACGGGCCGCATGATGGAAGGTACCACGGGCACCGATCTGGTGCTGAAGGTGGTGGAGATGCTGCGCGAGAAGGGCGTGGTGAGCAAGTTCGTGGAATTCTACGGCGCGGGTCTCGATCATCTGCCGCTGGCCGACCGCGCGACCATCGCCAATATGGCACCCGAATACGGTGCTACCTGCGGCTTCTTCCCGATCGATGGCGAAACGTTGCGTTATCTGACCAACACCGGCCGCGACAAGGATCGCGTGGCGCTGGTGGAGGCCTATGCAAAGGCCAACGGCATGTGGCGCGACAAGGATTACGCCCCGATCTACACCGACACGCTGACGCTCGACATGGGCACCATCGTACCCGCGATCTCCGGCCCCAAGCGGCCGCAGGACTATATCGCGCTCGACACCGCGCACACGGCCTTTGGCCAGTACGTGAAGGGTGTCCGCGCGGGCAAGGACGTAACCAAGAGCGCGGAAGTGCGCTGGGAAGGTGAAGGCGGCCAGCCCGAACCGCGCGATATCCCCGGCGACGAGGGCAGCCACAAGCGTGGCTATGTACAGACCGACGACGGCCATTATCAGTTGCACGACGGCTCCATCGTGATCGCCTCGATCACCTCCTGCACCAACACCTCGAACCCTTACGTGATGATCGGCGCGGGGCTGGTGGCACGCAAGGCGCGTGCAAAGGGTTTGACCCGCAAGCCTTGGGTCAAGACCTCGCTCGCACCCGGTTCCCAGGTCGTCAGCGCCTATCTGGAGGCGGCGGATCTGCAAAAGGATCTGGACGCCATCGGTTTCAACCTCGTGGGCTACGGCTGTACCACCTGCATCGGCAACTCCGGCCCGATCCAGAAAGAGCTGTCCGACGCCATCACCAAGGGCGATCTGATCGCGACCTCCGTCCTGTCGGGCAACCGCAACTTCGAAGGTCGTATTTCGCCAGACGTGCGCGCGAACTATCTCGCCTCCCCGCCGCTGGTCGTGGCCTATGCG
>JBBSJO010000213.1:0-6638 GCA_038257185.1 Rhodobacterales bacterium | reverse complement strand
GTTTCCGAGAGGGCGGGGTGGGGCCCGACCTCAAGCGTGACCTGCGTGTTCCAGTCTCGGTCGCCCTCAGCTGGCACGTCGCTCTCCCGCGACCCGCGAATTTCGAGCATGCGGGAAAGCAGGAAGTCCTTGAATGCTTCGTCGGCCAGGCAGAAAGCCCGGGTGTGCCAGCGGAAACCATCGAACGCGATGGCGTGCGGCGCGATCCACCTCCAGCGGGGCTCCGGGCTTGAAAGGGACTGGTACTTCACTTCGATCGCCTCGGTTCGTCGGATGGCGCCGACTACGGATCGGAGTGTCACGGGGGTGACGCCGCGTACGGGCGTTGGAGCAGACGCGTATGATGGCAGATCGGCGATCCAACAGTCCTCGCGGTCGAGGATGCCGTCTGCCACCGAGCGCAACTGTGCCAGATAGCGCCCGGCATCCAGCTTCTCGAACACCGGCTTGAAGTCCGAGCCCCGGACATAGGTCCGCGCGCTCTTGTCGTAGACCATGTTGTCCGGAGCTAAGCCGATGTAGCGGTTCAGGTCGGTGGACGCTTGGTTCACCGAGACCCCGAACTGGTCCATCAGATCGCTGCGGTTCACATGTCCCTCCCAGAACAGGCGGAACTCTATGAACTAGAGGCGCTGCTCGACTCCCCAGCGAAGTTCCAACCTATCGCTGTCCAATACGCTCTCCCGGCTCAGCCGATGCGCACGCCAACTGTGCGCGCCCAATTTCTGGGCCTTCTCGGACCGTAACCGCGAGATGTTGGGGGATCAATCGAAAAGCTTCGGGGTGGTGCGGGATTATCCTAAGGATTGTCGCAGGTTCTGAGCCACCGCATCGGCCGCGATACGCACCGGTTCGGCGGCGAGGTGGGCGTAGCGCGCCGTGGTCTGGACCTGCGTATGGCCGAGGAGCTTGCCGATCATCGGCAGTCCCTGGCCAGAAGCGACGGCCGTCGATGCGAAGGTGTGGCGGAGGTCGTGGATGCGCACGTCCTTCACTCCGGCGCGGGCGCGGACGCGTTGCCAGAAGGGCTGAAGGTCGCTGAGCGGCTTGCCTTGCAGCGTGCCGGTGATGACCCAAGGGTTGCCCGCGATGCGATGGGCGTCTCGAAGGAGCTCCGCAGCAGGCTGGCCGATATGTACCACCTTGGCGCCGGTCTTGCTGTCGGGCAGGCGAAGCACGCGATCCGTGGGATCGACGTACGCCCATTTCAGGGACATGATCTCGTTCAGGCGACAGCCGGTCAGGATCAGCAGTCGCGCGGCAAGGAGCGCCGAGGGCAGTTCCACCCTTTCGGCCTCCATCTCGCGCAGAACCTCGCCGATGCCACGCAATTCGGCGGCGCTGAGGAATCGCTCGCGCTTCTCCTCCGGGTATTTCCGGATGTGCTTGCGCGGGTTCGTCCCGTCCGGGCGTAGCCCCCACATCTCGGAGAGGCTGAACATTTTCGAGACCACCTCGAGGCAACGGTTCGCCTGATACGGGATGTGGCGGAGGTCATGGTGGAACTTCGCCACATCCGCCCGCGTGATCCCGGTGACGGTCAGTTGGCCGAGCGCGGGCAGGATGAAGCGTCTGAAGTTGCGTCGGTATTCCTTCGCCGTGCTGGCCTTCACGCGGATGGCGATGTGTTCCTTGTCGAACCGCTCCGCCAGTTCCCTGACGGTGATCGCCTTGCGCCCGGCATCGCGCTCGGCGGCCGGATCCTCGCCATTTCGCGCGGCGGCCACGATGGCGATGGCCCGGTTGCGCGCCTGCTCGCAGGTCAGCACGGTGCTGGGGCCAAGGCTGATCCGTCGCGAACGGCGTCCCGCGCGGTATTGAACCACGTAACCCTGGCGCCCGCTCGGCAGGACCCGCAGGCCGAAGCCGGGGATCTCGCTGTCCCAGACGAAGAATTCGGCGGGCCGGGTTTCTGCAGCATCGACGAGGCGCTTGGTGAGCTTGGGCATGGACAATCTGCGTTCTGGATCTCTGCGGTCCACAGTGCGGATCGCGCGCTGATAGTCAACGAACACATTGATATTGCGAAGTAAAAGGAAATAACGCGCATTCCGGCGTAGGGCACTGGATCGCGCTGGCGGGGGAAATTGACGGGCTGAGCGAATCAGAACGCAGGTCCCGGACTCCGCGCGCCGCTGTTACGGAGCAATTACAGCTGATCGATCGCGTGGCGCTTGCCGGACCTGATGCGTCGAATCCCTTTCCTGGACGGCGCTCGGATCTTGCGATCGCAGGGAGGCGAAGCACCCTCGGTCAGCTCAGCGGAGTTTTGTGACCTTCGGGACCTTGCCGGCGCTGCGGGATTTGGATGTGCCGGGACGCTTCCTCACGGATTGGTTCGCCGGCTCGGGTGCTTCTGGAGCCGCGCCATGCGCTGCGGGCGCGTTTCCTGCATCCTCCATATCCAGACCGAACAGGGCCGAGAGGTCGTCGGTCTTCAGGATTTGCCCGGCATCGGGCGGCTGGTTCGGGAAGGGCGTCGCCGCGTCAAGACCTGCCACCAGATCGTTCTCGTCCACCGCGCGCAGCCGGAACATGAGCTCCGGCCTTTCGTCGAGCCGGGCGCCGACGCCGTACAGCACCGCAGCGACGTGCTTGCACATCCGGGCCCCGTCCGGGCAGCTGCAGGAGAAGCGGATTTCTGACGGCCTCGGAAACAGGCCCCTATCCTGACGGCAAATCCGTTCCATCACACCTTTGGAGAACCGGCCCTGCAGCAGTTCGACGAGCGAATCAATCCCGCCAGCGCACTCCTTGCAGATCGAATTCCACAGGGTCGGCGCCAACTCCTTGATCGTCACGGTGACCTTGTAGATCGACGACCCGCTGACCATCGCCTTGATCTCGAGCGGTGAGATCTGGAGGTCGACGACCGCACCATTGCGGACATAGGTTCGGCCCCGTGGCAGGCGGGTCTCGTAGTCGCCGTAGCTCTCCAGATTGTCGCACCACGCCTTGCCCCAAAAGGTCCTGGCGATCGTGCGCCCCTCGATGGTGACGGGGGCGACCGGGCGCCCTTTCTTGCGCAGTTTCTCCACCTCGCGCTCGGCCATCTTCCGGCGCTGCGCGACAGGAACGTAGGGCGCCCATCCTCCGCCATACCCGCGAGCCATCCGACTCACTCCTCCATCGCCGATTTCAGGTCCAGGGTCACCATCCGCAGAAGGTCCTCATTCTTCATCTCGGTCAAAGCGATTTCGTCACCGGCGGCCAGCACGTCTTCAGACAGGCCCTTCTTTGCCTCGATCAGGGCGTCAATCTTCTCCTCGACCGTGCCTTGGCAGACGAACTTGTGGACCAGCACGTTGTTCTTCTGGCCTATCCGGAAGGCGCGGTCCGTGGCCTGGTTTTCCACCGCCGGGTTCCACCACCGGTCGAAGTGCACGACGTGGGACGCCGCGGTCAGTGTCAGGCCCGAGCCCCCCGCCTTCAACGACAGAACGAAGAACGGCACAGTCTCGTCCTCCTGAAAGGTCTGCACCAGCGCCTTGCGGTTTCTTACCGGGGTCTCTCCGTGCAGAATCAGCCCGGGGCGACCGAATACCCCGCCGAGATAGTCCGCCAGCGGGGCCGCCATTTCGCGGAACTGGGTGAACACCAGCATTTTCTCCTGGCGGGCGGCGACCACCCCGGCAATCTCGCGCAGGCGGGCCCATTTGCCGCTGTCCGCTTCGGCCCACGAATTCTCGTTCAGCCACTGTGAGGGATGATTGCAGATCTGCTTCAGCCGCATCAGCGTCGCCAGGACGATGCCTTTGCGCTGGATCCCATCGCTGTCCTGCAACGCTTCGGTCAGATCAGCGAC
Organism: Rhodobacterales bacterium; assembly: GCA_038257185.1. Classification (GTDB taxonomy): domain Bacteria; phylum Pseudomonadota; class Alphaproteobacteria; order Rhodobacterales; family Rhodobacteraceae; genus Sulfitobacter. The sequence continues at coordinate 2,833 of JBBSJO010000213.1, read as the reverse complement.
CGTCTGGGCATAGAGCGCGGCCTGCTTGCGGCTCAACAGACAGAACGCCTTGACCTCGGTCTTGTCCGGCAGGTCGGCGATGACGGTCTTGTCGGTCTTCATCCTGCGCAGAATGTAGGGCCGGACAAGATCGCGCAGCGGGCCGTACGGGTTGTGCGGCCGTTCGGCCAGCGCCTTGGTATAGCGGCCGAAGTCCTTGGCGCTTCCGAGCAGGCCCGGATTGATGAAGTCGAAGATCGACCAGAGGTCGCCCAGGTGGTTTTCGACCGGCGTTCCGGTCAGGGCAATGCGCGCCTCGGCCTTCAGGGCCTTGGCCGCCCGGGTCTGCTTGGAGTTGGGGTTCTTGATCGCCTGCGCCTCGTCCAACACCGCGAAGCGCCAGGACGTTTCCCGCAGCACCGGCACGCGCAGCAGGGCGCCATAGCTCGTGATCGCCAGATCCAGGCCGGATACGCCATCGCCCGCCAGGTGTTTGAGATCATCCTTCGTCATCGCCGAGGAATGCACGATCTGGGCGTTCAGACTAGGTGCGAAGCGCTCGATCTCCGCCGCCCAATTGGCGAGCAGCGATGCTGGCGCCACCAACAGGCTGGGCTTGTGGTCGGTCTTCTGCCGCTTCAGGATCAGCAGCAGTGACAGCACCTGTATGGTCTTGCCCAGCCCCATGTCGTCGGCCAGGCAGGCGCCAAGCCCAAGCCCGGACAGCAGGTGGAGCCATTCAACTCCCGCCTTCTGGTAGGGGCGCAGGCTTCCCTTCAGGGCCGTGCCGGGGTCGACGCCATCGCCATCAGGATTTCGCAGCGTCTTCAACGTTTCGGCCAGCCACGGGCCGGCCGTCACTTCCGACCACTCGGCGACGGTGGTCTGCTCGTCATCCCCGGTGACCGCAGCGCCGGCCAGCAGGCGCATGGCGTCGGCGAATGCCAGGCCATCCCGCCTGGCAAAGTCTTGCGCCTCGGCGAAGCGGCGCATCGCGATCTCCAGACGCGGTCGATCGATCTCCACCCATTGACCGCGCAGCAGCACCAGCGCCTCGGTGCCGGCGAGCAGTGCGGCCATTTCCACCCCCGTGAGCGGCGCGCCCTCCAGCGTCACGTCCATCTGGAAGTCGAGCAGAGCATCGAGGCCGGCGCCGGACGGCGGACGGGCGCCGACCGTGGCTGTCACCTGCGGGCGCGGTGGGCGGCCTGCCCGCCAGTTGGCGGGCACGCGCACAACCACGCCAGCGCCTTCCAGCTCGGGCACGCTGTGCAACAACCGTGCCGCCTCGGCCGGACTCCAGCGCAATGGATGGAAGATCTCTCCGGTATCCACCATCGCCTTGAGCCAGACGCAACGCTCCGCCGCGCGCTGCACCGGCACCAGCAGCGACAGCAGCTTGTGACGATTGGCTGCCCCGGCGTATTCGCGCAGCGCCCGGCCCAACGGTACATGTTGGGCGCGCGCCCCGGCCGACAGCCGCGTGCTGTAGGTCGCCATGAAGGCGAATGGCAGATCCGGATCGCGGCGGTTCTCCGCCAAGTTGAAATGAACCCGGCCGATCAGGTTCCAGGCCGGATTCAGCGCCCTGAGAAACGCCTGCAGCGCGGCGCCCGAGGCAACCAGTGACGCGGTGAACGCGGCGCCCAGATCTCGCCACAGCCCGAGCAGGACATCCGCGTTCAGGTATTCCGCCCCCGGCATCATTGGCGCCGTCAGCACCAGCGTGGCAAGGTCGCCCTCGTTCGGCGGGGGAACGGCGGACAAGATTGCCGCGGCCGGCGCATCCGAGGCCGCGCCCGAGGCATGCAGGCAGACCGCCCCCACATGGCGTGCCGCGAAATCGCGCCACCAGACGAAGTCGGGGGGCAAGGCTTGGCCGACTTCACCGGCCCCCAGCCGCAACAGGCCATACCCGGTCCCCCGCCCGAAGGCATCGGCCAGCCGTGCCGCTACCTGCGCGTCCAGGACGGGCGCCTCATCATTGCGCTCGAGCAGGAGGTGTCGGTGGGGTGTAAGGCGCAACTGGACCCGAGGCATGGCGGTGGCGCGATCTCCTGAAATGTCCGAGCCGCGATACCCGTCCCGTAACAGTGCAGCCGTAACAGAATAGCCGTGGGGGCCCTGACCCGCGGGGACCGTAACGCAGCCCAGCGAACGCCCACAAGCCCCTCTACTTCGTCCAGCCCAGCGACTAATATAAGCAGTACAAGAGCGACGCTCTGGCGGCGGGTATATGAGCCGCTCGGGCTGACCGAGGCCGGCGTCATCGCGAAGCGGATGAAGGCCTTCGACGAGATGTGCGTTGCGCCGGTCGAGGAACCCACTCCCGAGGGGATCCGTGAGATCCGAATGCGCGAGAAGGCGAGTAAGGCGGTCTTCGCGCGGTATCTCGGCGTAACCACCGGCCTCGTCAGCCAGCGGAGCAGGGCGAGGGGCGGCCGCGTGGCGCCTATCTGAAGTTGCTGACGCTGGTCGCGAAGTGGGACCTGCAGGCGGTGGCCTGGCGGGTGCCTCGTCCGCCGCCAGATGCAGGTGCTTCCAGAGCGATCAATTTCGTCGAGAGTGGAAGCATTGTGGAAGCAAGAGGGCGAAAAAGGCTGCGCATTCCCAACGGATCGTGCGCAGTCTCCGAGGCGACGGAGACGTCGCAACTGGCGGATTGCGCAACAACCCGCGAACCCGCGCGATTGTTCATGGTTCGTTCGACACGACTCATAACCTGAAGGTCGTAGGTTCAAATCCTACCCCCGCAACCAAAAAACCGAGCAATACCAAACACTTAAAGGCATCCCTCGCGGGAGGCTTTTTGCGTTCTGGCACCCGTGGAAGCACTGTGGAAGCAAGAGGGCGC
>JBBSJO010000212.1:0-6650 GCA_038257185.1 Rhodobacterales bacterium | reverse complement strand
TCGTCTTCGAAGGCCCCGATACCAACCGCGACGTGATTGTCCGTTATATCGTGGAAAAAGGCACGATCAGCCCCCGTGCCGATGCAAACTGGGGCTTCGCCCCGATGGACGGCACCACCGTGCTCTTCAGCACTGGACCAAAGGCGGCTGACTATCTCGACGATGTGAAGGGGGTGGAGATTTCCCCGGCAGGTGACGGCCCTGACGGCTTTGCGCTGTTCCGCATCGCCCTCTGACCGGGCACCGGAAACCTTCAAGGTTTCCGGCTCGTTTTGCTTCAAGGAAAACGATTGCGCCTAGCCGGGCTTGTGGCACACAGCCTCGATGTTGTTCCCGTCCGGGTCCAGCACGAAGGCACCGTAATAATCCGCATGATACTGCGGCCGCGGCCTTGGCGCACCATTGTCGGTGCCGCCCGCCTTGAGGGCGGCCGCGTGGAAAGCGTCGACCTCTGCGCGCCCGCCTGCGCTGAAAGCGAAATGCAGCGTCGGCACCTGTGCCACCCCTTCGGACAGCCAGAAATCCGGCTTGTCGCGCCCGTAGCCGACCACGACCTTGCCACCGGTGTAGTCCTTGGGCACCTCCATCAACTGCCGGGCCCCTAGGCTCGCGAAGCAGGCGTCATAGAAAGCCCGCGCCCTGGCGATATCCGACACCTGAATGCCACTGTGATCGATCATGTCCGTCTCCTTGTTTGATGTCCTGCCGTTCTAGCAGTCCCTCCTGTCAGCAAATGACACCAATACCCCAGAACGAAAAAAGGCCGCGCAATCCGCGCGGCCTTGTTTCTTCCACATGGCGGTAAATCTTACTCGTCCTCGAGCGCCTCGACAGCCTTCTGAAGGTCCTCCTTGGAGATCTCCTTCTCCGTCACCTTCGACTTTTCGACGATGTGATCGATCACCTTGTCCTCGAAAATCGGGGCCCGCATCTGCTGCTGCATCTGCTGGTTCTGCTGCACGAATTCAAAGAACTGGCGTTCCTGGCCAGGATACTGCCGCGCCTGCCCCATGATGGCCTGCGTCATCTCCGCGTCCGTCACTTCGATCTCGGCCTTCTGACCGATCTCCGCCAGCAACAGCCCCAGCCGCACGCGACGGACCGCCAGCTTCTTGTGCTCCTCGGTCGTTTCGATCTTGGGGTGATCATGGCCTTCCACGTCCGGATTTTCCTCGTGCCAAAGCTGATGCGCGATCTGACCCGCTTCGGCCTCGACCAGCGACGGCGGCAGGTCGAAATCGACCAGCTTGTCCAACGCATCCAGCAACGCCCGCTTCATCACCGCGCGGCTGGCTCCGGCATATTCCGCCTCGAGCCGCTCGCTGATCTGACCCTTCAGGGCCGCCAGATCATCCGAGCCGAACTTTTTGGCCAGCTCGTCGTTGATCTCGGCGGCGACAGGCTCCTTCACGTCCTTGATGGTGCAGTCGAAGGTCGCTTCCTTGCCCTTCAGATGCTCAGCCTGGTAATCGTCGGGGAATTTGACCGTCACGGCCTTCTCATCGCCCGCCTTCACGCCCGTCAACTGCTCCTCGAATCCGGGGATGAAGGAATTGGATCCCAGCACCAGCGGATAATCTTCCGCCGCGCCGCCCTCGAAGGGCTCTCCGTCGACCTTGCCGAGGAAATCCATGACGATCTGGTCGCCATCCTTGGCCTTGGAGCCCTTCTTGCGCGCCTTGAAGTCCTGCGCGGTCTCGGCGAGGTTGCCCAGCGCCTCGTCCACGGCGGCGTCATCGGCCTTCACGACCAGCTTCTCGAGCTTGATCTTGCCCATGTCGATCTCGGGGATCGACGGCAGCGCCTCGTAGGTCATCGTGACCTCGACGTCGTCGCCAGACTTCCAGTCCTCATTGGTCATCTTGACCTCGGGCTGCATCGCGGGGCGGTCGCCGGACTTCTCGAAATGCTCGGCCATGGCGCCGTCGATGCTTTCCTGCATCGCTTCGCCCATCACGCGGGGGCCGAACTGCTTCTTCAGCAGCGCCAGCGGGACCTTGCCCTTGCGAAAGCCCTTCATCTCCACGTCCGGTTGGGCTTCGGCCAGTTTCTCGTTGACCTTGGCTTCCAGTTCGGCAGCCGTCACGGTGATGGCATAGCCGCGTTTCAGACCTTCGTTCAGCGTCTCGTTGACCTGCATGTGTGCTCCATAGCAAAATGCCGCGCGATCCTGCGCACGGGCGAAAAATTCACGCCCTTCTATGGCCGTTGTCGAAGCGATGCAAGGGGCGGCCGTCCACGCTGTAGGCTCAATCGCGGCTGTCCGCGTAGAGGCCCACGGCGGCATTCATCGATGCCAGCAGCGCATCCAGCCGGACGGACAAGGGACCGAGATTCTGCGGATGGATATCGCCCCCTCCCGCAAGCGCTGCGAGGGTAGGTTGCACCTCCCCCCATATCCCTGCACTCTTCGCCAATGCAGTGCTGATCCCTGCATTTGGTGGGACGATGAGACCGTTGGCGGGATCTCCATTCTGCAAGCCCGCCAGCGTTTTGCCGAATAATTGTATCGAATCGGCCAGCGCTGTCCTGTTCTTTTGCGGGTCAAGGCCCGCGTGAATGAAACATGCCTCCTTCATCATCTTCTGCGTCAGCATCCGTTGGCGCCCGGCCAGATTTATCGTGGAGGCCAGTTCTGCCGGAGTGGCAAGCCCATCCGCCTGCGCTTCAATCATCACGACCGCGCGGTTCATTTCGGCCAGCGTTGGCAAATTGCGCTCCATTATCATACCGACTGCAACGGTGTGGAAGTCTCCCGCTGCAATCTGTTGCACTGATCGCGTCAGAGCGGGCGAGATCCTTTTTATATGGTGCAGCTGCTTCAGAGTGACCGGGTCGGCCTCAGCGGCGAGCCCTTCTTCCACTGCGCCAAGGATCAATGCTTCGAGGATCCGCTCGAATTCCACAGCAGCCCGATTGGCGATCGCGACCTCGCGCTCTCGCTGTACATCGATCATGGCAAGGCATGCGGCCTTGGTCATCTGCTGGCTCAACATGCGCTGCCGACCTGCAACATCGATCCTATGTTCAATCCCCGGAGGTGCCTTGGCGACGGCAAAGCCGGAAACCGTTCCGACTAAGGTTGCGAACAGCAGAGCGCGAAACGCACCTGACAGACGGCGTTTTTGATCGTAAAACTTGTTCAATGCCCTGGTTCCTCAAAACGCTTCCTGCCCTGACTTGATCTCTTGCACAGGAAACTTAATGAAAAGTATTGATCCGGAAGTTCCGTCCTACCCTGCGCCCCCGGTACGCAGCAGCACCAACAGATAGGCCCCATAACCGCAAAGCAGCACCGCCCCTTCGCCCCGGTTGATCCGCCAGCCCGTGATCGCCACCGCGAGAAGCGCCGCCGTCGCGGCCAGCATGACCCAGATGTCGAAGACTGCGATTTCAGGCGGTACCGCCAGAGGGTGCAGCACGGCCGTCACCCCCAGAATAGCCAGAATGTTGAAGATGTTCGACCCGATGATATTGCCCAGCGCCACATCGCTCTGCCCCTTGCGCGCGGCGATGACCGAAGTGACAAGTTCCGGCATGGATGTACCGACGGCCACGATGGTCAGACCGATGACCGTGTCCGACATCCCCAGATCCTGTGCCACCCCAACGGCCCCCATCACCAGATACCGTGCCGCCACAAGCGTCAGCGCAAGCCCTGCCAGCAGGAGAACCAATGCCGTTCCCCGCCCGGCGACGCCTTCGGGCAAGGGCTCGGTCTCACCCGCCCCCTGCCGCTCGCACCGCAGCGCGTAAAGCAGATAGCCCGCCAGCACCGCCAGAAACAGAACACCTACCAAGCGCCCCACCTGCCCGGCCAGCACCACCCAGAGGCACAGAAGTGACGCCGCGACCAGCACCGCGCCATCGCGGCGAAACGCATCCCGCTGCACGCGCATCGGCGCGATCAGGGCGGCTATGCCGAGAATCAGCAGAATATTTGCGATGTTGGAGCCAACGACGTTGCCCATCGCAATACCCGGTGCGCCAAGGAAGGCCGCCTGCACGCTCGTCATCATCTCGGGCATCGAGGTACCGAACCCCACAATGGTCAGTCCGATGAAAAGCGGCGACAGCCCCAGCCGCGTCGCCAGCGCCACAGCCCCCCGCACCAGCATTTCTCCGCCGAGCAAAAGCCCGAGCAGACCGCCCGCGATCAACGCGTAATCCATCAGGTGTCTTTCAGACCTCGGTCAAACCGCGTCGCGGAGGCCGCACGGACGTTTGATGCACTTGGCCCTGCCGGAGGCGCGGTTCAAGCCCCGCCACCAGCAATTTTCGCCAAGGTCTGCGAAGATCACATGCCGAGGGCTTCCTTGTACATCTCCAGCACCGCCTCTTCTTCGGCAATGTCGTCCTTGTCGCGCTTGCGCAACGCGATGACCTTGCGCAAAACCTTGGTGTCATACCCGCGCGCCTTGGCTTCGGCCATGACCTCCTTCTGCTGCTCGGCAAGATCCTTTTTCTCCGAGTCCAGCCGCTCGATCCGCTCCACGAAGGCGCGCAATTCGTTGGCTGTCACGCGGTATGTCGCATCGCCGACCTCAGACTCGATGACATCGGGATTGGTGGCTGTATCGCTCATGCTGCGCTCCTGGTCGGGGTGTTTTCGCGCCTGACTACCCGCCCGCCCCGCGCCCCGCAAGCGGGTCTTGCACGAGTTACCTCTTTGCCGTAGCGGTGTCGCCCATGGAAAATGCCGCCACCTCAGCTTTCGAATGGATCATCTGGTCCGGTGCCGCGCTGTCGCTCGTCGGCCTTGTCGGCCTGATCTGGTGCATCGTGAAGGTCAGCCGCGCCAAACGCGCTAAACTCGACGACGCCGCAATGCGCGCCTTGCTGAAGTCCGCCGTCCCATTGAACATGGGCGCGCTCTTTCTGTCCGTCATCGGCCTTATGCTCGTGATCCTCGGCATTTTCCTGGGCTAGGGTCCCGACCCTGGATCAACCACCGCCTCCCCTGCTTCACCCTTTTCCAAATACCGCTGCGCGCCGCTGCCGTGCCGCACTCCGATTCTGTCGGTCAGTGTCCAGTGCTTGCGACACATGCAAAAAATGCTATGTTTCATGACAGCACCGAGGAGACATTTAATGTCCGTCACCCTGCCCATCGCCAGCCCCACCGTTACAGCCTTCTTCGACGAAGCCACCAATACCGTCAGCTATGTGGTGCAGGACCCAGACGGATCGGCCTGCGCAATCATCGATTCGGTGCTGGATTTCGATCACGCGGCAGGCCGCACGGATACCACCTCTGCCGACCGGATCATCGCCTTCGTGACGGGCCACAAGCTTATGACCCAGTGGATCCTCGAAAGCCACGTCCACGCCGACCACCTCTCCGCCGCACCCTACCTGCAGGAAAAACTCGGCGGCAAGATCGGCATCGGCAGCCATATCACCACGGTGCAGGACACCTTCGGCAAGGTCTTCAACGAGGGTACAGAGTTTCAGCGCGACGGCAGTCAGTTCGACGCGCTATTTCGCGACGGCGACAGCTTCCACATCGGCCAGATACGTGCCGACGTGATGCACACGCCGGGCCACACGCCCGCCTGCCTGACTTATGTGATCGGCGATGCCGCCTTTGTCGGTGACACACTCTTCATGCCCGATTTCGGGACCGCGCGCTGCGATTTTCCGGGCGGGTCCGCACGTGACCTCTACCACTCCATCAAGCGCATCCTGGCCCTGCCCGATGCCACGCGCATCTTCGTGGCGCACGACTACAAGGCGCCGGGGCGCGATGCCTTCGCCTGGGAAACCACCGTGGGGGCGCAGAAGGCCGCAAACGTCCATATCGGCGGCGGGCGGGGGGAGGATGACTTCGTCACCCTGCGCGAAACCCGCGATGCGACGCTGCCGATGCCCAAACTCATCGTCCCCTCCTTGCAGATCAACATGCGCGCGGGTCACATGCCCAAGGCGGACGACAGCGGAACGGTCATGCTGAAACTGCCCATCAACAAGCTCTGAGAGACATCAGACCGGGTTCCGTATTTGTTCGGTGATCAGTCTGCGATGATGGGCAAACTCCGAAGTGGCCGGGAATGGCTGCATTGATCGCAGGCGGGATTGCAGCCGCGCAGGCCATCCGCCGACTGGACAGACCGCGCGCCGCCGCGTACATCAGCGCATGGACATTCGCCAACTCACCCCCCGCTATTTCGTCAGCCCCCAGATCGACCCCGGCGATATGGAGGCGCTCAAGGCTGCCGGCATCACCCGCATCCTGTGCAACCGCCCGGATGCCGAGGTGCCGCCCAGCCACAACGCGGAATCGATCCGTGCTGCGGCAGAGGCCGCCGGGCTCAGCTTTGCCCTGCGCCCCCTCACCCATCAGACCATGGTGCCCGAGGTGATCGCAGAGAACCGCGATCTCGGCGTTCAGACCGGCGAGGTTGTTCTGGCCTATTGCGCGTCCGGCACCCGCTCCACCATTGCATGGGCGCTGGGGCAGGCAGGCGAAATGCCCGTCGAGGAGATCATCGGTGCCGCCCGCGCCGGTGGCTACGACATCGAGAACATACGCCCCGCGCTGGCCCAGCCCTTTACCTGACCACAGGCCTATCCGACATTCAGTTCGGGAAGGTCGGGCAGGTCCGCGCCATCCTCGAATCCTGGCAGTTCTGACATGTCCGGCAATGTGT
>JBBSJO010000211.1:0-6679 GCA_038257185.1 Rhodobacterales bacterium | reverse complement strand
TTACGATGCGGGTGGTGATGGTCGTCATCGCCTCAAGCGGGTTGCCCGAGATGCGGGCGATGGCCCCTGCCCCCAGCACCACGATCATCGTCTCCCCGATGGCGCGCGAAGCCGCGAGGAGGATTGCGCCCACGATGCCCGGCAGAGCGGCAGGCAGCACCACCTGTCGGATGGTTTCGGAGTGCGTGGCACCAAGGCCGAAAGAGCCGTCGCGCAGGCTCTGCGGGACCGCATTGATGATGTCGTCCGACAGCGAGGACACGAAGGGGATCAGCATGATTCCCATGACGAGACCGGCGGTCAGCACGGAAGTCGCCCCACTCATCCAGTCGACGCCAAGAAGCCCCTGATCGCCGCGCCCGAAGATGTTCACAAGGAAGGGTCCCACGGTCAGCAGCGCGAAGAGGCCGTAGACGATGGTGGGAATGCCGGCGAGGATTTCCAGCAGGGGCTTGGCGATGGCCCGGACCTTGCTGTTGGCGTACTCGCTGAGATAGATCGCGGCGAAGAGGCCGATGGGCACAGCGACCAGCAGGGCGATGATCGAGATATAGAGCGTGCCCCAGAGCAGCGGCAGGATCGACAGGTCACTGTCGCCGCGGAAGTTGGGGGACCATGTCGAGCCAAGGAAGAAATCCTTCCAGTCGTGCAGGCGGAAGAAGTTGATGGATTCGAAGAGCATCGACAGGACGATGCCGACCGTCGTCAGGATAGCGAGCGATGCCGCCAGGATCAGCAGAGCCTTGATGCCCGCCTCAACCACGTTTCGCGCACGGAAGGTGCCGGTGCTCTGGCGATAGGCAAAAACAAGGCCCGCCAGCGCCAGAAGTGACACCACGGCGATCATCGCAAGATTGCCGGTGCGTGTGAGGGCGCGGTATTTCTGGGCCGCGTTCAGCACCGGTGCGCTGACGTCCGACCCCAGTGCCACCCCGACATCGGCCAGCCGTGCCCGCACATCGGTGGCATCGGCGCTGAGGTTGGCGGCTTCGGCTGTTGTCATGGCACCCTGTGCGACGGCGCCATCAAGGCCTTCGGCGACGCGGCGCACGTCGCTCATCATAAGGTTGACGGAGGAACCATCGGCGACTGCCGCATCGGGGATAAGGCCGATGACCGCATTCTGCACGATCACGGGCTGGGCCAGCATCCAGACCACCAGGACAAAGAGCGCCGGAACGGCGACAAGCAACCCGGCGTTGTAGCCGTAATAGTTCGGCAGGGAATGGAGCCGCCTGATGTCGCCCCCCACGGAGGCCACGGCGCGGTGGCGTGACGAGACGAACCCCGCCAGCGACAGCAGGAGGACGGCGATGACCAGCATGGTCGCTGAGCCGCTGATGAGAAGGTCGGTCACGTTTCCCCCGGTATTCTATCCGCGCCTCTGGCGGATCGTCTTGGGTGCCCCTGCAACAGGCACTACGGACAGCGGGGGCGCCAAGACGCCCCCGCGCTTTCAGTCAGACAGGGCTCAGGAGCCGCCGCCCAGCACCTTCTCGTCCGCCACCACGGCTTGAGTCGCGGCCAGTTCGGGATCGGAAACCAGACCATACTCGGCCAACGGTCCGTCGGGGCCCGCGATCTCGTCGGCGACGAAGAACTCGGCGTATTCCTTCAGGCCGGGGATGACGCCGATATGCGCCTTCTTGATGTAGAAATAGAGCGGACGCGACACGGGGTATTCGCCGGAGGCGATGCTCTCGGTCGAGGGAACGATGCCCGACATGGTTGCGACCTGCAGCTTGTCCGTGTTGTTCTCGTAGAAGGCCAGACCGAATACGCCGATGCCGTCCTTGTTGCTTTCGATGCGCGCCAGCGTCTCGGTGTAGTCGCCGTCGATGTCCACGGACACGCCATCGGTGCGCAGGGTCATGCAGGCCTTTTCGGCCGCTTTCTCGTCGCCTGCGTTGGCTTCCTTGAACGCGTCGATGGCGCCGGTGGCTTCGCAGCCCGCCAGGATCACCTTCTCTTCGAAGACTTCACGGGTGCCGTGCTTGGTGCCGGGGATATAGGCCTGGATCGGCTGGGCGGGGAAGTTGGCGTTCACCTCGTCCCAGGTCTTGTAAGGGTTATCGACCAGCGCGCCGTCGACGACCACCTTTGCGCTCAGGGCGTTGAACCAGTCTTCCGGGGTGAACTCGAACCCGTTGCCGGCGATCTCGGAGGCAAAGACGATACCATCATAACCGATCTGCACTTCGATGATGTCGGTGACACCGTTCGCGGCACAGGCGGCGACTTCGCTTTCCTTGATCTTGCGCGAGGCGTTTGCCACGTCGATGGTGTTCTCGCCCACGCCCTCGCAGAAGCGCTTCAGACCGGCGGAGGATCCGCCCGATTCCACGACCGGCGTCGGGAAGTCAAAGTTCTCGCCGAAGGCTTCGGCGACGATGGAGGCATAGGGCAGCACGGTGGACGAACCGGCGACCTGCACCTGGTCGCGTGCGGCAGCGGCGGTGGCGGATACGGCGGCGATGGCCAGCGCGGATGTTGCAAGTTTGGTGAAAGACATGGTGTCTCCTGTCAGTTCCGAAAACAATCACCCCCATGGTGATCTTGCGGCCCGTCTACGGGGGGCATGTTTGTCTTTTGTGACAACTCTATTACAGTTTTATGACAGGTGCCGGTGCTCGGCGATTTTGCTGGGGATAACTCAGCTACCCACAACATCTAGTGGCAGGACGACAGTAAATTCCGCCCCCTGCCCCAGTTGACTGGCTATTTTCAGCCGACCGCGATGGCGGTTCAGAATGTGTTTCACGATGGCAAGACCCAGTCCTGTCCCCCCCAGCGCGCGGCTGCGATGACTGTCGGCGCGGTAGAACCGTTCGGTGAGACGCGGCAGGTGCAGCGGGTCGATGCCGGGGCCGAAATCACGCACGGCGATCCGCGCCGCGGGTCCACGGGTCACGGGGTCCCGGTCACTGGTCTGTAACGTGACCTCCACCCGTTCCCCGCTGCCGCCGTACTTGATCGCGTTCTCCACGAGATTGGTGAAGACCTGAAGCAACTGATCAGAATCGCCGAGAATTTGCAGCGGCCTGTCGCCCAGATCGGGGTGCAGGGTCACGTCGTTGTCCACGGCCAGCGGATTGAGGTTGCGCAGCGTGCGTTGCAGCACCTCGTGCAGATCGACCTTCGCGGTCGGGCGCACGCGCTCCTCCGCCTCCACCCGGCTCAGCGACAGAAGATCGCCGACCAGCCTGTTCATCCGCTCCGCCTCGCCCGTCATGATGCCCAAAAAGCGGTCGCGGGCCGCCGCGTCGTCGCGGGCGGGGCCGCGCAGGGTTTCGATGAAGCCCATCAGCGCAGTCAGCGGCGTGCGTAGCTCGTGACTGACGTTGGCGACGAAGTCGCGGCGCATTTGTCCGGCCTGCGACAGGGGGGTGATGTCCTGAAAGCTCAACACCACCGTGCCGGTGCCCGCGATCTTGTGCAGGCTGACCTCATAGGACGTGTCGCCGCTGCTGTCGCCCGTCAGATAGAGGGGTTTGCGGGGAATCCCGTCGGCCAGACACTGCTCCACCGCCTCCACCAATGTGGGCTGGCGCAGGACCGTGATGAAATGCCGCCCGACAGCCCCCTTCCCCAACAACACTTCGGCAGGCGCGTTCAGCGCAACGATGCGTTCGCTGCGGTCGATGGCGAGCGTCGGCAGCGGCAGGGCCGCGACGATGTCGGGCAGAAGCGGCACCGCTGTCATGGCTCAGAGCGGGCTGAGGTCGCGGCGGAAGCGGGCAGCGTTTTCGGTGTAATGCTGCGCGCTGGCGGTGAGCCCCTGAATGGCTGCATCGTCCAACTGCCGCACGACCTTGCCCGGCGCGCCCATGACGAGCGATCCGTCCGGGATGACCTTGTTCTCGGTGATCAGCGCCCCTGCCCCGATCAGACAGTTCTTGCCGATCTTCGCCCCATTGAGGATCGTTGCCCCCATACCGATCAGGGTATTGTCGTCGATGGTGCAGCCGTGCAGCATCACCTTGTGGCCGATGGTGCAGTTCTCGCCGATGGTCAGCGGGAAACCCATGTCAGTATGGAAAACACTGTTCTCCTGCACGTTGCTGCCCGGTCCCACCGTGATCGTCTCGTTATCGCCGCGCAGGGTCGCGCCGAACCAGACGGAGGCGCCGACATGCAGCACGACCCTGCCGATCAGATTTGCATCCGGGGCGACCCAGGCGTCGGGGTCCACATCGGGGCGGGCATCGCCCAGGGCATAAAGGGTCATGATTTCTCCTCGAATTCCGCTTGCAGCTTGCGAACGTGGTCCACAAGTCTGGGTTGCTGGGTCAGGCGCAGCCGTTCTGCGTTGATAATGGTCTTGAGCCGTTCCTCGGTCTCGTCCAGATCGTCGTTGATCAGCACGTAGTCGTAGCCGTCCCAGTGGCTGATCTCGTCCCAGCTCTTCTCCATACGCTTGCCGATGGTCTCCGCCGTGTCCTGACCGCGCGAGACAAGACGGCGGCGCAATTCCCCGATGGAGGGTGGCAGGATAAAGATCGACAACACATGCTGTTGCAGCGCCGATTTGCCGATCTGCTGGGCGCCCTGCCAGTCGATGTCGAAAAGGACGTCGTGCCCCGACTTGATCGCCGTCTCCACCGGGGCGCGGGGCGATCCGTAATAATTGCCGAAGACCTGCGCGTGCTCCAGCAGCGCGTCCTCGCGCACCCATTTCTTGAAGGTGTCCTGATCGACGAAATCGTAGTCGGTGCCGTCGACCTCTCCGTCGCGCGGGGACCTTGTGGTGGCGGAGACGGAGAAGATCACCGACTGGTCCCATTTACGCAGCCGCCGCGCCAGCGTCGACTTGCCCGCACCAGAGGGCGAACTGAGGATGATCAGCAAACCGCGTCGATCCTTCATGTCCTACTCCACATTCTGCACTTGTTCGCGCATCTGGTCGATCACCGCCTTCAGCGCCAATCCCACGGTAGTCAGCGCCCCGTTCTGCGCCTTGGAACACAGTGTATTGGCCTCGCGGTTGAACTCCTGCATCAGGAAGTCGAGTTTGCGGCCCACGGCACCCCCGTCGCCCATCAGCGCCCGCGCGGCACTGACATGTGCGCCCAGACGGTCAATCTCCTCAGTCACGTCCGCCTTCACGGCGATCAGCGCCAGTTCCTGTGCCACGCGGCCCGCGTCGGCCCCGTCCAGGTTGTCCATCACCCGTGCAAGGTTGCGGCGCAAGGTGGCGGCCATCTCCTCGGCCCGCGTCTCTGTCAGGGCAGCGGCCTCTGCCGTCAGGGTTTCGATCTGGTCAAGCTGGCCTTGCAGCACCTGCGCCAGTGCCGTCCCCTCATTGCCGCGCATCGCATCGAAGGCCTCCAGCACCGCGTCGAAATCTGCCAGCAGGGTATTGGCAAGTGCTGCGGTGTCGTCTTCCTGCCGGGGCTGGTCCAGCACGCCGCGCATGGTAACTATATCGGTGGCCTTGGAAGGTGCCAGCGATACGCCCGCATCCATCGCCCGCGCTTCGATCTCGTGCAGGGCAGCGAGCACGACAGCAAGCTGGTCGCCATTGACTTCCAGACCCGCGCCGCCGTCTTCGCGCACAAGCCGCAGGTTGCAGGTGATATTGCCACGCAGGGCCACGGCACCCAGCTTGCGGCGCAGACCGGTTTCCAGCCCTTCGATCCAATCCGGCACCCGCAGGCGCAGGTCGAGGCCCTTGCCATTGACGCTGCGCAGCTCCCAGCCCCAGGTAAAGCGGGTGGCCGCACCGCTGGCAGAGGCAAACCCGGTCATCGACTTGATCATGCGCTGTCCTTCCTGCCGCTCTTGCCCTGCAATAGGGCGAATCCGGGCGCAGGGGCAAGCCCCCGCCGGAACCGGTGGCGCGTAGCAAGGCCGTTCACTTGTTAACCAGTGTTACCGAAACTACGACCAATTCGACTCATATGGTGTATTAAGGGTTTTGACAGAAATGTGGCGTGGGGGCGTTACATGTATGGCCGTTTCGCGGGGACGTGCAGCATGTGCGCGCCCCGGAGCCGGGCCCAAAGCGAATTGAGAAGTGACGTTCATGGACAACCCTAACCAGAATGCGCAGAATGTAATCTCAATGTCAGATTACAACCCAGATACCGGCTTTGCCGCCATCGCACAGGTCGAGGCCTATTGGGAAGCGCTGCGCGGCACGCGGCTCTTGCCCAAGCGGGCGGATATCGACCCGCGGGGGATCGAGCGGGCGCTGGAAAACGCCTTCATCATCGAGCGGATCGCGCCGGGGATTGCCCGTCTGCGGGTGGCGGGCAGCCATCTGAGCGATCTGATGGGGATGGAAGTGCGGGGCATGCCGCTGACGGCTCTTTTCGGGCCGGGCGCACGGCGGCAGGTGGCCGATACGTTGGAGGAAGTTTTCCAGACCCCGGCTACCAGCCTCATGCATCTGTCCGCACCCGGTGCAATGGGCCGCGCGGCACTGGAAGCGCAGATGCTGATCCTGCCGCTGAAAAGCGATCTGGGTGATGTCAGCCGGGCGCTGGGATGTCTGGTAAGCAAGGGTGAGATCGGCCACGCGCCGCGCCGCTTCGAGATCACGCGCCATGACATGCGCAAGATCATCGCGGGCGTGGGACCAGCGGTTACCCCGACCGCACCAGCCACGGCGCCCGCGCCGACGCCCGAAGCTGCAAAGGGATTTGCGGCTCCGAAGACCGAGTTCGCGGGCAAGGCA
>JBBSJO010000210.1:0-6681 GCA_038257185.1 Rhodobacterales bacterium | reverse complement strand
GGCGCGATCAAGGCTGTTGCGGCGGCGCTGATGGTTTTCGGGTCGGCCATCGGGCCGGGGATCACGGGCTGGTTCATCGACCTGGGCGTGACCTTCCCCGAGCAGATGCTGCCGATTGCCGTCTACTACGTCGCGGCGGCGGGGTTGGCGACCTACGGAATCCTGCGGTATCGACCGCGGCTCAAGCGCTAGCGCTGGCGCCTGAGGTAAACGTAATACGCGCCGGTGCCGCCGTGGCTGATATGCGCGGGCGTGATCTGCAACACGGCGGCAGAGAGTGGCGCCATCGACAACCACTGCGGCACCTGATGGCGCAGTACGCCGTGACGCACCGGGATCGGGCCGCCGTCGTCGCGCTGCTTGCCCTTGCCGGTGATCACCAGCACCAGCCGTTTGCCCTGGGCGTGAGCCGACAGGATAAAGCCGGTCAGGGCGGGATGCGCGAGGTCGAGCGTCATACCATGCAAGTCGATCCGCCCCTCCGGTTTCAGCTTGCCGCGTTTCAGCTTTCCGAAAGCCTTCTGGTCCATCTGCACCGGCGCACTGCGGAACTGATCGTGCAAGGACGGCTTCAGGTCGTGAGTCCGTGGTTTGGCGGGGGCTATGGGCTTGCCCAGCACCACCGATTTCGCGCGACGCAGTGCCGGCGGCGCGGGGGCAGGCGCGTCTATGGCCGGGGTGAACAGCGTCTTGAGGTCCAGCCGCTCCGTCCGGTCCGTCACTTTCCGCCACAGCGCAAGATCGTCGTCATTCAGGCGACGCCGCTTCATATCGCGCTTTCCGGCAGCAGCGCATAAGCCCGCTGGATCGGCATCAGCACGAACATCCGCCCCGGATCGCGCAATTGACCTGCGGCGCGCCCGGCCTTGTCGCCAGTGCCGAAAAAGATGTCCGCCCGCTGCGCGCCCTTGATGGCAGAGCCGGTGTCCTGCGCGATCATCAGGCGGCGCAGGGGTTTCTTGCCGTCCTTCTCGATCCACACCGGAGCACCCAGTTTCACATAGCCGGGGTCGACGGCGATGGAGCGCATGGCGGTGACAGATCGGTTCATCGCCCCCAGCGGCCCCTGATCGGCCGGGACCTTGCTGACCTCGCGGAAGAACACGTAGGAGGGATTGTGCATCAGGAGTTCCTGACCTTCGTCGGGATTCCGCCGGACCCAGTTCTTGATCACCTCGGCGCTCACCTGATGCGCGCTATAGACCCCGCGCCGCACCAGTTCGACCCCGATGGACCGATAAGGATGGCCGTTGGCGCCGCGATAGCCGACGCGCCTGTATTCGCCGTTCGGAAGCCTGATTCGTCCAGACCCTTGAATTTGCAGAAAGAACAGCTCCACAGGGTCGTCCACCCAGGCGATTTCCAGACCGCGGCCCTGCATCACGTCGGTGTCGAGAATCTCGCGCCGGGTGAGCCAGGGATTGGCATCCATCGCCTCGGGCGGCATGGCGTAGACGGGATATTTGAAGCGTTCCGACCGGTAGAGATCGCCGTCAAGTTCCGGTTCGAAGTATCCTGTGAACAGCGCGTCCTGCCCGTCCTCCATCAGAACGGGGCGGAAGAAAAGCTCGAAGAACTGGCGCGGGTCGGGATCGGCATCGGCGAACTTGCACAGGGCACGCCAGTCGATGTCCTCCATGTCGCGGCAGGTGTTTCGGAAGACCTTGAGCGCGGCGGCGTGGTCGTCCTTCGCCCAGCCATCGAGCTGATCGAAGTCCAGCACCTTGTAGCTGACGTCGGCATGGACGGGGGGCGTCAAACCGACACCCCCCGCAACAGCCCATGCACAAAGCGCATGGCCTACCCGTCTGTAGAAACCAGAAGCCAATTCGGATCGTCCGAGCCCATGATGCGGGCAAAGACCCAGGTGTCTTTCTGCCGTTTGATTTCGGTCGTGCTGCCCTCGACGATATCGCCGCCCGCATCACGCACGGCAGAGGTCAGTTCGGCGCCGAAACGAATGGTCATCTCGGCCTCTTTCGTGTCGGGGTCCAGCGATGCATCTACCAGCGTGGTTTCCCGCACACCGATGAAGTGCGCCTCTACCTTGAGGCCCTGATCCTCGCGCGCCGCCACACCGTCGACGAAGCTCTCGTAGATGTCTTCGGACAGGAACGGCTGAATCTCGGCCAGATTGCCATGTTCATAACCCATGACGATCATCTCGTAGGCACCCTTTGCGCCGCCAAGGAAATCGCTGACCCCGAAGGACGGCTCGATCCGCTTCATCTGGGCCAATGCCTTGCCGGCATCGCTGTCCACCGCCACGTGATCGGCGATGTCCAGATCGGGGCCACCTTCGATGACCTCAAGCGCCGGGCCGGTGCGCCGCGCCGTCGTCTGATCCGTCACCGGGGGTTTCTCGAAACCCTCGCGTGTGCCCAGGACATTCTTCAGGCGGAGAATCAGGAATACGGCAATACCGGCCAAGACCAGAAGCTGTATCATCGGTGAGTTCATCGGAACCTCATGGGGTGAAAGCATGGAAAGATCGTCGTCAAAGTCTTATGTAGGTGCTCGACCGGGCCAAGTCCACTGTGCCGGTCCTGTAAAGGAGCCTTGCCCATGTGGCTGTTGATCGCATTTATCGCCGTTCCGCTGATCGAGATCACGCTGTTCATCAAGATCGGCGGGTTGATCGGCCTCGGCTGGACGCTCGCCATCGTGCTTTTCACGGCGGTGCTGGGCACCTGGCTGGTCCGTTCGCAGGGGGCCATCGCGCTGGGGCAATTGCGGTCATCCTTCTCTGATCTCCGCGATCCGACGGAGCCCTTGCTGCACGGCGCGATGATCCTGTTTTCCGGGGCGCTGCTGCTGACACCGGGGTTCTTCACCGACGCCGTCGGTTTTGCCCTGTTGGTGCCGGGAGTCCGCAAGGCCGTCTACAAGGCGATCCGAGCGCGGGTCACGGTGCAAGGCTTCGGCGCGCCCGGCGCACCACCGCCGCAGGGGCCGGCGCGCGATCCACGGCGCGGCGGCGATGTGATCGAAGGCGAGTATCACGAGATCGCGCAAGGCGAGCGGCGCGGCAAGGATGGCCGTTCCGGCTGGACAAAGCATTGAGAGCGGTGCCGCAACCTGCTAAGCCCCCCGCAATCTGATTTCTCAAGGAGAGCTTTCCATGGCCGAAGCCGAAGCAACACCGCCGCAAGCACCTCAAATGCGTGTTCTGGGGCAGTTCATCCGCGACATGTCCTTTGAAAACATCATGGCGCAAAAGGGTGCGCCGACCGATGTGCAGCCCGACGTGCAGGTTCAGGTGAACCTCGACGCCAAGAAGCGCCCCGCCGACAACCAGTACGAAACCGCGATCAAGCTGAAGGTCACGTCGAAGGCCAAGGGCGGCGATACGATGCTGTTCATCCTGGAGATCGACTATGTCGGCATCTTCCACATCGAGAATGTGCCGGATGACCAGATCCATCCCTTCCTGCTGATTGAATGCCCGCGCATGATTTTCCCGTTCCTGCGCCGTGTGGTCAGCGACATTACCCGCGACGGCGGCTTCCCGCCGCTGAACCTCGAAAACATCGACTTTCTGTCCATGTACCGAAACGAGATCGCGCGCCGTCAGGCAGAGAACCCGCCCAAGGCCGACGCCTAAACCCGGTTCCACAGCGCGTCGGCACCCAGCGTGCCGACAAAAGCTGCGTGGGCCTCCATCTCGGCTTGGCTCAGCCTGGGCGGTAGCGGTACAGGGCGCGGCCTTGGCATCCATTCGACGCTAAGATCGCCTTCCTTTCGTTGCGGCTGCGACGACAGGGCAAAGTCGGGCTGCCGACCACCGATCAGTTCCAGATAGACTTCGGCCAGAATTTCGCTGTCCAGCAACGCGCCGTGCAGCGTACGCGCCCCGTTGTCGATGCCGAACCGCCGGCACAGCGCGTCGAGCGAGGCAGGCGAGCCCGGAAAGCGTTTGCGCGCAATGGCCAGCGTGTCGATCGCCCGTTCCCAGGGGATCTGCGGCAGGCCCATCCATTTCAGTTCCGCGTTCAGGAACTTGATGTCGAAGGCCGCATTGTGGATCACCAGCTTGGCATCGCCGATGAAGTCCACGAAGGCCTGCCCGATCTGCGCGAACTTCGGTTTGTCGCGCAGGAAATCGTCGCCCAGCCCGTGGACCTGAAAGGCCTCCTCCGGCATGGCGCGTTCGGGGTTGATGTACTGGTGAAAGGTCCGACCCGTCGCCATGTGACGCATCAGTTCCACAGCACCGATTTCAACGATCCGGTCCCCGGTTTCAGGGTCGAATCCAGTGGTTTCGGTGTCGAGCACGACTTCACGCATTGTTCAATTTTTCCCTGATGTCCGCCACCACAGCCTGCACCTGCGCGCGTGCGTGTTCAAGCGTATCGGTTTCGATCACATAGTCGGAACGCTTGCATTTTTCGGCGTTGGGCATCTGTTTGGCGCGGATCGCCTCGAACTGCGCCTGCGTCATCGTGCCGCGTGCCAGTACCCGCGCCTGCTGTACCTCTGCCGGGATGGTCACACAGGCGACAGCGTCCACCTTCGCATCGCCGCCGGTTTCGAACAGAAGCGGGATGTCGAGCACGGCGATGTCGGCGGTGGCGGCTTGCAGAAAGGCCCTGCGGTCCTCGGCCACCAGCGGATGCACGATCGCCTCGATCCGGCGCAGCGCGTCCGGATCGCCTGCGATGATCTGCTTGAGCTGCGGGCGGGAGACAGCACCGCCGATCACCGCTTCGGGAAAGGCGCTGGAGAAGGCAGGCACCGCAGCACCACTTTCGTCGTAAAGCCGGTGTACGGCGGCATCGGCATCCCAGACGGCGCAGCCTTCGTCCGCGAACATCCTTGCGGTTGTCGATTTGCCCATTCCGATGGACCCGGTCAGCGCCAGCAGAAACATCAGCGCAGTGCCGCCGCACGGGTGGCGCGATCCACTTCGGGGCGTTTGCCGAACCACCGCTCGAAGGCTGGCACTGCCTGATGCAGCAGCATGCCAAGGCCATCGACGGTAACGCAGCCCATCTCCTCTGCCGTTTCCAGCAGGCGTGTCTTGAGCGGCGCATAGACCAGATCGGTCACAAACGTTCCCTTGCGCAATCCATCCAGCGGCACGCGCATCTCGTTCTTGCCGATCATCCCGAGCGAGGTGGTGTTCACCACAAGGTCGGCGTGATCCAGCATATTGCCCGCCTGTACCCAATCGAACACCTGCACCCGGCTGCCGAAATCCGATTTCAGCCGGTCGGCCCGCACCCGCGTGCGATTGGCGAGGTAGATCTCGGGCACACCCGCATCCAGCAGCGAGGCGACGACCGCACGCGCAGCGCCCCCGGAGCCCAGCACGGCAGCGGGGCCTTCCTTCGGGCGCCAGCCCGGGGCGCCCGTCTTGAGGTTTTCGATGAATCCGTACCCGTCCGTATTGTCGGCATGCACCTTGCCATCCTTGCGGAAGATCAACGTATTCGCGGCCCCGATCAGCGTCGCGCGGTCGGTCACAAGATCGGCCAGCGCCAGGACTGCTTCCTTGTGCGGGATCGTCACGTTTATCCCGACAAAACCGAGCTTTGGCAAGGTCTTGAGCGCCTCCGCCAGATCTTCGGGAGCAACCTCCATCGGGATGTAATGACCGGCGATGCCATAGGTCTTGAGCCAGTGATGGTGCAGTTGCGGCGACTTCGAATGTGCTATCGGTGCCCCGATCACCCCGGCCAGCGGTATCCTCGGCAAACTCATGTCGGCAAATCCCCCCGCAAGGTCAGGTAGTTCAGCAGTTCCAGAAGTGGCATACCAAGCACGTTAAAGTAATCCCCCTCGATGGAGTTAAAAAGGCGCGCACCCTCTTCCTCCAGCTTGTAGCAGCCGACGGCGTGGCGGATGCTGTCCCAGTTGCGGGCCACATAATCCTCGACGTAGGCATCGCTGATGTCCCGCATCCGCAGGCGCACCTGCCCGACGTGCCGCCAGATCGGTTTGCCGTCCTCGCAGATCACCGCCGCGGACAACAGGCTGTGCCGGTCGCCGCGCAGGCCGTGCAGTTGTGCCGTGGCATCCGCCGGGTTTTCGGGTTTCGACAGGATCGTGCCGCGATGATCCAGGACCTGATCGCACCCCAGCACCAGCGCGCCGGGGTGCTTTTCGCTGACCTTGCGCGCCTTCATTTCCGCGAGCGCATCGGCGATGTCGCGGGGCGGGGCGTTCTCGGCCAGCAGCGATTGCTTCATCATCTCTTCATCCACGCGCGGCACGATGACCTCATGCGCCACGCCCGCCTGCCGCAAAAGCTGGGTCCGGATCGCGGAACCTGAGGCAAGGATGAGCCGAGCAGCCATGTGGAAAACCCTGTGTATGGGGTTAGGAGTTTCTTAAGCACTTCTTCTGCATAATCGGCGGGACTGACACAAGGTCAGGACGACGGGTGTAATCCGCGCGGTTGTCAGCGATTCCCGCAGAGGTGGAGAAGGATAACTCTGTATTGGGAGCAAACCGGGTTCCCGGGTTTCTGTCCCACGCTTAATCCACAGAGGAAATCCATTTGGTAGCAACCAGGTAACTGTTTCTAATAAATAATCTTTTTAACATTACGGGTCTCGGCTGGCTTGGGACAATATTATCCCCATCTGGATAACCCCCTGAACAAGCCATTAATCCACAGATATCCCGCTCCCTACTTACAACATCATCTTTCTTCTTTTCTTTATTATTATAACAAGG
>JBBSJO010000209.1:0-6801 GCA_038257185.1 Rhodobacterales bacterium | reverse complement strand
GTCTTCGCATTCCGAAGATTGGGTAGGCTTCCATAGCACAACCGTAGAGGACCGTTCGCCTTTGCGCACTTGGGCGCCGACGTCCTGCCACTGCCTGTAGGTGCCCCAAAGACCGTCGCCATAGCCAAAGGTCATGGCCGAAACCCACAGGGCCAGCGTGTTGATCCCCCGGTAGCGTTTGCCCGACGCCAGGTTGGTTGGAGAGGCAGAACTCGTGCCGTCGTGGAACCATGGCGCGCGCCACTCACCGGTTCCCTGATCGATCGCAGCTATGATCTCTTCAGTGATGCGCGTGTAAACATTGGCACGCGCCCCGGATTGGATCCTGGCGGACATGGTGAAAACTCCTCTTGGGGGACAGCGCATGCGCAAGCGATCACTGCCGCTCGGCGGCAGCGCTCAACGCAGCGGTGATGAAAATGATCAGGCGGTGGCCGGTGAGACAGCTTGACTGTTCAGATAACGGCCGTAGTCAGGGCCGGTCATGGCGCGCAGTTCGGTGCGGCCGTCTTCCGTCTCGAAGGTTTTCACCTGCTCAGCGCGGTGGTTGGTCAGGCCGTATTGCAGGTTAATCCCAGCCAGTGGCGCGGGCAGCTGTCGCAAGTAGGAGGCCGGGGCGCCGACGATGCTGGCAAGCTGGCCGAAGGCCCAGTGCGTAGGCGCGACCGGTTCCTGCGCCTTGGGCAGGACCAGGTGCAGCCGCTCGGCGCTGTCGCGCGAGGCTTCGACCCGGATATCGGCCGTCTGCACCACCCGGCTGCGGCTGCGCTCAGACCGGCCCTTCACCGATGCCCAGAGATCATCCAGCGACAGATACCGCTCGTCATCGGGCCGGTTGAACCACTCGGACGATACCCGCCCGTTCCGCTCACCCCGGCTCACGTCCACCTTCCAGCCACCCGCCTTCGTCGGCCGCACCGGATCCAGAACTTCAACAACGCCCATCGGCTATCTCCCGCGACAGGCGTTGGAAGCCACTCTCCCAACCCTCAACCCGTCACCGGGAAACCGGCACTCCTCTCACTCTCAGCAACGCAAAGGGCGGGCTCGGATCGTCGCAAGGGGCGGAAACCGGACCTTAGCTGCGCCTGCGAAGGTTCTGTGCCAGAATTGCAAAAGCGGCCATTCAAGCCTTAGCATACCGAAGCCCCCGTGCTGCGCTGCGCACCAACGGCGGCTGTGTGCAGTAAGTAGGGTTTGCAAAGTCTATGCGATTTCCCGACAGCGGCCCTTCGTATAGACTGCGGCGAATGGCACGAACGAGCCCAACCTACGCTTTCCCGTCGAGAGGAACTGACATGAAACCGATCAAGACACTACTTGCCTTCGCCCCTGCCACCGCCCTTGCACTTGGCCTCGCCTCTTTCGGTGCAGTCGGAATGTCTCATGCAGACAGCCATTCCGGCATGGCTGATCATGGCACGATGCACGTGACCAAAAGTCCGACCTGCGGCTGCTGCGGCGCGTGGGTCGCTCTGGCCCGCGAAGAGTGCTACGACATAGAGGTCACGGACACCGCCGATGTCACCAGCGTCAAGCTGGACAACGATGTGCCCGGAACGATGTGGGCCTGCCATACTGCCATGATCGACGGCTATGTGGTCGAGGGCCACGTCCCGTTCGCGGCCCTTGCCAAACTGCTCGAAGAACGCCCGGAGATCTCCGGGATCGCGGTGCCGGGAATGCCCGGCGGCTCTCCCGGCATGGGGAACGATCCAACTGCGCGGTATGACGTGATAGCCTTCGGCGGCGCGGCCGGTGAAGGCGAGGTCTTCTATCAGGCCGGTCTGTGAACCGGATTGCAGCACTCGGCATCGGGGCAGCGGTTCTTGTGGGAGCCGCTGTCCTCGCCTTCGGGTGGGGAACGTCAGCACCGGCCGGAACCGCGCTTTATCCCTCGGACCCGAACGTGGTGGCCCGTGGGCAGGAGGTTTACGCCGATAACTGTGCGGCCTGCCACGGTGCAAACCTCGCAGGCCAGCCGAACTGGCGCTCGCCCGGTGCGGACGGGCGGCTCCAGGCACCGCCTCACGATGAAACCGGACACACATGGCACCATGACGGTGACACGCTGTTCCGGCTCACGAAATACGGGACCGCCGCTCTGATCGGCGATCCGGACTACGAATCCAGTATGCCCGTTTATGAGGGCGTCCTGACGGATGACGAGATCATCGCCGTCCTCAGTTACATCAAATCGACCTGGCCGCAGGACATCCGCGACCGGCACGACGAAATGGAGGGGGACCGTTGAGACGATGTTCTGGGTGTCTCTTCTGACCGGGATCAGTCTCGGCGGGACGACGGTAGTACTCATGGCACTCGGTGGTGTGATGAACCAGCGCGGAACTTGGGCCACCACAATGGTCGCCATCGCATCCTTCTATGTGGTCTTCGCGATCCAGACCGGCGACACGCTGTAAATCGTCGTACATATCGGACTTGCGGCGGGCTTTGCGGCACTGGCCATCATCGGCGCGCGCACTTCGTCCTAGATACTGGCCGCTGCCCTGCTCGGGCACGGAATATTCGATTTGTTCGCCGGATCGGTGATCGCAAGCCCCGCGCCGGGATGGTGGGGGCTGTTAAGCCTCTGAATCGACGCGATCCTGACGCTGGCGCTTGCCGCGATGCTCTGGCGCGGGCAGGCGCTCGATTGAGAAAACCTACCGGGACGCTTTCTGCAAAAGCCCGATCAGCTCATCGAACTTGGCCCGCTGTTCTTCAGGGTCGCCGCTCTCGATGGCGGCTGAAACGCAGTGCTGCGCGTGGTGTTCGAGGATCAGTTTCTCCACCCCCAGCACGGCGGACCGGATCGCGGCTGTCTGCGCCAGGATGTCCATACAATAGCGGTCGCTCTCGACCATCTTTGCGACACCGCGCACCTGTCCTTCGAGTCGCGACAGGCGGTCCATTGTCTTTTCCTTGTTGGCCTTCATCAAGCGGCGCTCCTTTTCGGGAACCATGGGGCTGACATTCTGGTTATATACCCCATATAGGTATATTGAAGAGACAGGCAATGGCACATCAGGACGAAACTACGATGGTTTCACACGGCGCGCATCACGATAGCAAAAGCGGCAAAGGCAGCGGCTATGGCCGGTTCTTCGCCATGATCAGCACCTCGACGGTTGTGATGTTTGGCCTGATGTATCTCAACACCTACGCCCTCGATCACGTCTTCTTCTCGCAGACCCGGATGTGGATGGCGCTCTACATGGGTGGGATGATGGCGATCATCATGCTCGCTTTCATGCTGGGCATGTATTCAAACCGGAAAGCCAACATCGCGATCTTTGCGGGCGCAGCCATCGCCTTCGCCGCCGGGGTTTATCTCGTCCGGTCTCAGGACACCGTTGGCGATGTCGCCTGGATGGAGGCGATGATCCCGCACCACTCGATCGCGATCCTGACCAGCGAACGGGCCAACATTTCCGACCCGCGCGTCCGCGAGCTGGCCGATGCGATCATCGAGGCGCAGCGCGGCGAGATTGCGGAAATGAAGCGATACATCGCGGATATCGAGGCCAATGGGAACGCCGCCCCCGGCACTCCCCGCACCGAAGAAGGAAACTGAGCAATGATGAATGGTGAAATGCACGAAGGTGCAGGCTGGACGATGATGGGCGGCATGGGACTGATTGCCCTGATTTTCATCGCCTTTCTGATCACCGGTATCGTTTATTTTATCCGCAACTCTCGCGGACGCTGATCGCAAGGAGATTATGAAATGCCAAAGGACACCCGCGACGTTGCCGACGTAACAACCGATCCCGCCACCGCCGCGAACGGGAAGACAGCCGTTCTCTACCGCATGGCTCTGCCGAACCATCTGTGCCCGGCGGGGCAAAAGGCACGCTGGCTTCTGGACCGCAAGGGGTTCAAGGTCGATGACCGGCTGTTCCGCGAACGGTCAGAAGTCGATGCGTTCAAGGAAGAATACGACGTTCCTACGACACCGCAGGTCTGGATCGAAGGCAAGCGCGTCGGTGGCTATGATGCCCTACGCCAGAAGCTCACCGACTACGATCCGAAGGCCACAACCTACAAACCGGTGATCTACCTCTTCGCCGTGGCTGCGGCGACGGCGATCGCGCTGTCCATCGGCTTCCTCGGCACGATCACATGGCAAACGCTCGGCTGGTTCATCTCGGTCTCGATGATCCTCTTGGGGATGCAGAAGCTCCGCGACATCGAAAGCTTCACGACGATGTTCCTCAACTACGACCTGCTGGCGCGGAAATGGGTGCCATATGCGTATGTCTATCCTTGGGTGGAGACGGGGGCAGGCATTCTGATGACGGGCATGTTACTGACCCCGCTTGCTGCTCCTGCGGCGCTCTTTATCGCAACGGTGGGCGCGATCAGCGTGTTCAAAGCCGTATACATCGACAAACGAGAGTTGAAATGTGCCTGTCTGGGCGGCAACTCGAACGTGCCTCTGGGATTCGTAAGCTTGACGGAAAACCTGATGATGATGGGAATGGGCCTCTGGATGCTGGGGATGTGGTTCACAGCCTGAAAAGTCCCGCACCGATCCTCTCAGAAATTGACTTAAACAGGAGAACTCGAAAATGAACATCATGAAGACTGCCCTCGCAACTGCCGTTGCAGCGTTGGCATTCTCTGCACCAGCTTTCGCACAGGATGCCGGGTTCGAGCCTTCCGAACAGTGCACCAATGTGTCTGCTATGGGGGAAATGGATCATTCGGCGATGGGGCACGACGGTCAGGCTGACGACAAAGGGTATGAGAGTGTCAATATTGATGCCATGCCAGAGCATGTGCAGGAAAATATGCGCAGAATGGCAATCACCATGCCAGCGATGGAAGAAGGTATGATGCGTGAAGATGCCGACGTGGCATTCGCCTGCGCTATGATAGCCCACCATCAGGGCGCAATCGATATGGCGCAGGTCCTGCTTGAGTACGGCGACGACCCACAGATGATCGAACTTGCCGGAGAAATCATTGCCGCGCAGGTTGGTGAGATCGATAAAATGAACGCCTGGCTGGTCGAGAACGCCGAATAGTATGACACTGGTCGCAGGGTCCGAACTGTGGGGTGATTCCTTCTACCTAAGTCGGCTGCTGACGATCCATGGAAATCCAAAGTCAGTACTATTTTGAAAGTCAGCGGCATGGGTCGTGCTTGCTGTCTGCACACAGAAGGTCTCTTGATGCGTCATCCTGTCTTCCTCAGCGCCTTGGGCGGCGTTATTTTCGCCCTTTCCGGTGTTTCGGCTATGGCACAGGTGTTCATATCCCTTGAGGAAATCGACACCCCGGCCACGCTGAACGCCGAAGGTCCGTCCCTTGCCACTATGCCGGATGGCCGCGTTCTGATGTCCTGGATCGAGACTGACGGGCCGGTTCACGCCGCCGTCAGGACCGCAATCCTGGACGGATTGGAATGGTCGCAACCAGCCACGGTCGTGGAGGGTGACGACCTGTTCATCAATTACGCCGATTTCCCCTCGGTTGTGGTGCTTCCGGATGGAACGCTCGCCATCAACTGGCTGCGAATGAACGGCGACAGCTATTTCGCCTACGACACCAAAATTTCCCTGTCGCACGATGACGGTGCCACGTGGGGTGCAGGGATCGTCCCGCATCGGGATGGCACGCAGCAACAGCACGGATTTGTGTCGATGGTTCCCGACGGGTCCGGCGGGCTTATGGCGATGTGGCTCGACGGGCGGAACCACGACACCGGCGACAGTCAGGGTGCCGCCGAGGCCGAAGGGGATGCCATGCAGCTGCGCGCGACCACGCTTACCGCCGACGGTGAGCTTGCAGAAGATATCCTGCTCGACGACCGGACCTGCACCTGTTGTCAGACCACGGCAGTGGCACTGGACGACGGGACGGTCCTTCTGGCCTATCGCGATCGGACGGAGGACGAAATCAGGGACATCTCACTGGTGCGCCAGGTCGATGGCGTCTGGTCCGAACCGGTCGGGATCAGTGGCGACGGCTGGGAAATTTCAGGCTGCCCGGTGAACGGCCCCGCCATCGACGCCCATGGCAGCCGGGTCGCTCTGGTGTGGTTCACGGCGGCGAACGGCATTCCCGCCGTCAGGATGGCGTTCTCCGACGACCGGGGTGCGAACTTCGCTGCACCAATGGGCATCGACCTCGGTGCGCCCTTCGGCGGGGTGGACGTAGTACAGCTGTCCGATGGCTCGGCACTCTTCAGCTGGGTCGAGCGGACCGCTGCGGGCGAGGCAATCCTGGTCTGCCGTGCCACACCTACGAATGGCTGCGGCACACCGGTTGCGCTGACCCTCGTCCGCACGGGCCGGACGATTGGCTTTCCGCGCATGGTGGCGTCAGGTGCGGATGTCTGGATTGCGTGGAACGAAACTGACGCGCAGGCGGCTGGCGCACTGATCGTCCGGTTGGCGCGCGCAACGGTGGAGTTAGCCCAATGATGCGTTGCGGGAAGTTTCAAAGGCGACTCATTCGCCTCAACAAACCCTTGTGCGGTCTGTTAAATGTACGCGTACCGGTCAAAACCCAATCGCTCATGGCCCCGGCGATATCGACCGTTTCTGTCTGGCCCCCGGAAGCAGTCGTTGAGCGGTTGACAGCTGTGTCCGCTCTGCCGACCATCACCCTCCGAAAATGCTGCGCGATGCACGAATGGCTGGTTTGGTGAAGCTGCACTGCTGCTAAGGCGTCACTAATGAACGGCAGGAGTGGGCCGGTAGCGTCCGCAGCCCCCCCCTGGCATGGTTCCTCCGGGGTCCAATTCGTATACGGGGGGGCTGAGCGCGGCATTTCGCTAGCGCGTGGCTT
>JBBSJO010000208.1:0-6859 GCA_038257185.1 Rhodobacterales bacterium | reverse complement strand
GTCGATGCTGAGGCGGATGCGGAATTGAACTGGGTCATCGGCCTGATCCAGAACATCCGATCTGCCCGCGTGCAGATGGGTGTGCCCGGCAGCATGAAGGTGCCGATGCTGGCCACGCAGATCGACGCGGCGGGGCAGCGTGCCTGGGACAACAACGCCGACCTGATCGCACGACGCGCGGGTGTCGAAAGCCTGACCGCGGTGGAGACCTTCCCCAAGGGCACCGCCGCCATCCCCGCGCCAGGCGCGAGCCTCGGCCTGCCACTGGAAGGTATCATCGACATCGCGGCGGAGAAGGCGCGTTTGCAGAAATCGGTCGACAAGCTGGGCAAGGAAATCGGCGGGCTGAAGGGGCGGTTGAACAATCCGAAGTTCGCCGCCTCCGCCCCCGAAGACGTCGTCGCTGAAGCGCAGGCCAACCTCGAAGCGCGTCAGGAAGAAGCGGATCAGGTGCAGGCAGCACTCGACCGTCTGGCCGAATTGGGCTGAGACGTCGCTCCGCCCAAGGGGCGGGGCGGCTTATTTGAAGACAGCCGGTCGCTTGCCGAACTCGGCGGCAATCACCTCCATCTGGTGCGGCTTGCCGATCAGGTCCGCCTGCGCGCGGGATTCCTCTTCCAGCACGGCCGCTGCCCCTTCCGTCTCCGCAAAGGCGATCAGGACCTTGGCCGCGCGAATCGCCGAGGGGCTCTTGCCCGCGATTACCCCCGCCAGTTCCATCGCGGCCGCCAGCGGATCGTCGGCCAGTTCCGTCACCAGACCCCAGCGTTCGGCCTGCGCCGCATCCACCGCCTGCGCCGTATAGGTCAGACGCCGCAGCACGTCGCTGCGCACCAGCTTGGGCAGCAGCACCATCCCGCCCATATCAGGCAGGATGCCCCATTTCATCTCCATCACCGCCAGCTTCGTACCCGGAGCCGCGATGCGAATATCGGCCCCGAGCGCCAGTTGCAGCCCCGCGCCATAGACTGCCCCGTGCAGTGCGGCGATCACTGGCACCTCCAGCCGCGACCAGATCATCGCGACCTCCTGCCACTGGTTCGTGGTGCCCTCCCCGTGAGTGCGCGGCATCAGCAACTCAGCCGGATCCTTGCCGATCATCCCCGACAGCCCGGTGATGTCGATCCCCGCGCAGAAGGCCTTGCCCTCCCCGGACAGAACGACGACGCGGGCGTCGGACGCAGCCACCTCCTGCCCCGCCGCAATTACCGCGTCGATCATCTGCTGATCGACCGCGTTCATCTTGTCGGGCCGGGTCAGGCGGACGTGGGCGATGTGATCCTGATAGGTGACGGTAACACGGGCCATGGCGGTACTCCTGTGGGACTTGCAGATCACACCCTATCCGGCCCAAGCTTGCCAGTGCAACGTGGCGGCACCTGCCCCTTGCCGCAATTCATCCTGCGTTCTAACACTGCCCCCATGACAAAGCTCCGCCTTACCCCGCTCGCCGAATCCCTACCCGCCTCAGTGCCCTTCGTGGGACCGGAGGCGCAGGAACGCGCTCTCGCCCGCCCCTTCGCGGCGCGGCTGGGGGCCAACGAGAACGTCTTCGGACCCTCCCCCGACGCGATCCGCGCCATCGCGGAGACAGGGCACTGGATGTACGGCGATCCCGAGAGTTTCGACCTGCGTGCAGCTCTTGCCGCCCATCACGGCACTACCATGGATCATGTGGTGGTCGGCGAAGGCATCGACGGGCTGCTGGGGTATCTCGTGCGGCTCTTCGTGGGTCCGGGCGACGCGGTGGTCACCTCGGACGGAGCCTATCCGACGTTCAACTACCACGTCGCGGGATTTGGCGGGGTGCTGCACAAGATGCCCTACCGCGATGATCACGAGGATCCTGCGGCACTCTTCGCAAAGGCGGCAGAGGTGGATGCAAAGCTGGTGTATCTGGCCAATCCCGACAACCCGATGGGCAGCTGGCACGACGGTGCCACCATCGCCGCCGCACTGGACACCCTGCCCGAGGGCACGCTGCTGGTGCTCGATGAGGCCTACGTGGAGACGGCACCGCAGGGTACCGCGCTCGACCTGCCCTGGGACGATCCGCGCGTGGTGCGCCTGCGGACCTTCTCCAAGGCCTATGGCCTCGCGGGCGGGCGGGTGGGCTATGCCATCGGCGCGCCCGAACTGATGCAGGCCTTCCACAAGGTGCGCAATCATTTCGGCATGAACCGATCCGCACAGGCAGGCGCACTCGCCGCCTTGCAGGACGGTGCCTGGTTGGCCCACATTCAGGACGAGATCACAAAGGCGCGCGACCGGATCGCCATGATCGCCGTCGACAACGGGCTCACGCCCCTGCCCTCGGCCGCGAATTTCGTGAGCATCGACTGTGGCGGTGACGGTGCCTTCGCCAAGGCCGTGCTCGACGGTCTGGTGGCGCGCGGCATCTTCGTGCGCATGCCTTTCGTGGCCCCCCAGAACCGCTGCGTCCGGATCAGCTGCGGCACGCCCACGCAACTCGACGCCTTTGCCGAGGCTCTCCCCGGCGCGTTGCAGGACGCCAGAGGGGGCTGACGGTACGGATCCCTGCGCTATACTCTGGGCGACGCCTCCGGAGAGACTCGATGCGCGAACCCAAAGTCAGCAGCCCCGCCCCTAACTACACCGTAGCCTGCATCGTGATGTTCGGCGTGAACCTCAGCTGGATGCTGATGCTGATCTGGATCGTCTGGGGCCTGATCGCCGCCGCCGCCACCGGATGGGCGGTAAACCGCGTGATCACCCGGATCGAGAGCCGCTTTTACAGCACCTCTGGGAAAACATGATAAGGTGAGCATCACTCAACGCGTTGAAATCGATGATTTCAGATTGCGTCAGGTGATGGAGGTTTTTCCGAAAGTGCTTCAGGTCGCCCCGCCGATGACCCGCGCGGCCGCATCCAGTGCCCCGGAGCCGTGCTCGATGCCCAGAGCGGTCATGCCCGCCTCCATCCCGCCCAGAAGCCCCATGATCATGTGACCGTTCACATGCCCCATATGGCCAAGCCGGAAGAACCCGTCCCGCGCGGGATCACCGGGAGCGGCCATCCCCAGCCCGATCCCCAGCGTCAGCCCAAGGTGCTGCTGCACCCAGTTGCGCAGTTCGGTGGCATCGGGCGACTGCATCCGAAGCGCCGACACTGCGTGGCTGCGGCAGCTTCGGTCTGCGATGTTCATCGCAAATGCACCCTTGGCAGACCATGCATCGCTGGCCGCCCAGACCGCGCGCGCCAGTACGGCGTGACGTGCCCAGACCTGTTCAATGCCCTCTGCGTGGATCAGATCAAGCGCCGCGCGCAACCCGTAGATATGCTGCGTCGGCGCCGTCCCACCGTGGTACTGGAAGAATTCGTCGGGGTGCGCGCGGGGGTTCCAGTCCCAGTAACGGCTGACGCGGGGCATCGTTGCACGCGCCTCCTCCGCCCGATCGTTGAAGAAGACAAAACAGACACCCGGCGGCACCATCAGCCCCTTCTGGCAGGCCGTCACCATGACATCGACGCCCCAAGCGTCCATCTCGAAGGTGTCACAGCCCAGCGAAGCGATGCAATCGGCCATGAGCAGCGCGGGATGCCCCACCGCGTCCAGCACCCGGCGCAGCCCTGCCACGTCGTTGCGCACGGAACTGGAGGTATCGACATGCACCGCCAGCACCGCCTTGATCTGGTGACCGGTGTCGGCGCGCAGAGTCTCCTCCACCCGCGCTAGGTCCATCGGGGAGGATTTGCCGAAGTCGATCACCTCGACCTTCGCGCCCAGACCCGTCGCCATGTCGCCCCAGCCGATTCCGAAACGGCCCGTTGCGGGCACCAGCACCGTGTCACCGGGCGCGACCACATTGCTCAGCGCCGCCTCCCAGGCCGCGTGACCGTTGCCGATATACATCGCCACGTGATGCTGCGTCCGCGCCACGCGGCGCAGGTCGGCCATCAAGCCGGTCATCATGTCCACCAGCGGACCGGCGTAGATGTTCGGCGCCGCACGGTGCATGGCGTTCAGGACCTCGTCGGGGATGACCGAGGGGCCGGGAATGGCAAGATAGGACCGGCCCTGCGCCAGAACGGGATAAGTCGACATAGGTGGGCCTTTCGATGATCTGGCCGCACCTTATCCGCGCGCAACGCGGCGTCAACGGGGGATCGACCCCGCCCCGCTTGCCCTGAGGCTGCGGCTTCCGTAAACCTCGTTGAGGCAGCGCCAAAAGGAACACGGCCGGAATATGAACGACCAAACCTATACCTCCGGGCAGCTGCTTCGATGGCTCTGGCGCGACTACCTCAAGAAACACGCGGGGCTGATGTCCGCGGCTGTGTTCTTCATGATCATCGAAGGCAGTACGCTGGGTGCGCTTGCGCGCCTTATGGAGCCGATGTTCGACAAGGTCTTCGTGGCGGGCAACGAGGATGCACTGGTCTGGGTCGGCGTGGTACTGGTGGGCATCTTCGCGCTGCGCGCCATCGCGGGGGTGGCACAGAAGGTGCTGCTGACCCGTATCGCGCAACGGACGGCGGCCGACATGCGCATCGACCTGCTGGACCGGTTGATGCGCCAGGACGGCGCCTTTCACCAGTCGCACCCCCCCGGCTTCCTGATCCAGCGCGTGCAATCGGACGTGAACGCCGTGGGCGACGTCTGGCGCGCGGTGATCACCGGGGCGGGGCGCGATTTCATCGGGCTCATCGTGCTTCTGGGCGTCGCCATTTCCATTGACCCGATCTGGGCGCTTCTGGCCTGTGTCGGCGTGCCCGCTATGGTCCTGCCCGCCGCCCTTGCGCAACGCTTCGTCCGCGCCCGCTCCCGCGAGGCGCGCGATCTTGGGGCCAACCTCGCCACCCGGCTGGACGAGGTCTTCCACGGCATCGTGCAGATCAAGCTCAACGCGCTGGAGGCCTATCAGACCCGCCAGTACAACGACCTCACCCGGCGTTTCATCCGGACCGAGGTGCGCGCGGCCCTGGGCAACTCCGCCATTCCGGGGATGATCGACATCATGTCCGGTATCGGCTTCATGGCCGTGATCCTCTACGGCGGGTCCGAGATCATCGCTGGCAACAAGACCATCGGTGAATTCATGACCTTCTTCACCGCCATGGGCTTCACCTTCAGCCCCCTGCGCCGCCTCGGTGGTGTCAGTGGCCTCTGGCAGATCGCCGCCGCCGCTCTGGAGCGGATCAAGGAGCTGATGGACGCTCCCCTTACCCTGCGCAATCCGTCCAACCCGGTGCGCATGCCGATCGACAACTTGGATATCGCACTCAGCGACGTAGACCTCTCCTACGGCGACGCAAAGGTGCTCGACCGCCTCAGCCTCACTGCACAGACAGGGGAAACGACGGCACTGGTCGGTGCCTCCGGTGCAGGGAAATCAACGATCTTCAACATCCTCACCCGCCTCATCGACCCGCAGACAGGCACTGTCACCATCGGCGGCGTCCCCACACGGGACATGACGCTCGCGGACCTGCGCGGCCTTTTCTCGGTCGTCACGCAGGAAGCGCTGCTCTTCGACGAAACCCTGCGGGAAAACATCGTGCTGGGGCGCGAGGATGTCAGCGACGCCGACCTGCAAACGGTCCTTGAAGCCGCCCATGTCGCCGACTTCCTGCCCAACCTCGAAAACGGCCTCGACACACGCGTCGGCCCGCGCGGCTCGGCGCTCTCCGGTGGGCAGCGCCAGCGCGTGGTGATCGCCCGCGCCCTGCTGCGCGACACCCCAATCCTGCTGCTCGATGAGGCCACCAGCGCGCTGGATGCCCAATCAGAGCAGATCGTGCAGGACGCGCTCGACCGCCTGTCCGCTGGCCGCACCACCATCGTGATCGCGCACCGCCTCGCCACCATCCGGAGCGCCGACAAGATCGTCGTGATGGACCGGGGCCACGTGATGGACGAAGGCACCCACGAGGAACTTCTGGCCCGTGGTGGCATCTACGCCGACCTCTACCGCCTCCAGTTTCAAGACGGCAAGACCGTCTCCGACGCCCGTGGCCTGAACGCCCTGCGCGCGCGTGAACGTGGTGAGGCGCGGGCGCGACCGAACCTGCTGCAGCGCCTCGGTGAGCGGTTGTTCGGCTGACCCTTCAGCTTCACCCTTTCAAAAATACCGCAGCACCACAGACCCAAAGCAACGCGCCGCCGACACCGAAGGGCTCACGCCCGCCATACCCACCATAAAAGTCGTCGCGCGTCAGCGCGTCCGCCGGATCACGGCCCGCGCCGGTACTCCCGCGCCAGGACCTCCGGCGACACACCCGCAACATATCGCGCCAGCGTCCAGAGATTGCGCCCCCCCCGCAAGAACCAGCCCTCGCGCCGGTACCTGACCGCCGACGTCACGCAGGCTGCCCGCAACTCTGTCAGCTGCCCCCGCAACGCACGCGCAAGCGCCACATCTTCCATCAAGGGTTGATCGGGATAGCCCCCGACTACCGCCAACAGGCCCGCAGACAACAACAAGCCCTGATCGCCATAGGGCAGCCCGAACCGGCTGCGCAGGTTTGCCCATCCCGCCACCAGCCGCGCTGCAAGGCCTTGCTCATCGAAGCGCAAACGAAACCACCCCGCCCGCTCCGCCCCCAGATGCGCCGCCGCAACCGCCGCCCAACCGGGGGATAGAACTGAATCCGCGTGAAGGATCAAAAGCCAGGTGCCTTTTGCCACGGCACAACCCCGCGCGATCTGCCCCCCGCGCGAGGCGGGTCCCTCCAGCACCTCCGCTCCCCAGGCCTGCGCGATGGCTCCGGTGGCATCCGACGATCCTCCGTCGCTCACGATGACCTCGCGGATCAGCCCTGCGTCCAGACCCTCCATCAGCGCATTAAGACATTCGGGCAGGGCCGCCCCCGCATCGAGAGTGGGGATGATCACGG
>JBBSJO010000207.1:0-6864 GCA_038257185.1 Rhodobacterales bacterium | reverse complement strand
GGCGGCGCACCAGATGCCGCGCGGGCCTTGGCCTCGCGATTCAATCACTTCCAAGTCGGTGGCGTTGAGCGGCGCGACGATCAGCAAGTTCTCGGCCCGGAACAGCTGGGCCTGAACCGCCATCGGCATGAAGCCGCAGATCACCGCAAAGACGAGGGCACGCATATGACCACCTTTCGCTACCAACTCCTGCCACAGATAGCGCGCCGCGGCCACGGAGCAAAGTCACAGCTCCGTTAATCCGCAGGCCGGATTTTCCCGTGATACCGGATCATCAGCCCCCCACCGGGCAGGTGCGCATTGATGTCAAAGCAAACGGCCCCTTCTGCGTTCTCCCATTCGCGCGAGCGGCTGCGTGGCAGGAGCGCCTGCGGGACGGGTAGGCCCATGAGCCACAGCCGCGCGACACCGACATGAAGGCCCCCATCCTCAAGGTGGAGTGAGAGGCCGCAGGTGACATTGTCGAGCCGTTCGACGATCATCCCCCGTGCCGCATCGTACCGGAGGCTGGAACGGGTGATGAAGCCATCGAAGTCGCGGGTCCAGATTTCGCTATCGTCCTGCCGTGTCACGGTGATCGTGAACGGTCTGTCCTGCCGGACCGGGGGAAAACCGCCCATACGGATACCTGCACGGGCCAGCGCCGAGCCGCCATGCTCCACACTTGCCCTGCCCCGGAAGACGCGTGTCGCCTCACCTTGATGGAACCGCTGCAAGGCCCGGTCCAATGTGTTGAACGACGGTCCCAGCGCTGCGTGAAAGGGGGACATCAGAAGCCGTCCGGCAAGAACCGCGCGCGAAGTGCGGCGTCCGGCATCATGCAGTGATCGTAGCGCCCGAAAAGCCGGTAACGGTTGCGCGCGATCAAGCGGTAGAGAGGTCGCTTCACAGGCTGCGGCGCAAGGCCAATGATCCCCAGCGCCCGCCACGGCCAGCCGAGGCACCGCATGGCCACCGCGAAGGCATCGAGATGGCCGTGAATCGCGCCGTCCACCACCACGAGGTTGGTCTCGAAATCGTCTCGGGGCAGACCCAGTGCGTCATAAAGCGCCTGTCCCAAGGGCGATTGCGCGGTCGCGTAGGAGAAGCGGCCTTCGGCGTCATGGCGCAGCATGAAACGGAAGAAACCGGAACAGAGCACACATTCCCCATCGAAGACGATCAGGTTGCGCCCCTCGATCTTCGCCCGCAGGTCGGGGCCGAGCCGCGAGACCAGACCTATCATGCGTCCGCCGCGTCGTATCGCGCGCGCGCGTCGGTCAGGGCATCTTCATGCGTCTTCGCCCAGACGATCAGCGTCTGGATCGGACCCATCACCGAATGACCCATCGGGGTCAGCGCGTATTGCACGGCCGGCGGCTTGGTCGGGAAAACGGTCCGTTCGATGAACCCGCCCCGTTCAAGGTCCCGCAGACTTTGCGTCAACATGCGCCGCGAGATGTCGGGGAGCATCCGCAGCAGTGCATTGAACCGTTTCGGCCCCCCCTCCAGCGCCAGGAGCACGAGTGTCGTCCACTTGGCCGCGATGTGATCGAGCAGGTCGCGGACCGGACAGGGCCCCACTGCGGAGGGGTGCAGGTCGCTCTCGCCCAGCGGAGATTTCTTCGGGGTGGTTCCCTCGGGGTTACCTTGTGACATGAACATTCCTCCTTACAGAGCCGCGCGGTGATCTCTAAATGAGACCTACACTCGAATCGTAACCTAAGGAAAATGAAATGTCGCCGAAAAGTATTCTTGTCACAGGGGCGAGCGGTCAATTGGGCCAGCTTGTTCTCGATCACCTGCGCCGTCTGGCCCCCGACACCCCCGTGGCGGGTCTGGTGCGCAATGAGCAGGATGCCGCAAAGCTGCGGGCCAAGGGCGTAGAACCGCGCGTGGCCGACTACACCGATCCTGCCAGCCTGCGCAGCGCAATGGCGGGCGTGGACAGGTTGTTGCTGATCTCCTCCAGCGCGGTGGGGCAGCGCAGAGCCCAACATCAGAACGTGATCGACGCGGCCAAGGCGGCAGGCGTGAGCCTGATTGCCTACACATCAATTCTAGGCGCCGACACATCCGCATTGGCGCTTGCAGACGAGCACAAGCAAACCGAAGCCGCCCTCGCCGCCTCGCAACTCCCTGTCGTCCTGCTGCGCAATAGCTGGTACACTGAGAATCTGCTTGCGTCGCTCGACAGCGACCTGAAGCTGGGTCAGCATTTCGGCGCCGCCGGGAGCGGCAAGTTCGCCACTGCGACGCGCAACGACTATGCCGAAGCCGCCGCCGTTGCCTTGCTGAGCGGGGAGTCCGCCGGCAAGATCTATGAACTTGGCGGGCATCCGGCGTATTCGCTGACCGACTTCGCCGAGACACTGAGCGACGTGTCCGGCACCAAGGTGGCCTATGTCGACATGCCGCAGGAGGCCTTCACGCAGGCGCTGATCGGCGCCGGGTTGCCCGAGGCCTTCGCGGGCCTCCTTGCGGACAGCGACGCGCAGGCCGCCAAGGGTGCCCTGAATACCGACAGCACGGATCTTGAGGACCTGATCGCGCGGCGCACCACGCCACTCAAGGACGCGATCAAGGCAGCACTGCCTGCCGGGTAGGTCTT
Source organism: Rhodobacterales bacterium (assembly GCA_038257185.1). Classification (GTDB taxonomy): domain Bacteria; phylum Pseudomonadota; class Alphaproteobacteria; order Rhodobacterales; family Rhodobacteraceae; genus Sulfitobacter. The sequence goes on along the minus strand of JBBSJO010000207.1, from coordinate 4,274 downwards.
CCGGAAAAACGAAAAGGACCGGCACGGGGCCGGTCCTCTATTCTGTCTGATACGGTCCGGCGGCCCGTTCTATTGGTCGAGAAAGGACCGCAGCTTCCGCGAACGCGAGGGGTGCTTGAGCTTGCGCAGCGCCTTCGCCTCGATCTGGCGGATCCGTTCACGGGTCACGCTGAACTGCTGGCCAACCTCTTCGAGGGTATGGTCGGTGTTCATGCCGATACCGAAACGCATCCGCAGCACACGCTCCTCGCGCGGCGTCAGCGAGGCGAGCACCCGCGTCGTCGTCTCCTTTAGGTTCTCCTGAATGGCACTGTCGAGCGGCAGCACGGCATTCTTGTCCTCGATGAAGTCGCCAAGCTGGCTGTCTTCCTCGTCCCCGATGGGGGTCTCCAGCGAAATCGGCTCCTTGGCGATCTTCATCACCTTGCGGACCTTTTCCAGCGGCATCTGGAGCTTCTCGGCCAGCTCCTCCGGCGTCGGTTCGCGGCCGATCTCGTGCAGCATCTGGCGGCCCGTGCGGACCAGCTTGTTGATCGTCTCGATCATATGGACCGGGATACGGATGGTCCGCGCCTGATCCGCGATGCTCCGCGTGATCGCCTGACGGATCCACCAGGTCGCATAGGTGGAGAACTTGTAGCCCCGACGATACTCGAACTTGTCCACGGCCTTCATCAGACCGATGTTGCCTTCCTGAATCAAATCAAGGAATTGCAGCCCGCGGTTCGTGTACTTTTTGGCAATCGAGATCACCAGACGCAGGTTCGCCTCGACCATTTCCTTCTTGGCCTGACGGGCCTCTTTCTCGCCCTTTTGGACCTGCTGAACGATGCGACGGAATTCGGAGATATCCAGACCGACATACTGCCCGACCTGCGCCATGTCGGCACGCAACTCCTCCACCTTGTCGGAAGAGCGTTCGATGAACATCTGCCAGCCGCGCCCGGCCTTCTCCGCCATCCGCTCCATCCAGTTGGGATCGAGCTCGTAACCACGATACTCGTCGACGAATTCCTTGCGGTTGATGCGCGCCTGATCTGCCAGCTTCACCATGGCGGAGTCGATCTGCATGATCCGACGGTTGATGCCGTAAAGCTGGTCGATGAGCGCCTCGATACGGTTGTTGTGCAGGTGCAGGTCGTTGACCAGCAGCACAATTTCCGACCGCAGCTTCTGGTACTTGTCTTCCTGCTTCCTGGAGAAAGACCCGTCCTCGTTCAGCGTGGCGGAGATGCGGCTGTCCTGCATCTCGCTCAGCTTCACGTAGTCGTCGGCGATGATGTCGAGGGCTTCAAGCACCTGCGGCTTCAGCGCCGCCTCCATCGCGGCGAGGCTCATATTGGCCTGCTCGTCCTCGTCGTCGTCGTCCTCGATAATGATCGGGTTGCCATCGGCATCGAGTTCTTCGCCGGAGTCCTCCGACTTCGTCTCGGATGTGGCACCACCGGCGACCACGGGGGCGGTGTCGTCATCCTCTCCCAACTGGTTGCCAAAGGTCGCCTCAAGGTCGATCACATCGCGCAGCAGGATGTCCTCGGACAGCAATTCGTCGCGCCAGATGGTGATGGCCTGGAAGGTGAGCGGGCTCTCGCAGAGCCCTGCGATCATCGTATTGCGGCCGGCCTCGATACGCTTGGCGATGGCAATCTCGCCCTCGCGGGACAGCAGTTCGACGCTGCCCATCTCGCGCAGGTACATGCGCACCGGGTCATCGGTACGATCAAGCTTTTCCGCCGTGCTGCTGGACAGCGTGACGTCGCGGTTTGATTCCGTGGTCGCCAGTTCAGTGGAGCCCTTGGCCTCCTCCTCCTCGGCGTCCTCGTCCTCGATGATATTGATGCCCATCTCGGACAGCATCGACATCACGTCCTCGATCTGCTCGGAGGATACCTGATCGGGCGGCAGTACCGTATTCAGCTGATCATAGGTGATGTAACCCTTCTCGCGGGCCTCACCGATCATCTTCTTGACGGCGGTCTGGCTCATGTCGAGCGAGTGGCCGGAGTCGTTGTCGTCAGTCTTGGTGTCTTCGTTGGTGTCTTTGGCGGCCATACGGTGCTCCTCCAGCGAAAGCTTGCGAATCACCGGGGAGGGTGATTCGTTTTCCGAATCATGCGGGGTTCCGGGTGATTCTTAAACCCGTCGTCCTGCTTTTTCCTAAAGTTCCGTCCAAAAGGTCACGCGATGCTAATGATCGCGGCCTTTTGGCTTTTCATATCTGATGCCATCCAGCAGTTTGTCCAGCGCGCCGCGCTCGTCCCGCCTGATACGCGCGCCGTTGGCGCCGACGTCATATTCGGCCTTGTCTTCCTGCCCGCTCCGCAGGGCGCGGTCCTTTCGGCGCACCGCCTCGTTGATGCGCCAGGTTACGCCCTCGTCCGCCATTCCATGCAGGTCCTGCCCCGCATCCACGATCTCGGCGGCGAGGCCGCGTCGGGCTTCCAGCTTGGCCAGTTCCTCTGCCACGGTCATCCGCGCCAGACCCACATCGCCGGGACGGCGAATGCAGGGCGTGATTGCCACGTGGCGTTGCGCGGTCAGATTTTCAAGGGCATCGGACCCCAGAACGGTCGAAATCCTTTCGCGCAACACCTCTGCGCCCTCATGGCCGTGACGCAGCAGAAGGTCACGCAGCGTACCGTGCAGGCGGTCGGCACAGGTCATGCCCTCCAAGCCGCTCTCGAACTCCTCGATGATTGCCGGACAGCCCGCGAGCGCCGCAAGGATCACCGCCTCACGCAGATGTTCCGTCACGTGCCCGTCGTTGGTGACGAGCGCAGAAGTCTTGGTGCTGGGCATCGGCGGTTGCGGGGCCGCCTGCCACGGCACCCCGCGGGGCGTGCCGCGCGATTGGGTGCGCTGGGGCGGTTTGCTGCGGAAATGCTGCCACGTCAGGTCCTTGATCGCCTGTTTATAGTGGCTGCGGATCGCGCCGTCCCGGATCAGGCCGATCTTTTCGTCCAGCGCCTTGTCGAGCGCCGCCCTGCGCTCGGGGCTGTCAAAAACCCGCCCCTCCGTCTCGCGCTGCCACAGCAGGCGCACCATCGGCACGGCGGCGTCCAGCAGCTTTTGCAGCGCCCCTGCCCCTTGCGCCTTGAGCAGATCGTCCGGGTCCTGCCCCTCGGGCATCATGGCGAATCGCAGGCTTTGCCCCGCCTCCAGCAGCGGCAGGGCCAGATCGATCAGCCGCAGCGCCGCGTTCTGGCCCGCCGTATCGCCGTCCAGCGTGATGATGGGTTCAGGCGCGATGCGCCAGAGCATCTGCAACTGGCTCTCGGTGATCGCCGTGCCCAGCGGGGCGACTGCGGCCTCGAACCCGGCCCGTTCAAGGGCTATCACGTCCATGTAGCCTTCGGCCACCAGTAGCGGCTGGCCCTTGCCCGCCGCCACCCGCGCCTGCTGCACATTGTAGAGGCTGCGGCCCTTGTCGAAGAGCTCCGTCTCCGGCGAATTGAGATATTTGGCCTTATCGGCAGGGTCCATCGCCCGGCCGCCAAAGGCAATTGCCCGCCCCCGCGCATCGCGGATCGGGAACATGATGCGGCCCCGGAAGGTGTCATAGGGCTTGCCGCCCTTGGTCGGGGGTTTCGCCAGCCCCGCCCCCAGGATCAGGTCGTCCGCCACGCCCTTGCCCTTCAGCGCATCCCAAAGCCCCTGCCAGGTGTCAGGGGCAAAGCCGATCTCCCAACGCTCCAATGCGGCGGCATCGAGGCCGCGCCCCTCCAGATAGTTCCGTGCAGAACCCGCCACCCCGGTCTGCAACTGCAAGCGGAACCAGCGCACCGCCTGTTCCATGACGTCGGCCAGTTCGGTCCGTCGGTCGGCCTTTTCCTGCGCGCGGGGGTCCTGCTTCGGCACGGTCATGCCGGCCTCGCGGGCAAGGATCTCCACCGCCTCCATGAAGCCCACGTTCTCGGTCTCGCGCACGAAGGAAATCGCGTCGCCCTTGGCGTGACAGCCGAAGCAGTAGTAAAACCCCTTCCGGTCATCGACGTGGAAACTGGCGGATTTTTCCTGATGGAAGGGACAGGGTGCCCACATGTCGCCCTTGCCCTGATTGGACTTGCGCGCGTCCCACACGACCTTGCGCCCGACAACCTGTGACAGGCTCGCACGGCCGCGCAATTCGTCAAGAAATCCGGGGGGCAGACTCATGGCCCTTTATATTGGCCGCGCCGTCTCAGAGTCCAGTGCCCAGCCCCCTGCTTCATCTTGCAAGGTTAACCTCCGGGGGGGCCGCGCCTTGCGCGGCGGGGGCAGAGCCCCCGGCACCG
>JBBSJO010000206.1:0-6903 GCA_038257185.1 Rhodobacterales bacterium | reverse complement strand
GTCCAGTTGAAGGCGCCCGCGTGCAGGACCCGGTCGGCCTCGCGCAGGCCGTACCAGCCCTCGAACATCATCCGCCGTGCCCAGATCGCACGATGCGCATGCATCACGGCTGTGGGCCTGCCGGAGGTGCCGGAAGTATAGATGATGTAGCCGAGCTGGTCGGGGTCCCCCATATGCCAGTCGGCGGGCGGCAGATCGCGCATCCGGCGCAGGTCAGCCAGCGTGATCGTCGCAGCTTTCTCGGGGCAGGGCACCGCGGGATCACGCAGGATCGCCTTTGGCCGCAGCATTTCGATCATCCCGGCCACCTCTTGCGCGGTGAGGGCAGCAGAGGTCGGCACCGGTACCAGCCCCGCGGCCAGCGCCCCAAGGTAGGCGAGCGGAAAGTCGGGTGTATTGCCCAGCCGCATCAGGACGATGTCCCCCGGCACCAACCCCTGCGCCAGCAAACCCGCTGCGGTGCCCCGCACCGCCGCGATCAGGCGCGCGTAGGTCCAGTCCTCGGAGGCATCCGCCGCCAGCACGGACAGCGCCGTCTTGTCGGGCAAGCCCTCACCCCGTGCCAATACGTGGCGCGCGAGGTTGAAGGGGCTTGGACAGGGGGGACAGGCTGCATCGCTCATGTCACGCTGGCTAGCGCGCGGCACGCCCCGTTGCAAGCGGCAGGGCCGCTCGGTATAGGCATTTGCATGACGGCTGACAGTGCGAAATCCATGATCCAGATCGCCCGCGCCAGCGGCGAAAGCGATGCGGTCCCGCCGCTCGATCTTGGCGCGCGCGTGCGCCAGCTGCGCAAGGACCGCCAGTGGACGCTGGAACAGGCGGCCCGGCAGGCGGGGCTGGCGCGCTCTACCTTGAGCAAGATCGAGAACGGCCAGATGTCGCCCACCTACGACGCGCTGAAAAAGCTCGCCGTGGGTCTGGAGATATCCGTCCCCCAGTTGTTCACACCGCCTGCGGCGGAAAAGGTCAACGGGCGCATGGTGGTGACCAAATCGGGCGAGGGGACGGCCAAGGCCACCACAACCTACGAACACGAACTGCTGGGGGATTCCCTGCGCCTCAAGCAGATGTTGCCCTACCGCGCCCGCATCCGCGCCCGCGGCATGGAGGAATTCGACGGCTGGGTGCGCCATGACGGGGAAGAGTTCCTCTACGTCCTGACCGGGGTGATCCGCCTTTTCACGGAGTTCTATGAACCCATCGAGATGCGCCGCGGCGACAGCGCCTATTACGACGCTACAATGGGCCACAACGTCGTCTCGCTCAGCGACGAGGACGCCACGATCCTCTGGGTCACCTCACTGGCCTGACGCGGGTCTTCCCTCTTTTTGGCCTTAAATATTCCTGGGGGGTCCGGGGGGCAAAGCCCCCCGTCGCACCGACCGAAAGCTCACGCCTCATCCCCGAAAAGCGCCCGCAACCCCAGATGCGCCACGCCAACGGCCACGATCTGCACCAGGATGAAGCCTGGAATATGCGCAGGGTTGATCCCCGCAAACGTGTCCGAGAAGCCCCGCGCGATGGTCACCGCCGGATTGGCGAAACTGGTGGAGGCGGTGAACCAGTAGGCCCCGGTGATATAAAGAGCCACCAGCGTCGGCACTGCATCCGGTCGCGCATTCAGCCCGCCGAAAATCACCATGAGCAACCCGAAGGTGGCGATGCCCTCGGACCACCATTGCGCGCCACCGGTACGGTGCATGGTCTGCGAGATTTCAATGACCGGCAGGCCGAACATCAGATGCGTGGCCCAGACGCCCAGCAACCCGCCCGCGACCTGCGCCGCCGTGTAGCCGCCCAGATCGCGCAGCGGCAGCTCGCCGCGCAGGAAGAAGGCAAGGCTGACTGCCGGGTTGAAATGTGCCCCCGAGACTGGCCCGAGTACGGTGATGATCACATAGAGCATGCAACCCGTGGCGATGGCATTGGCCAGCAGTGTGATGGCGACGTTGCCGCCTGCAAGGTTCACCCCCATGATCCCCGACCCGATGACCGAGATCAGCAAGAGTGCCGTGCCCAGGGCTTCGGCGCAGAGCCGCCGGGTCATGCGATTTCCCCGCAGGCATTGAGGTGGGTTTGCAGCGCCCCACGGTCCATGGTCTCGACCGGAGCCTTGAGGAACGCCGTGGCGCGGCGTTCGAGAATCGCGAAGGCCCCGGCAAAGGCCGTCGCGGCATCCTCATCCGATGCGGCGGCGGGGTCTTCCACGCCCCAATGCGCGCGGGTGGGGGCGCCGGGCCACATCGGGCAGGTCTCTGCCGCCGCCGACCCGCAGACGGTGATCACGGCGTCCATTTCAGGGGCCGCATCGCCCGCGAATTCATCCCAGCTTTTGGAACGGAAACCACCGGTGTCATGGCCCTTGTCCGCCAGCAGGCCCAGCGACTGCGGATGCACGCGCCCCGCAGGCTGACTACCGGCGGAAAACGCCGTCACGCGACCCTTGCCAAGCGTATTCAGAAGCGATTCCAGCAGAATGGAGCGGGCGGAGTTACCAGTACACAGCACGAGAATATTCATAGGGGGTCTTTCATCCGGCCGATGTCATCGACGGCCTGTTGCAGGGAAATGCGGCTCAGCGTGGCGACCGGAAGGCTGGCAAAGGCCGACAGGCGGTTGCGCAGGATGCCGTAGGCCTGCTGGAAGGCCAGAGCCACTTCCGCCTCGGAACCCTCCGCCCTGGACGGATCGGCCATGCCCCAATGCGCCGAAATCGGACGGCCCGGCCAGGCCGGGCATTCCTCGTTCGCGGCGTTGTCGCAGACGGTAAAGACGAAATCCATCTGCGGCGAGTCCGGGTCCGAAAACCGCTCCAGCGGCTTGGACGTCAGGTCCCCGGTCTGGTGGCCCTTTCTCGTCAGCAGGGCCAGAACCCGGGGGTTGGGGGCCTTGCCCGGCGCGATTCCGCATGAATAGGCGCGGAAACGGCTCCCAGGCAAATCATTGAGAATTTTTTCAGCCATGATCGAACGCGCCGAGTTGCCGGTACAGATGAACAGCGCATTGAATGTCTTGTTTTCGGTCGTCTTCATCTCCTCCGTTTCCGTGGCGCACAGGTCGGGACGGTTGTTGCAACAGTCGCGCATCACCCCGTCACCCAACTCCCGGACCGCCGCCAGCATCACCCGATACCGCACGCTGGTCCCGGACCGCTCCGACATGATCAGCCCGGTTTCGGCCAATTGGCTCAGATGCACCGAACAGGTGTTGGCTTTCAGCCCCAGCGCCGCCGCGACCTCGCCCGAGGCAACAGCCTGAGGATGACGCCGCATAAGCAGGCGGAACACGTCCAGACGCCCCGCATGGCCCAAAGTCTGGAATTGGCGAATCAGTTTTTCCATAATTCATGAAATCGCGAATTACAGCGCGGAACGCAAGTTACCGTTTTGTGACGCTCAGCCCGCCTCGTCCCACCACCAGACCTCGGGCATGAAGTTCGGGCCGTCACCATAAAGCGGGATACGGTCGGGGTATTTCATGTGCCGGTCGTGCGCGATCAGCCCCTCGTCGAATTGCCAGAAAGGGATGACGTAGCGCCCCGCTGTCAGCACGCGGTCGAGCGCGCGGGTGGCGGCGGTGAACGTCTCGGCGTCGCGCGCGGACAGCATGGCGTCGATCATCGCGTCGATGGCAGGGGATTGCACGCCCATCAGGTTGCGCGAACCTTCCTGTCCGGCGGCCTCCGACCCCCAATAGTAGCGCTGCTCGGTGCCGGGGCTGAGCGACAGCGCCACACGGAAGAAGGTCATGTCGAAATCGAACCCCGCCGTACGCGAAACGAACTGCGCGTCATCGACGGTCTCGATCTCCGCCGTGATGCCGAGCCGCTTGAGCGCCTGCTGATAAAGCTCTGCAATGGCGATGTTTTCGCGGTTTCCCTTGGGCAGCAGGATGTCAAAATCGAACGCCTTGCCCGCAGGGCTGCGCATGACGCCGCCTTCGGTGGTAAAGCCCGCTTCCTCCAGGTCCGCCATCGCGGCGGTAATCCCCGCGCGGTTGCGGGCCGATCCGTCGCCGACAGGCAGGGCGTAGCCGTCGAGCGTGCCGGGCAGCAGGCTGTCGCTGAATGGGGCGAGCATTGCGGCGACATCGGCAGAGGCGGGGCCGGGCTGCATTGCCAACGACGAGTTGGAGAAATAGGAGCTGATCCGGGGCAGGGCGCCGCCGGTCAGTGTCTCGTTGATGTATTCGAAGTTGAACGCCTGGATCATCGCATCGCGCACGCGCCAGTCGTCGAAGGGCGCGCGGCGGGTGTTCATCACGAAACCGGTCATGCCCGACGGCTTCTTGTGCGGGAATGTGGATTTCACGATGTCACCGCGGGTGATGGCCGGAAAATCGTATTGGGTGGCCCAGGTCTCGGCATTGAATTCGCGCACGGCGGAGATCTCGCCCGCCTTGAAGGCCTCGAAAAGCACGTTGCCGTCGCCATAGAAGTCGATGCGGACACGGTCGAAGTTGTTGGTGCCGCGCCGGAAGGGCACCTCCGCCCCCCAGTAGTCGGGATTGCGCGTCAGCGTCACCTGTCGCCCGGCCTGATAGTCGCTGACCACGTAAGGCCCTGTGCCCAGAGGTATTTCCGCAAGGGGGGCGTTCTTGAAGTCCTTGCCCTCCCACTGCGCGCGCGACAGGATCGGGCGCATCCCCGCCAGCAGTGCCAGTTCCCGGTTGTCCCCCTTGAAGGTCAGCCGGACCGTCCGGGGGCCGGTCTGCTCCATCCTGGCGATCTGGGTATAGAGGCCATTGTACCTTGGGTGGCCCTCCGTCCCGAGCAGATCGTAGGAAAAGATCACGTCATCGACCGTCACCGGCGTTCCGTCAGAGAATCGGGCACCCTCGCGCAGCGTGAATTCGACCCATGTGCGGTCCACATCCGTCTCCACCGATTCGGCCAATAATCCGTAAAGCGCGAAAGGTTCATCCCAGGACCGGCCCATCAGGCTCTCGTGGGTGAAGAAGGCAAGCTGCCAGGGGACCGTTCCTTTTGCGATGAATGGATTGAGGCTGTCGAACCCTCCGGTGTTGCCCAGCGTGATCGACCCGCCCTTGGGGGCCTCCGGGTTGGCATAGGGCAGGGACACAAACTCTGGTGGCAAGGCGGGTGCGCCATACATAGATATCCCATGTGCAGGCTCGGCCGCAGCAGAGATCGCACAGAGAATCAGTGAAGAAAACGTGGCAACGCACCGCAGCTTTTGGAAAATATCCATCATCATTTTCAAGACAATCCTGCTCTGCCCTTGTTTTATTGGCCCAACCCATACCTGCGGATTCGCGTGTTTTCAAACTTTTAGCTTGGATTGCAGCGGCAATAGGCATATAAAGAGGGCACTGCTCGATAGGTTTCTTGCCTGTATGAAACCTGCCTCAATAACTTAACGCCCGCTTCGTGCGGGCGTTTTTTTTGGCGGTATCTCGCGCCATCTGCGACGAAGTTTCCGATTGCGCGTTTCCTTTGCAGGCGCAGCACGGCATGATGCGGCGCAGCAAAATGACAGGAGATTTCCATGGCCTTCAAGATCGACCTTTCCGGCAAGACCGCCGTCATCACCGGCTCCAACTCCGGCATCGGCCTTGGCATCGCCTGGGAATTGGCGGAAGCCGGGGCAGACATCGTGCTGAACTCGTTTACCGACAATGACGAGGATCACGCTCTGGCCAGGAAGATCGCGGACAAGACCGGCGTCAAGGCGCGCTACATCAAGGCGGACATGTCGGACGGCGACGATTGCCGCAAGCTGATCGAAGAGGCGGGGCGCTGCGATATTCTGGTGAACAACGCCGGCATCCAGTTCGTGAGCCCGATCGTGGATTTCCCGACCGCGAAGTGGGACGCGATCATATCGATCTGCCTCACCTCGAACTTCCACACCACCGCCGCCGCCCTGCCGATGATGCGCAAGGCGGGCTGGGGCAGGATCGTCAACATCGCCTCGGCCCACGGTCTGCGGGCGCATGCGGACAAGTCCGCCTATGTCGCGGCCAAGCACGGGGTTGTGGGTCTGACCAAGACCGTGGCGATGGAAACGGCGGAAGAGCCGATCACCTGCAACGCGATCTGCCCCGGCTACGTCATGACGCCACTGGTGGACAAGCAGGTCACGGACCTGATGGAAAAAAAGAAGCTGGACCGCGAGCAGGTGGAGCGCGACGTGATCCTCGACCGTCAGCCTTCCAAGGAGTTTGCGACCATCGACCAGATCGCGGGCTCCGCGCTGTTTCTGTGCAGCGATGCGGCGGACCAGATCACCGGCACGACCATCAGTGTGGATGGCGGCTGGACGGCCAGCTAGACCCAAAGATCGGCGGGGCCGTAGCCCCGTCGTAACGTCTTATTCTGCGGCCATCTGTTGAGCGAGACCCTGATTTGCCAGGAAAGTCGCGATTTGATCGCGCACCACCTCCGCGATGGGCAGGGTCTGGCCAAGATCCGCGAAGGTCATCGCCGTCACGGTGCCTGCACCTGCTTCCTTGTCTGCAATCCGCCGCCAGTCCGAATCGAGATGGTCCGACAGATGTGCCGTGCCGATCAGCTCGCCGTTGCGGTAGTGGCGCAGGACGGGGTGAATGAAGGGATCGGGTTCCCCCTCGAAGGCAGTATGCGCCCGCTTCACATGGGTCGGTGTGGCGCCGAAGTTGCCGAATTCCAGCGTGACCATCAGGCTGTCCTCGCCCAGCACCTCGGGCGTTTCCTGCGCCCACTTCATCGGGATGTCTCGGTAATGCGTCCCGACGGTCGGCCCGCCGAAGTGGATCACATCACACAGGAACCCCGGTTGCTGGAAAAGCGCGCAGGACAAGCTGATGCGGTTCACGATCAGGTCGCTCAGCGCGTCGCCTTCCGTCGCCGCAACTGCGGTCGGGTAGGGCGTGCCCTTGACCCGGCCCGCGATGAAATGC
>JBBSJO010000205.1:0-6908 GCA_038257185.1 Rhodobacterales bacterium | reverse complement strand
CCCCAACATCCTTGTGACCGCTGACCACGCCTATCCCCAGATCAAGAAGCATCGCGGGGCGAAGAAAGAGAAGGGGAGCTACTATGGCCCCTTCGCCAGTGCAGGGGCGGTGAACCGGACGCTGAACCAGTTGCAGCGGGTGTTTTTGCTACGCGACTGTTCGGATTCGATGTTCGAAAGCCGGACGCGGCCTTGTCTGCAACACCAGATCAAGCGCTGCTCGGCCCCTTGCGTGAGCAAGATTTCGGCAGAGGATTACGTGCAGTCGGTGCGGGATGCAGAACGCTTCCTGTCGGGCAAGACCACGGATATTCAGGCGCGGCTGGCGGGGCAGATGGCGGCGGCCTCGGAGGCGATGGAATTCGAACGCGCCGCCGCGCTGCGCGATCGGATCAAGGCGCTGACCCAGGTGCAGACGGCCCAGGGGATCAACCCAAAGGGCGTGACCGAGGCCGATATCATCGCGCTGCACATGGACAGCGGGCAGGCCTGCGTTCAGGTCTTCTTCATCCGCTCGGGCCAGAACTGGGGAAACCGGGACTATTATCCCCGCGTGGGGCCGGACGTGGAAGCGGCAGAGGTGCTGGAGGCCTTCATCGGCCAGTTCTACGACACCCGCGAGCCGCCCCGGCAGCTGATCCTGTCCCACGAGATCGAGAGCCCCGACCTGATGACCGATGCGCTGAGCGGCAAGCTGGGGCGCAAGGTGGAGCTGCTGGTGCCGCGGCGGGGCGAGAAAGCCGAGTTGGTCGACGGGGCGCTGCGGAACGCGCGCGAGAGCCTTGCCCGGCGGATGGCGGAGACGGCAACGCAGTCGCGGTTGCTGAGCGGTCTGGCCGAGGCCTTCGAGCTGCCGGCACCACCGCAACGGATCGAGGTCTACGACAACTCGCACATTCAGGGCGCCTTTGCGGTCGGCGCGATGATTGTGGCGGGACCGGAAGGGTTGATGAAGAACCAGTACCGCAAGTTCAATATCCGGGGTGAGGAACTGGTGCCGGGGGATGACTTCGGCATGATGAAGGAGGTGCTGACGCGCCGGTTCAAGCGTCTGATCAAGGAGGACCCGGAGCGGTCGAAGGGTCAATGGCCGGACCTGCTGCTGATCGACGGGGGCGCGGGGCAGGTGTCGGCTGTGGCCTCCATCATGCGCGAATACGGGGTGGAGGACATTCCGATGGTGGGGGTTGCCAAGGGCGTGGACCGCGATGCCGGCAAGGAGGAATTTCACCGGGTCGGAAAGCGGGTCATGGCGTTGCGCCACAATGATCCGGTGCTCTACTTCGTGCAGCGGCTGCGGGACGAGGCGCACCGCTTTGCCATCGGTACGCACCGGGCAAAGCGCGCGAAGGCCGTGGGGGCCACGCCGCTCGATGACGTGCCGGGCGTGGGGGCGGCGCGCAAGCGGGCGCTTCTGGCGCATTTCGGGTCGGCCAAGGCGGTGGCGCGGGCGAACCTGAGCGATCTGACGGCGGTGGAGGGGGTGTCGGACGCGCTGGCGGAGACAATCTATGCGTTCTTTCACGAACGCGGATGACGGAAAGGCGCGCTGGCGCGCATGCGATCTGATTCTTGCGAATGGGGGGCTTTGCCCCCCAAGCCCCCCAGGAATATTTAAGGCCAGAAAGTGGGAGGATGATCGCGCTTTTACCTGACGGGGGCGCGATGTAGGGTGCGGGCATGAAGTGGAATCTGCCCAATGTCCTCACGCTCTTGCGCCTGGTGGCCGCACCCGGCGTGGCGTTGATGTTTCTTTACTTCGATCGACCCTATGCCGACTGGTTCGCGCTGGTTCTTTTCGTGACGGCGGCGGTGACGGACTGGTTCGATGGCTATCTTGCGCGGGCCTGGAAACAGGAGACAAAGCTGGGCGCAATGCTGGACCCGATTGCCGACAAGGCGATGGTGGTGATCGCGCTGATGGTGATCATCGGGTTCTCCAGCTGGTCGCCCTGGCTGGTGTTGCCTGCCACCGTGATACTGTTCCGCGAGGTTTTTGTATCAGGTCTGCGGGAGTACTTGGGGGATGTGGCGGGCACGCTCAAGGTCACCAAGCTCGCCAAGTGGAAGACCACCTTGCAGATGATCGCGATTGCGGTGCTCTTCAGCCAGGGGGTATTCGAACATTACTTGGGGATGTCGGTCTTTGGCATGGATCAGGAGTTGATCGGCGCGATCCTGGACGGGGCGGAGGAAGACGTGCTGGGTCTGGGCTGGAAGCTGGCCGGGATGGAATGGGCCGGACGGGTGGGCCTGTCGCTCTTGTGGGTTGCGGCAGCACTGACGGCGGTGACGGGGGTGGATTACCTGCTCAAGGCCTTGCCGCATCTGAGGGAGGGCCGCTGATGGACGTACTCTATTTTGCCTGGGTGCGCGAGCGCATCGGCATTCCGCGCGAGCGGGTCGAGACGGAGGCCGCAACGGTGGGCGATCTCGTGGCGGAGCTGAGTGCGCGGGAGGACAGGTACGCGCTGGCGTTTTCGGATCTTTCGGCGCTGCGCGTGGCGGTGGATCAGGAGCTGAGCGATTTCGACGCGCCGCTTTCGGGGGTCGCGGAAGTGGCGTTCTTTCCACCGATGACCGGGGGCTGAGATGCGGGTGTCGGTGCAGGAAGCGGGCTTCGACCCCGGGGCGGAGCTGACCCGCTTCACGGCGGCGCGCAGCGATCAGGGGGCGGTCGTCACCTTTTCGGGGCTGGTGCGGGACAATGCCGAAACCACGCTGGAGGCGATGGAGATCGAGCATTATCCCGGCATGACCGAGGCTGCCCTGCGCGAAATGGCGCAGACGGCGGTGGCGCGGTTCAGGCTGGGAGATGTGCTGGTCATTCACCGTTTCGGGCGGCTGGTGCCGGGAGAGGTGATCATGATGGTGGCCACCGCGGCGCCGCACCGCCGCGACGCCTTTCTGGCGGCGGATTTCCTGATGGACTACCTCAAGTCGCGTGCGCCGTTCTGGAAGCGGGAGATCACGGCGGCAGGTGCTGAATGGGTGGCGTCAAAGGCCGAAGACGAGGATGCTCTGGGCCGCTGGTAGGGCGGGTCAGCTTGCCTGCTGCTGCTGCTCGATATAGGCGCGCATTTCCTCTGCCTCGTGGCGCGCGTCGCGCAAACCGTCCATGGCAGCGCGCAGTTCCGCTTCGGTCTGGGCAAGCTGGTTCGTCAGCTCCGCCTCGCGCTGTTGCAGGTAGGTGATCGCCTGATCGCGCGTTTCCTCGGCCTCGTGCAGTTCCTGGCTCATCCGGTCCAGCTGCGCCACGTCGTCGGCGGCAACGCGGGTGAATCGATGCAAAAGCCAGTTGGCGAACCAGCCAAGGCAAAAGGCGACAAAGAGGATGATCGCCGTTGCCAGGACAAATTCGATTCTACTCATCGCCGCTGCCTTCTGTCGTCTGGTCGGAGCCGGGTTCGGGATCGGCGTTCGGGTCGATGTCGGCGTCATCACCGACTTCGGGTGTATCGCCCGTTTCGGGGGCGGTTTCCAGCGCTGTTTCCTCTACCTGCGCTTCCGAGTCGGGACGAATCAGACGGAATTCGATGCGGCGGTTGGCCTCGCGGCCCTCTTCGGTCTTGTTGTCGGCGATCGGGCTTTCCTCGCCATAGCCCTTGGCGACGTAGGTCCCGGTGATCACGCGGCGCGCGCGCAGCTCGTTCAGCACCGATTCGGCGCGGCTTTGCGACAGGGCGAGGTTCATCTCCTCACGCCCCTGGCTGTCGGTGTAGCCCTGGATTTCAAGGCCGATATCGCCGCAGCGTTTCAGGATCTCCGCGATGTCGTCCATCGTGCCGAGGGCCGCGGAGTCGATCGTGGCGCTGCCCGGTTCGAAGGTGATCTTGCCGATCTTGAGAATTTCGCCGATTTCCGCCTCGCATTCGTCCGGGGTCGGCAGGCCAAGCACGGGATCCAGCTTTTCGAGGTAGGTCACATCGATGTCGTAGGTCGCGCCTTCGCCCAGCTTGCCCGCGAGGAGGGAGGCAATTTCAGTGCTGGCATCAGGATTGCCGGTGTCTCCGGTGACGGCGAGCCTGTCGGGGGTCACGACGACAGTGCCGCTGTTCAGCGCGGCCAGCGCTTCGAGGGCGGTCAGCACACGCGGGGCCCAGTCGGCGGGCAGCCCTTCGGCAAGGCGCGCGGCGGTATAGACCTTGTCCGATCCGAACCGGGCCTTGGCGTAGCTGTCGGCGAGGTTGCGCAGGCCCTCGTCGCTCAGTCGGCCGCGCAGCTGCACCTGACCCTGCGGGCTGCGGGTTGCCGTGAATTCAGGCGGGCCTGCGTTGGGGTCGGCCACCGCCGGAAGTTTGGCGCGCAGGGCGAAGACCTCGGGCAGGCTGGCCTCCAGCTCTCCCACGACCTTGTCGAAATTGGCCTGATCGCTGCCCGGCAGCGCTTCCAGCGTGATGTCTGCATCGGCAAAGGTGACCGATCCGCCTTCAAGGCGATTGACCGCGTCGATGCCCTGCAGCACCGCTTCGGACCAGTTCGGGCTGGGCACGCCCATGCCGATGGTGCAGCGCGCGGTGCCGGTCACGCCTGCGCGGGTCCCTGCCGCAAGGATGCGGATGCGGGCGGCGTTGGTGTCGGCGGAACAGGCGTCGAAGCGGGCACCTTCGGCGTCTTTTTCGAACTTCAGGGTGAAGGGCGTGATCACCGGGCGCGGCGCCGCGATGTCGAGGGTCAGCTTGAGGCCGGAGGGGACGGCCTTTTTCAACTGGGCTTCCATGCGCGCCTTGGCTTCGGCGCTGTCGGCGATGGCGGTGATTGCCACGCTCCCCGCATCGACCGAGGTCTTGGCGCGGGGCAGCTGTGCCATCGCCGTGATGGCAAACGACAGGGCCTCTTCCCATCCCGGCGGGGCGGGATAGTCGGCCGATTCCAGAAGATCGGCGACGCTTTCGCCTCCGGCCATGTTCTCGAACCTTGCGATGACGGCGGCCCGGTCGGTGCTGGCGGGGATCAGGCCGATGATCGACAGGCCGGAATCGTTGCGCAGCACCTCGACCGAGAAATGCGGGGGGGCGATGGCGGCCTGTGCCGTCACCTCCATCTCGTCGATGACACGGGCGGCGTCGACGATGGAGCCTGCGATGGACAGGGCGCGAAATCGTACAGCTTCGGAGGGCGCAATTCCGGCCAGCATCACCTGAAGCCCGTTGGCCTGCACTTCGGCCCAGGTCATGCCCTGGTCGTCAAGCGCGTCGCGGACGCCGATTTCCGAATTCTCCTCGATCAGCTTGACCGAAAAGTTCGCCGCCACCAGAGCAAGCACCGCCGCTGCGGAAAAGGTGAGGGCGATTGTCAGGAGGGCGGAAAGGCGCATGCGGGGACTTCTGGTTGTTTCCGGTTGGGCTTTGATACGCGGCGCGGGCAGGGGGTGCAATCACGCGAGCAGACTCGCGCCAAAAAACAGAAGCGGGATCATGCCGGTATCTCGGTTTGCCAGAAACAATTGATGGCATTTTGAAGCATTCTCGATGTCGAGGCCCCGCAATTGCCATGCCATGTGCCAGCCCATCGACCAAGGGCCGCCAAGGGCGATGACCATGGCGAGGATGGAGGCTTGCGGGAGGGCGGAGAAGATCACCGCCAATCCCATCAGCCCTACGGTGAGCATCAGGAAGCGGCGCAGCCATTGGGGCGTCTGCTTGCCGAACAGGCGAGCGGTGGATTTCACGCCGATCAGCGCGTCGTCCTCGATGTCCTGATGGGCGTAGATGGTATCGTAGAACAACGTCCAGGCGATGCCCGCGACATAGAGCAGCACGGCGGGGGAGGCGAGGCTGCCGGTATGGGCGGTCCAGACCAAAAGCGCGCCCCAGTTAAAGGCCAGCCCCAGAAAGACCTGTGGCCACCAGGTGAATCGCTTTGCGAAGGGATAGATTGTCACCAGCAGCAGGGACAGGACACCCAGAGAGATCGCGGCGCGGTTGAAGGTGAGCAGGATGCAGAAGGCCAGCAGGCTCTGGATCACCATCCACGTCACCGCACCTTTCACGCTCACCTGACCCGAAGGGATCGGCCGGGAACGGGTGCGGGCGACCTGCGCGTCGAAGTCGCGGTCGGTGATGTCGTTCCACGTGCACCCCGCCCCGCGCATTAGCCAGGCGCCCATTCCGCACCCCACGAAGATCCACAGATCGAACCAGCGCGGCGTCTGGTCATAGAGAATCGCCAGCGCCAGCCCCCACCAGCAGGGCAGCAGTAGCAGCCATGTCCCGATGGGCCGGTCCGCGCGGCTGAGCCGCAGGTAGGGACGGGCGAAGGCGGGGGCATACCGGTCCACCCAGTTGTCGCGGGCGGCATCGGCCACCGGGGCATCTGGCGAAGGGGGCAGGTCTTGCATATATCGGGCCCATGACTGCGAAAATCAGACTTTATGTAGATCACCCGCTGGGGGCGGGGCAAACGGTTCCTTTGGACAAGGGACAGGCGCATTACCTCTTTGGGGTCATGCGTCAGGCGGTGGGGGATATGGTCTCCCTGTTCAACGGGCGCGACGGCGAATGGCAGGCCGAGGTGGCGGAGGCGGGCAAGCGCGGTGGCGCGCTCAACTGCGTGGCGCAGAGCGCGCCGCTCAGGATGCCGCCCGACCTCTGGCTGCTCTTTGCCCCGATCAAGAAGGCCCGCACCGATTTCATCGTGGAAAAGGCCGCGGAAATGGGGGCCGCGCGCATCGTGCCGGTAATGACGGAGTTCACCAACGCGGGGCGGGTACAGCAGGATCGCCTGCAGGCCCACGCGGTGGAGGCGGCGGAGCAATGCGGCGGGACCTTCGTGCCCGAGGTCGCCGAAGCGGTGCGGCTCGACCGCCTGCTGGACCGCTGGGACAAGACGCGGTGCATCATGTTTTGCGACGAGGCGCTGGCAGGTGAAGACGGGCGATTGCCCATCATCGACGGCCCTTGGGCGAT
>JBBSJO010000204.1:0-6952 GCA_038257185.1 Rhodobacterales bacterium | reverse complement strand
GTTCGGGGCTCAATGTCTGGGTGAAGGCGGCCGAGAAGACCAGCGGCCATTTCTTGTCCTTTGGTGCCACGCCCGACACCGACACCGGATCGCAGAGCGCGAAGGCACAGCCGTCGCCGGGTGCCGTCACATCGACCCACGTGAGTTCGTCGCGGGCCGAGAGGTATTGCAGGTCGGCTCGCAAGCGGTGCGCGTCGCGCAGGAAGGACACCATCGGCACCACCTGCCCCAACGTGAGGAACGACAGCGCGGGACCGTCCTGCGGCACCCTGCCCGCGCGGATCAGGTCGGCCAGCACCGAAACGCCCAGATGCGCGCCCGAGGAATGGCCCACAACCAACACCTCGTCTGCATCGCTTTGCAGCGCCAGGGCGACCGCATCGCCGAAAACCGCCATCCGCGCTTCGAGTTCCGGCGTATTTGCGCCCCGCGTGGCCGCGCCGAAGGCGTAGTCGTGCATCAGGTAGTAGGCAAAGAACTTGCCGTCCTTCTTCTTGAACCAGCGCAGCAGCCAGAAGCCCGCCGCCAGCCCCAACGCGGCCGAGAGCAGAAGTCTGCCGCCAAAAGCCGGTCCCAGAAAGTGCGGGCCGCGCCATGCCTGCATCGCGGCATCGACCATCTGGAAGGACAGCCAGAAGACGAAGACCGCGAGGCCCACGGCCAGCGCCAGCTGCACCAGCAGCATGCCAACCGGGTAGAGTGCGGCGATAACAGGCCCCTTGCGCAGTTTCATAAGCCGCCAGAGCGCGCCCGAGGCGATATAGACCCAGGCGGTGCGCGCAAGCTGCGCATATGTGGCGGGGATCGAATTGCTCATGCTGTCGCGCACGATGTCGGACCAGACCAGCACCTCGACGTCGGCATTCACTTCAACGTCGTCGACCAAGCCATTGACGTGCCAACCATAATTGCCGATCAGCTTCTTTGGTTTGAGCGCCAGCCCGTACCCCGAGATCGCCGCCTGTGCTGCGCCCTCCTTACGGTAAAGCTCGCGGTAGCGGCGCGGGTGAATCGGGTCATAGCCGGGGATGTAGAACACCCGGCGGTTTTTCACCAGTTCTGCATAATGCTCGGCCATGGCCGGAGCCTAGCCTCGATTCTGGGCGAGAGTAAGGCGGTTTCAGACTGGTGCGACGGTGGAAATCACCCCAGGGCTGCCAACCCCGGAAAGGTTTCCAGCAACCAGAACGAGAACCACGTGAAGGCGCCCGTCAGCAGTGCGAGGCCCACCAGAACAAGCAGCACCCCCATCATCCGCTCGATCAACTTCATGTGCCGCTTGATCCGGTTCATCAGCCCCATCGCGCGGGTGATGAACATCGCGGCCAACAGGAAGGGGATGCCCAGACCCGCCGCATAGATCCCCAGAAGCAGTGTGCCCCGCGACACCGAGGCCTCCGAGGCCGCCAGCGACAGGATCGCCCCCAGTTGCGGGCCGATGCAGGGCGTCCAGCCGAAAGCAAAGGCGAGCCCCAGCACATAGGCCCCGAAGGAGGAGCCGCCCTTGTCGCCCGCCTCCAGGCGCGCTTCCTGATCGAGGAAGGGAATGCGGAAGACCCCGAGAAAGTGCAGACCGAAGATGATCACGACAGCGCCGGAAATCTTCGAGAAAAGCACCTGATTCTGCAGGAAAAACGCCCCGAACGCCGAAGCGGTGAAACCGAGGATCAGGAACACCGTGCTAAGCCCGAGCACGAAGAACAGCGCCGCGACTGTCGCCCGCCGCCGGGCGGCACTGACGCTGGACATGTCGCCCAGCGAAACGCCGCTCATATACGCAAGATAGGGCGGAACGATGGGCAGGACGCAGGGGCTGAGAAAGCTCACCACCCCCGCCAGAAGGGCTACGAACATGGCAGGCAGAAGGCCCGCGTCGAAAAGATCTATGCCGAACATGGCCTAGCCTTAGACCCCTTCGCGGATGCCGTCACGCCCCGCGTTGTCACAAGGCTGTGGACGGTGTGAAACATCCGCGCTATCCCGGCGCCATGACCACCCATGATCTGGATGCCACCGGGCTGCTCTGCCCCCTGCCCGTCCTCAAGGCCCGCAAGCGCCTGCAGGCTTTGGGGAAGGGCGACTGCCTGCGCGTGCGGGCGGACGACCCGGCGGCGGTCGTCGACGTGCCGCACTTCTGCGCCGAAGCCGGGCATGCGCTGGTCGAGGCGCTGGAAGACGGCCCGGTGCAAATCTATCTGATCCGCAAGGGCGGCTGACGGCTTCTGCGCCTCGGACGCTCTCTGATGAACAGGAGATCTCGATGATACCGGACGCAGCCATTCACACCATCACCGTAACCCTGCGCGACCACCCCTCTGTTCGGGCGCTGCTTCTCAGCGGCAGCCACGGTTCCGGGCTTGCGGATGCGCATAGCGATATCGACTTTGTGCTGGTCACGCCCGAGGGCGCCACTGACGAAATGGCCGCGCTATGGCGCGAGGCGGTGGGCCAGACGGGCGAGGTCGTGCTCTGGTGGGACCGGCAGGTCGTGCCAGTGCTGATCAATGCGATCACCGCCGACTGGCTGCGCATCGATGTGCTGATGCTGAAATCCGAACAACTCACCGCACAGGCGCAGGACCGGGTGAAGGTGCTTTTCGATCACGACGGCACCTACGCCACGCTCAAGAAAACCACCGTCCCGCCGCCCTTGCGCCCGGCGCAAGTGCAATACCAGATTGAGGATTTCATCCGCATCCTCGGGCTGATCTCCGTGGCGGACGGTCGGAAGGATTATGTCAACGGGGTGACGGGTGTTTTGCATCTGCGCCGCCTGCTGACCGATCTGCTGATTGCCGAAAACAACGTCGCGAACCGGGGCGGGGCGTTGCATCTGAACCGTCTGATAACGACGGAGCAATCCGACCTCCTAGCCACCCTGCCCGTACCTGAGGCGACCCGTGACAGCGTGATCGCAGCGCATCTGGCCTATGCCGGCGCCTACCTGCCCCGCGCAAGACGCCTTGCCGTGGCGTGGGGCGTGACCTGGCCCGAGGCCTTCGAGGCCGCGACCTGGGCGCATCTGGCCCGCACGCTCGATGTTTCGCCGCCCTACCCGATGACGTGACGCCAAATTGGGTCGCCCCCCGGAAAAGCGGGTTTGATACAAAAAAGGGGGCAACGTGGTTGCCCCCTTCTCCACTAAACTGCCATACAATCAGCCGCCGAGAGACCACCAGCCTTTGCGCTTCGGCTTCTTGTCCGCCGCCTTTTCAGCAACGGGTTCTTCAGCCACGGGCGCCGGTTCCGGCTCGGCTTGGGCGGCTGCCTTCTCCGCCACAGGCGCTT
The DNA here is from genome assembly GCA_038257185.1 of Rhodobacterales bacterium. Lineage (GTDB taxonomy): Bacteria > Pseudomonadota > Alphaproteobacteria > Rhodobacterales > Rhodobacteraceae > Sulfitobacter. Next base: position 3,664 of record JBBSJO010000204.1, on the reverse strand, counting down.
CGGCTACCGGCTCAGGTGCTTCGGTCACCGGTTCCGGAGCAGGCTTTTCAGCCACCGGTTCCGGAGCCACGAGTGCCTCTGCCTCGGTCACCATTTCAGCGGGCGCTGCCGCCTCCGCTGCGTCCTTCTTGGGTTTCGCACGACTGCGGGTCGACTTGGGCTTGGGCTTCTCCGCCGCCGCCTCTGCACCTTCCGCCGCCGGTTCCTCGACCTTGTCGGTCTTCTTGGCGCGGCTGCGCGTGCGGCTCGACTTGGGCTTCGGCGCTTCTGCCTCGGGATCGCTGACGGGTTCGGAGGTCTTGGCATCCGCCGCGGCTTCGGCGGCTTCGGCCTCCACCTTCTTCTTTGCACTGGAAGAACGCGACCGGCTGCGCGAGGTCGGCTTGGGCTTTTCTACCGGCGCATCGCTTGCATCGGCTGTCTCTGCCGGTGTCGCCACCTGATCGGCCTCGTCAGAAGGCTGGTCTTCGGCCTCCCCGTAGTTCTGGGTCTCACCGTTCTGGTTTTCCCCGTTGCCCGACTTGTTGCGGCCGCCCCGGCTGCGCCGCCGACGACGGCGACGCTTGGGCTTGCCCTCTCCGTCACCCTGACCGTTGGTGTCCTCGCGGTCCTCACCGTCGTCGCTGCGCGCCTGAGCGGGCGCGGAGGACGGTGCCTCGGGTGCCTCGTCTTCCTCTTCGTCCTCGATATCCGCCTCGTCCTCGTCCACCTGATCCATCAGCGAGGTATCCACCGACACTACATGCGCGATGGGTTGCACCACACGGGTGGCCGTCTTGAACTTCTCAAGGCTGAAATCCGGGCTGATCAGCGTGGGATCGCCTTCGATCCGCACCGACATCGTATAGCGCCCCTCGATATGGGCGATATGTTCGCGCTTCTGGTTCATCAGGAAGTTGGCGATGCCGACAGGTGCCTTGATCAGCACCTCGCGGGAGCGGCGGCGGGTGCCTTCCTCCTCGATCTGGCGCAGGATCGATCGCGCAAGGTTGTCGTCGGAGCGCACAAGACCGGTGCCATGGCAGGCATGGCAGGGCTGGGTCGTCGCCTCGATCATGCCGGGGCGCAGACGCTGGCGTGACATCTCCATCAGGCCGAAGCCCGAGATGCGGCCGATCTGGATGCGGGCGCGGTCGGTCTTGAGCTTGTCCTTCATCATCTTCTCGACGGCGGCGTTGTTCTTGCGCTCGTCCATATCGATGAAGTCGATGACGATCAGGCCCGCGAGGTCACGCAGACGCAACTGGCGCGCCACCTCGGCGGCAGCTTCCAGGTTGGTCTTGAGGGCGGTCTGCTCGATCGAGCCTTCCTTGGTGGCGCGGCCGGAGTTCACGTCGACGGCCACCAGTGCTTCGGTCACGCCGATCACGATGTAGCCGCCGGAGGGCAGTTGCACCGTCGGGTTGAACATCGCGGACAGGTAGCTCTCCACCTGATAGCGCGCAAAAAGCGGCAGGTTCTCGGCGTACATCTTCACGTTCTTGGCGTGGGACGGCATGATCATCTTCATGAAGTCCTTGGCGATGCGATAGCCGCGCTCGCCCTCCACGAAAACCTCGTCGATGTCGCGGTTATAGAGGTCGCGGATCGACCGTTTGATCAGGTCGCCTTCTTCGTAGATCTTGGCGGGTGCGATGGATTTCAGCGTCAGTTCGCGGATCTGCTCCCAGAGCCTTTGGAGGTACTCGTAGTCGCGCTTGATCTCGGCCTTGGTGCGCTTTGCGCCGGCGGTGCGCACGATGAGGCCCGCACCCGTTGGCACTTTAATCTCGTTCGCTATCTCTTTGAGTTTCTTGCGATCCACGGCGTTGGTGATCTTGCGGCTGATGCCGCCGCCACGCGCTGTGTTGGGCATCAGGACGCAATAGCGACCCGCCAGCGAGAGATAGGTGGTCAGCGCCGCACCCTTGTTGCCGCGTTCTTCCTTGACCACCTGCACCAGCATGATCTGGCGGACCTTGACGACTTCCTGGATCTTGTAGCGCTTCGGGCGGGGCTTGCGCGCCGGGCGGATGTCTTCGCTGTCGTCCTCGTCGGCGACGGATTCGATGCTTTCGTCCTTTGCAGCGGCGTCGGCGGCGGTGTCGTCGACATGCGCCTCGTCGCCCTCGTCTTCGTCGTCCACCGCGGGCGTCTCGACGGGTGTCTCGCTCACCCGCTCCATGGGCGAGGATGCGATTTCATCATCGACGTCGACTTCATCGTCCTCCGACAGATCGACGGTTTCCATGCCCTCGATCTCTGTCGAGGTCTTGGGGTCGGCGCTGCGGGTGCCTTCGGCTTTCGAACCGGAGCGGCTGCGCGACCGGGACCGCGACGACCGCTTGGGTTTGTCCTCGTCGTCTTCCTTGGCGGCTTGCGCTTCGGCGAAAGCGCGTTCCTCTTCCAGCAGCGCCTTCCGGTCAGCCACGGGAATCTGGTAGTAATCGGGGTGAATCTCCGAGAAGGCGAGGAAGCCGTGGCGGTTGCCGCCGTATTCGACGAACGCCGCCTGAAGCGACGGTTCGACCCGGGTTACCTTGGCGAGATAGATGTTGCCAGCGAGCTGGCGCTTGTTCTCGGATTCAAAATCGAATTCCTCGACCTTGTTTCCGTCGACCACCACGACGCGGGTTTCCTCGGCGTGGGTGGCATCGATGAGCATTTTCTTGGGCATAAATCCATATTGCACAACACCCGCGAAACGGCGGACCCAGGGGGTGCCCCGGTTCGTGATGTGTGTCTTGTCAGGGCGATTTGGGACGTGCGCGCGACGGGGCCGCAAGGGGCCCTGTTCCGTCTGCTCAAAGCTGTGGCGCGCGTCATCGCGGTTCTTCTCCGGCATGACGAACGCAGTGCGCCGCGCCATACCCATTATATACTGTGCCTCCAACCGGGCATGCCTGATCGGTTCGTCAGCGGTTCTTCAGCCGTTTCCGGCTCAATCGGCCTGCCCCGCGCCCGTTTGAGGGTCAGCAAGGGCAGCGAATCTCTCAATCAAGAGCGCTGATCGCCATTAGGCGTCCGCAACTCTATCTTTCTAGTTAAGGGGTTTGGTGGTGAAATGACAATGGTCAATTGGTGCACCATCATCCAAATGCGCGAAAGGCGCGGGATTGCTTGACAACAAGGGCACGCAAGGGAACATTCGGACGACGCTGTGCGCGCCTTTGCCGCACCCCCACTCACCCATTCGCCAAAGCTCATGCTGAGGCACGACCGACCACAAGGAATTCCCCATGCGCCCTGTCCTGCCTAGTCTTGCCTGCTTCGCCCTGCTGGCCCTTTCCGCCTGCGACGAGGTCGCCGTGGCTGGCGATCCGGTGGCGGTGGCGGATGTGCGGGGGCAGAGAAGCTGTGTCTCCGCCGTGGCGGATCATACCGGCGTTGCGGGCGTCGCGATCAACACCACGATCCCCGTGGTGGAACTGAACCGCTACGTCGTCGATGTGCCGAATGGCGCTCGATATACCTGCATCACGAATGCCGAGGGTAAAGCCACGCAGATCGTCGAGCAGCAGACCGGCTGAGGTCGCCCTTCGGCAGCGTTAAGTACCGGATTAGGATTTTCGCAACAGCCGTCCCCTCTCCCTGAAGGAAAGGGGACAAGGCTGGCCTGTTCGGCCTACAGGTATTCAGACCGCTGAAGGCCGTATTTCGCCATTTTCTCGTTCAGCGTCCGGCG
>JBBSJO010000203.1:0-7026 GCA_038257185.1 Rhodobacterales bacterium | reverse complement strand
GTCGCAATCACCGCAGGCTTCGAATTCGATGTGCCCGTCCGCTTCGACACCGACACGCTCGACGTCACCCTCGATATTGAACGGCTGGGGTCAATCACATCTATCCCCCTGCTGGAGATCCGCAGATGATGGGCTATGCCTCGCCCAGCATCGCTTTCACGTCCTTGATGCGGACAAACAACGTCATCGGTTCGGCGGCCGTTTCGATAAATCCAGCATCGAGATAGAATGCTTTGGCGCGGTCATTCAGGGCGTGGACAAGAATGGCCGCAATACCAACCTCATGGGCTGCTGCAGTGATCCGCAGCACCGCATCGCGCAGCAGCGCGCGGCCAAGACCGTTGCCCTGCTCGGATGCATCAATCGCCAGACGACCAAGTACGATCACCGGGATTGGGTCGGGCATGTTTTGCTTGAGCTTGCGCGGCATCAGATCGTGGCTCACCGACCCGGCGGCCAAGGCATAGAAACCGACAACTCTCGCGCCCCGGCAGAATACAAAGGTCCGCGATGCGCCCGACGCCTGATTGGCCTGAGCCTTGCGCTTCAGCCACGCATCGAGCGTCGGTGCGCCGGACGCGAAAGCATCGACCTGATGGGTGTCGTTCAGGGGTTCGGGTGCCGTCAGCGGCCCTTTACCCGATATCACTTGTCCCATGGGGCGGGTGTGGCCAGCAACTTGCGCAGACGTTCGTTCGGCGCAGGCGGCGCGTCAAGCTGTGCCATGAAAGCTCCGAACTGATCGGCATCCAGCTGAAACGCCGTGCGATCCAACAAGGCATCCTCGGCGGCTTGCCGACTGGCCTCCATCATGAACTCCGAGCGGTTCTTGCCAAGAGCGGCCGCCGCGCGGTCGATCAGCTCGCGGTCCCGAGGGGTGACGCGAAGATTGATCAGGGATCGGCGCTGGGCATCTTCCTTGGGTTTCATGGCGACCATTTCGCATTCTCCTGCGCTGAACTCACCTCACATGTAAAGACAAGAGCTTTACATTTCAACTAAAGAACGGACAAAAAACATGAAATCCCTCTCCCCTGCGCTGCAGGCCCATCTCGATGATGGCACCACCACCTTGTCCTGGTGCTGGCGGATTTCGCGGGCGGATGGTGTCGCGCTGGGCTTTACCGATCATGATCGCACCCTCAGCTTCGATGGCACCGAGTTTGAGCCTGAAAGCGGGTTTGCCGCCTCGGAAATTCGCTCGGGCTCCGATCTGGCCGTCGATGCGCAAGATGCCACCGGCGTGCTGACCTCGGATCGCATCACCGAAACCGACATTCTCGACGGACGCTGGGACAATGCTGCGGTGGAGCTGTGGCGGGTGAACTGGGCCGACACCGTCCAGCGGGTGCTGCTGCGGCGCGGTGCTGTGGGTCAAATCCGACGCGGGCGGATGTCGTTCGTGGCCGAGGTGCGGTCGCTGGCGCATGTGCTGGGCCAGACGGTCGGGCGGACGTTTCAGGCTGGATGCGATGCGGCGCTGGGCGACGCGCGCTGCGGGATCGATCTGGAAAACGCCGTCTACAGGGGTTCGGGCGTGGTCACGGACCTGTTGCGCGACCGAGCGTTCATGGTGTCTGGCCTCGCCGAGTTTGACGCGAGATGGTTTACCTCTGGCACCCTGACTTGGACGAGCGGTGCCAATGTCGGACGGATCACCGAGGTGCTGGCGCATGATCTGGCAGACAGCATCGCGACGCTGACACTGCTGGAAGCGCCGGTGCGCCCGATCAGTGAGGATGACAACTTCATCGCTCGGGCTGGCTGCGACAAGCGCATCGCGACTTGCAGCAAGAAGTTCGCAAACACCGCGAACTTTCGGGGCTTCCCCAACATACCCGGCCAAGATGCGGTACTGCGTTATGCCAGCCAGGACGGTGGGCACGAAGGTGGCGTGCAGTGATAACCGCCGATCCCGCCCTCGTTGTCGCCACCGCGCGGTCATGGCTCCGCACGCCTTATCACGATCAGGCCAGCCTGCGCGGTATCGGCTGCGATTGCCTTGGTCTGGCGCGCGGAGTCTGGCGTGACGTGGTGGGCGACGAACCTTTCCAGATCCCACCCTACAGCCGGGATTGGGGCGAGACAGGGCCGCATGAAGTTCTGGCGGATGGTGCCGCCTCAATGCTGATCCCGATCGGAACGAATGACGCCAGCCCGGGCGCACTGATCCTGTTCCGCATGGCTCCGCGCGCCATCGCCAAGCATGTCGGGATCCTGACCGGGCCTGACAGTTTCATCCATTCCTATGAGCGCCTTGGCGTCGTCGAGGAAGCCCTGACCCCTGTCTGGCAGCGGCGCATTGCCTTTGCCTTCCTGTTCCCGCCCTCGGGCAGCATCTGAAAGACCTCACATGGCAACGCTTGTACTCGGCGCGGTTGGCTCCGCCATCGGTGGCTCCATCGGCGGCGGGCTGCTTGGCATAAGCGCCGTCACCATCGGCGGCTTTATCGGATCGAGCGTCGGGTCGCTGGTCGACAGTTGGATTGTGTCGTCATTGGCACCCGCCCAACGCATCGAGGGCGCGCGGCTCGACGGGTTGCGCATCACCTCCGCGACCGAAGGGGCCGTGATCCCGCGCCTCTTCGGCCGGATGCGGATCGGCGGCAATATCATCTGGGCCACCGATTTCCGTGAAGAAATGAAGACCACGACCCAAGGCGGCGGCAAGGGTGGCGGGGGCGGCAAGGTCAAGACGACCGAGTATTTGTACTATGCCTCCTTCGCTGTCGCTCTTTGCGAGGGCGAGATCACCGGCATCGGCCGCGTCTGGGCCGACGGCAAGGCCATGGACATGACCGGCATCACCTGGCGCTGGTATCCGGGCGACGAGGCGCAGACCGCCGATCCGTTCATGTCAGCGAAGATGGGCGCGGCCAACTCCCCCGCCTATCGCGGCACCGCCTATGTAGTTTTCGAGGAACTGGACCTCCGCGCTTTCGGCAACCGTCTGCCGCAGATCAGTTTTGAGGCGTTCCGGCCGCTGGCTGATCCTGACACCGCCGAAGGGTTGGTCAAAGCCGTCACGCTGATCCCCGCCTCTGGTGAGTTCAGCTATGCAACCGCACCGGTCAAGAAAACCACTGGCCCCGGCGGCGCAACCGTCGCCGAGAACCTGAACGCGGTTTCCAACACGGCAGATATTGTCGTGGCGCTGGATCGTTTGCAATCCATGGCCCCGGCGGTCGAAAGCGTGTCTTTGGTCGTCGCATGGTTCGGCGATGATCTGCGGGCGGGATCCTGCAAGGTCCGCCCCGGCGTCGAGGTTGCGGCAAAGACCACGACACCCTCGTCCTGGTCGGTGAACGGCGTCAGCCGCGCCAATGCGTTTCTGGTCAGTCGCGGCGCCGAGGACCGCCCGGTCTATGGCGGCACTCCGGCTGACTTCGCGGTGGTGCAGGCAATCAAGGCGATGAAGGCGCGCGGGCTGCGTGTGACCTTCTATCCGTTCATTCTGATGGATGTGCCGCCCGGAAACGTACTGCCGAACCCCTATAGCGACAACGCTACCGAGGAAGGCCAACCCACATTCCCATGGCGTGGCCGGATCACGTGTTCACCAGCAGCAGGCTATGCCGGGACGGTGGACAAAGCCGCCTCGGCGGCAACGCAGGTCTCGGCTCTGTTTGGCACGGCGACACCTGCCAGCTTCAGCGTTTCGGGCGAGACCGTCAGCTGGACCGGCCCGGTCGGCGAATGGGGCCTGCGCCGAATGGTGCTGCACTACGCCCAACTGTGTAAAGCGGCAGGCGGCGTCGATGCCTTCCTGATTGGCACCGAGATGCCCGGCCTGACCACGATCCGCAGCGGGGCCGCGACCTATCCGGCGGCGCAGGCCTATCGCGATCTGGCAGCTGCCGTGCGGTCTATTCTCGGGCCGGGCACCAAGATCAGCTATGCAGCCGACTGGTCAGAGTATTTTGGCCACCAACCGGGCGACGGCAGTGGCGATGTGTTCTTTCACCTCGACCCGCTTTGGTCAGACGACAACATCGATTTCATCGGCATCGACAACTACATGCCGCTGTCGGATTGGCGCGACGGTTTTGATCATGCTGATGCAGCACTGGCACCTGCGATCTACGACCGGACCTATCTGCAGTCCAATATCACCGGCGGAGAAGGATTTGACTGGTTCTATGCCAGCCCCGGCGACCGGGCGGCGCAAACCCGCACACCCATCACCGATGGCGGCGTGGGCAAGCCTTGGGTGTTTCGCTACAAGGATCTGCGCGCCTGGTGGTCCAAGCCGCATTTCAACCGCCCTGGCGGATTGGAGAGCGGAACGCCAACCGCATGGATGCCGCAATCAAAACCGATCTGGTTCACGGAACTGGGCTGCCCGGCCATCGACCGCGGCACCAACCAGCCGAATGTGTTCTTCGACCCGAAATCCTCGGAAAGCTTCACGCCCTATTTCTCGCGCGGCTGGCGCGACGATGCAATTCAGCGTGCGTACCTCGAAGCGACCTATCTCTTCTGGGGTAAGGCCGCGAACAACCCGACCTCCTCGGTCTATGGCAGCAGGATGGTCCGTGTGCCCGAGTGCGCCGCCTGGACCTGGGACGCCCGCCCCTACCCGTTTTTTCCCGGCCTGACGGACGTCTGGACCGATGGCCCGAACTGGCGGCTGGGGCACTGGCTGACCGGACGGCTGGGCGCGGTGTCGCTTGCCGCGCTGGTGCGGCACCTGTGCCTGCGCGCCGGAATGCCCGAGGCTCAGATCAATGTTTCCGGCCTCTGGGGCGCGGTCGAGGGCTATGTGATTTCGGCGCTGGAAGCTCCGCGTGCCTCGATCTCGACGCTGGCCCGGCACTTTGGCTTCGATGCCGTCGAGAGTGAGGGCCGCATTCGTTTCCTGATGCGCGGCCGGATTGCCAGCGCCACGATCACGCCTGACAGCATGGTCGCCTCCACCTCCGCGCAAGGCGACGTGATGGAACTGACCCGCGCGCAGGAAACCGAACTGCCACAGGCGCTGAAATGGCAGGTCGCCCGCGCGGATGAGGATTATGACGCGGCGCAGGTCGAAGCACGGCGCATAACCGTCGATACCACACGCATCGCCTCAGAAACTTTCCCGATGGCCGTTCCGCCGGAAGAGGCTGAGCGACGCTGCCGTCGCGCGCTGATGGAGGCGTGGGTGGGGCGCGAAAGTGCGGTGTTCCGACTACCACCCTCGCGGCTGGCGCTGGATCCATGCGACGTGATCCTGCTCGATCATGACGGTCGCCTGGCTGAGATGCGGCTGGTGTCCATCGCGGACTCGGACCTGCGCAGCATCGACGCCGTGCGCCAGGACCGGGCCGTCTACGATCTGCCGCCCGGAGAGTCCCGCCCGGCTTCGCTTTCGACGCCGACCGTATTTGGGGTGCCTGACGTTCTTCTGCTGGACCTGCCGCAGCTGCGCGAGGATCACCCGGCGCATCGCCCCATCATTGCCGCCCATGCCAGGCCGTGGCCCGGCGAAATGGCCGTCTACCGCAGCGCCGCGACGGACGGCTTCGGGCTGCTGACCACATTTGGCACGCGGGCCAGCATGGGCGTGTTGGCGGCGGACTTCTTTTCAGGCCCGGTGTCGCGCTTCGATCTGGGCAATGCGCTGGTGGTCGATCTCTATTCGGGAACATTGGAAAGCGTCACGGACATTACCCTGCTGGGTGGTGCCAATGCGCTGGCAGTGGAAACCGGCCCCGGGCAATGGGAAATCGTCCAGGCAGGCAATGCCGAGCTGATCGCACTCGGGCGATATCGCCTGACCCGGCTGCTGCGTGGCCAACGCGGAACGGAGGGCGCAATGGTCAGCGTCATGCCGACCGGCGCGCGCGCGGTCTTGCTTGATGCCACCTTGGCGTCGCTGCCCATTTCCGAGGCCGATCTCGGCCTGCCTTGGAACTGGCGGATTGGCCCAGCGTCCCGCCCGGTCAGTGACGAAACCTATGTCGCCATTCCTTTCACGCCCGAGGGCGCTGGGCTGCGGCCCTTCTCGGTTGCGCATGTTGAACAGCCGTGGCGGACATCGCGGAGCCCGGGCGATCTGACCATCCGCTGGACTCGCCGGTCGAGGTCGCTCGCCGCGGACAGCTGGGGCGTGGGCGATGTGCCACTCGCCGAGGACAACGAGGCCTATGAGGTGGAAATCCGCGATGGCGGAACGGTCAAACGCATGCTGACCACCACCACGACCAGCGTTCTGTATTCCGCCGCCCAGCAGACCGCCGATTGGGGCGCGCTGCTGGGGCCAGACGACACGCTCGACATCTGTATCTACCAGCTCTCCGCCCTAATCGGGCGGGGCGCGGCCAAGACCGTCACACTGACTTTCTGAAAGGACCACCATGTCCGACGCCACCACCAACCTGCTTTTGCCCTATATCCTGGCGGCGCAGGCCCAGAAGCATGTCACCCACAACGAGGCGCTGCGGATCCTCGACGGGCTCGTGCAACTGTCCGTCCTTGACCGGGATCTGACCGCACCACCCGGTTCTCCGGCAGACGGCGACCGTTACATAGTCGCCAGCGGCGGCACCGGTGACTGGGCGGGCTGGGACCTGAATGTCGCACTCTTCACCGACGGCGCCTGGCTGCGACTGCCGCCGCACACCGGCTGGCGGGCTTGGGTCGAGGAAGAGGATCTGCTGCTGGTCTACGGCGAGTCCGGCTGGGTCGGAACCACGCCCGCCACCCTCCAGAACCTTGCACTGCTGGGGCTCGGCACCACGGCCGATGCAGCCAACCCGTTCTCGGCTAAGCTGAACGCCGCGCTCTGGACCGCGAAAACTGTGGCCGAAGGCGGGACCGGCGATCTGTTCTATACGATGAACAAGGAGGCCGCAGGCGGCGATCTCGGGCTGACGCTGCAGACCGACTTCGTGACAAAGGCGCTCGTGGGGCTGTTCGGGTCGGACAGGTTTCGGCTCGCGGTCTCCACCGATGGCAGCACCTTCTTCGACGGTCTGACAGTCGACAACGCCAACGGCATCGTCGAACAGCCACGGCTGCCGCGCTTCAAGGCGTACACCGACT
>JBBSJO010000202.1:0-7190 GCA_038257185.1 Rhodobacterales bacterium | reverse complement strand
GGCGGTCGCCACGATCTTTTCCTGCAACAGCGCCCCGCCGCCGCCCTTGATCAGGTTCAGCTCCCCGTCGAATTCATCCGCCCCGTCGATGGTCAGGTCCAGCCACTTGGCCTCGTCCAGACTGATCACCTCGATGCCCACGGCCCGCGCCAGTTCCGCCGTGCGGGTCGAGGTCGGCACACCCTTGATGCGCAAACCGTCCTCGCGCACCATCTCGCCCAGACAGCGCACCAACCAGGCGGCAGTCGACCCGGTCCCAAGCCCCATGCGCATCCCGTCCTCGACGAATTGCGCCGCACGCTTGGCCGCCACGAACTTGGCTTTGTCGATAGGTGATAGTTCTCCGGCCATGGCAGCGACTCCCTTGATGCTTGGCGTCGTTATAGGAGGCTTCCCCTCGCGGTGCGACCCCCGCAATGCATTGACGCCTGCCAAATCCGCGTGGCCATGCCCGGGCGGGAGCGAACCGTCCTGGTGCGCATCCCTGCGCCCCGCCGCGCGCTCCCTGACGCACTTCTTGGGCCAGCACGTTCCACGAGCGGAGCAAGGCACGTCAAATTCAACCGATAACGCGTCGTTTCGAGACGTACCCGACGCGAGAAGTCCGCTATCCCTGCGCCATGACCTACATCCTCCACTACGCCCCCGACAACGCTTCCCTGATCGTCCGCCTTGCCCTTGAGCATCGCGGTCTGCCCTACCGCACATCTCTTGTGGACCGCGCAGCACAGCAACAAGGCTCGCCGACCTACCGTCGCCTCAACCCCAACGGGCTGATCCCGGTGCTGGAAACCCCGCAGGGCGCGATATTCGAGACCGGCGCAATCCTGCTCTGGCTTGCCGACACCCACGGCGGGCTGGGTCCCGCACCGCAGGACGCTGCACGCGGTGACTTCCTCAAGTGGCTGTTCTTCCTCGCCAACACTGTCCACCCGGCCGAGCGGATGCTGTTCTATCCCGAAAAGTTCATCGACTCCGACCACGCCGCTACCCTGTACTCAGGCATCGCGCGCACCCTCCACGACAGTTTGACCACGCTGGATGGCATCGCCGCCACCGCTCCCGTCTGGCTGGGCGCGTCGGAGGCGACAATCCTGGACTTCTACCTCGCCGCCCTGCTGCGCTGGCCCGCGCTCTACCCCGCAGAGACTAACCGCAGCTGGTACTCGCTCGCCCGCTATCCCGCCCTTCACCGCATTTGCGAAGCCGTTGAAGCCCTCCCTGCCACCGCCGCCTTGCAAAAGGCCGAAGGGCTGGGCAAGTTCCCCTTCACGGCACCGCAATACCCCTCTCCTCCGGAAGGCAGCGCCACCTGATGTTTCTCTCAGTTTTCGACATGTTCAAGGTCGGCATCGGCCCCTCGTCCTCGCACACGATGGGCCCGATGGTCGCCGCCGCGCGGTTCCTCGACCTGATGCGCGCCTCGCCGTTCCATTTCGCGGGCGTCCGCGCTTCGCTGCACGGCAGCCTCGCCTTCACCGGCGTGGGCCATGCCACGGACCGCGCCACGATCCTCGGGCTCGCGGGTTTCACGCCGGCAACCTACGATGCCGAAAAGGCGGAGGAGACGTTGCGCGCGATCGACGAGACGCAGCAGATCACGCCCCCCGACCTGCCGACCCTGACCTTTGACCGCAAGGCCGACCTGATCTTCGACTACGACACCAAGCTTCCTGGCCACGCCAATGGCATGATGCTGATGGCGACGGACGCCCAGGGCGACGTGACCTTGCGCGAAACCTACTACTCCATCGGCGGCGGCTTCGTGATGACCGCTGCCGAACTCGCCGCCGGCAAGGACACGGACGAGGGCGCGCCCGTCCCCTTCCCCTTCAAGACCGCCGCAGAAATGCTTGAAATGGCAAAACAATCCGCCAAGACGATCGCGCAGATGAAACGCGCGAACGAAGTGTCACGTGGCGGGGCCGAGAACCTGCGCGCGGGCTCCAAGCGTCTTTGGCAGGTGATGAACGACTGCATCGACCGCGGGCTCGCCACTGGCGGCATCCTGCCCGGTGGCCTGAACGTCAAGCGCCGCGCCAAGGGCATCCACGACGCGCTGCTGGCCGAGCGCGGCATGAACCAGCAGGCGCCGCACACCATCAACGACTGGATGAGCGTCTACGCCATGGCCGTGAACGAAGAGAACGCTGCCGGGGGCCAGGTCGTCACCGCCCCCACCAACGGCGCGGCGGGCGTCATGCCCGCGACCCTGCGCTATTACCTCGACCACGTCCCGGGTGCATCGGAAAACCATATCGAAGACTTCCTGCTTACCGCCGCCGCCATCGGGGGGCTGGTGAAGTTCAACGCCTCCATCTCCGGCGCCGAAGCGGGGTGTCAGGCGGAAGTCGGCTCCGCCGCCGCGATGGCCGCCGCCGGCCTCTGCGCGGTCATGGGCGGCACACCGGAGCAGGTCGAGAACGCTGCAGAAATCGCGCTAGAACACCACCTCGGCATGACCTGCGACCCGGTGCGCGGGCTGGTACAGGTGCCCTGCATCGAACGCAACGGGCTGGGCGCGATCAAGGCCGTCTCCGCCGCCTCGCTGGCCCTGCGCGGCGACGGCACCCACCTCGTCCCGCTGGACGCCTGTATCGAGACCATGCGCCAGACCGGGGCGGACATGTCCGAGAAATACAAGGAAACCTCGCTGGGCGGCCTCGCCGTCAACATCCCCAACTGCTGAAGCCCTCCCCACCCACCCGTCAACAAGTCCCCTCTCCCCCAAGGAGAGGGTTAGGGTGAGGGCCCGCCTCAATCACCGGAGCCGCCGATGCCCCCCACACTTGACCCCGTCTTCGACATCGTCGCCACCATCGGCACCCCTCTCGATGGCGGCCCCGGCCAGAACGGCCACCGCCGGATCATCCCGATCACCGGTGGCACTGTCTCCGGCCCGCGCCTGTCGGGCCGCGTGGTGCCGGGCGGGGCCGACTATGAATGGGTCCGCCCTGACGGCTGCTCGAAGGTAGAGGCGCACTACGCGCTGCAAGCCGACGACGGCACCCCGATCTACATTGTCAACAAGGGCATCTTCCACGCTCCGGCGGCAGTGATCGCCCGCATCGACGCGGGCGAAGAGGTGTCGCCGCAGCAATACTACTTCCGCAGTCACCCCGTATTCGATGCCCCCTCAGGCCCCCACGGCTGGCTGTCAGACCGCCTTTTCGTTGCCGATTGCCGGTTTCGGCCGACCGAGGTCACAATCCGCGTCTTCATGGTGACCTGACCGCCCCGAATCAGAGCCCGCGCCTTCGATAGATCACGCCAAACCGTGTGCGCATTTCGCCGAGGCCTGAGCGTCTGACCTCGACAGTCGCGACATAGTCGTGTGTCCTGCTCGGCCGTGATGCGTGGTCGGTTTCCTTTCCGTCCAGACGGATCGCATAGAACCCGTCGGGGCCGGGTGTCACGGTATATTTCCCGCGCAGTTCACTGTTGAGCGTATGCTGCTTTATCGCCGGGATGGAGGTGCCGGGCTTGTCTCCTGGCTGAAAGGTGGTCTGGTTGTACGACCCGGTGTTGGACCCGGTGAACGTACCGTCAGCAGCAAATTCATAGACGTAGCGACCGATGACAGTCACCGCCTGGGTCTCGATGACGTGCTCGGTGCTCTGCCAGGTGCCGACGAGAAACGCCCGGATGTCGAAAGGCGCCTGCTGTGGCAGCGCCGCCACCAGCCCCGCCAGGGCCTGGCACCTCCGTGGCAGGCAGCCAGCCTGCCATGCCCTGCATCCAGACCAATGTCGTGGCCGCCTTCACCCTTGTGCCCATCCAGGCTTTCAGCGCCGCCTCGTCGAAGGGCCCCAGCACCACGCCGTCCTCGGTCACGTAGACGCTCAGCGCCAGCGCCGGCAACGGCGCGACAAGCGCCACGCCCCCTGCCAGCACCAGACGCCGGGTCAAATGCGGCATCAGCCGTTGTCGGGCAAGCGCACGAAATCCACGTTCTGCGGTGAAGCCACGTTGTTCGGTCCAAGCGCCTTGAGCACGAAGCTGTCTTCCAAACGGCCCTGATCGATGATCTTGAGACCGATGACATCCGTGTAGCTGATGTCGCGGACGAAGTTGAACTGGCCCTCGCCCGCATCCGATACTGCCCAGGTGCCCTTTTCATGGGACACGCGGATCGGATCGTCCAACTTCTCCAGCGGCCTGAACAGCGTTGCGCCCTCGAACCGACCATCGGGGAGCAGCTTCATCTGCACGATCGAGCTGAATTTCGTCTCCCCGATTGTCCAGGTGAAGGGTTCGCTGATCCAGACCCCCAGCATAAAGGCCGCCGGATCGGCGGGGGCGGCGAAATCGCCGCCGGTGGTCTGCCCGATGGAGGCGATGATCGGCTGCAACGACGGCACGGTGGAGGCCGGGGCCCAGTTCGCCATGCCGGGCATCCAGACCAGCGTGCCGGCAGCCGCTTCCGGCGTGCCCACGTGGCGCTTGAAGTCCTCTTCGTTCAGCGGCCCGACCTGCTGGCCGTTTACCGCGACATAGACCTGGAAGATCGGCGGCGGCGTGGGTGTCGTCATTGCGTCGCGTGCGGCGCTGCGTGTGCCGTCCTGGGCCAGCGCGGGCAGCGCCAGCGCGAGGAAGGCCAGGGCCAGTGCTATGGTGCGCATCATCAAATCCCCCTCAGTTTCCGACCCGGAAGAACCGGATGCCCGAATCTCCCGTCATCGTATTGCGGTCCACCACCGTCAGCAGCGCGGGCTTGGTGTTCTGGCTGACGCTGGGCACCCCACCGGAACTGCTCATGGTGACTTGTGTGTTGGGTGTCAGCACGAAGCTGTTGTCCGTCTTCGTCTCTGCCGTCCAGGTGCCCTGCGACGAGATGGCGACAGAGAAGGGACCGTAGGATGTCTGGCTCACCATGTTCCCGAAACTCGTCACTGTCCCATCTGCCCTGAAGGTGATCGATTCAGATACCTGTGCCTGTCCCTGACCGGGCAGCGCCACCGTGGTGGAATATTCCCAGGTGCCCGCCAGATAGCCGGCGGCATCGAACTTTGCCTGCGGCGGCACCGCCACCAGAAGCGGTGCGACAGCAGGGACCGTGGCGGCGGCCTGCCAGTCGGTCATGCCTTCGCTCCAGACCAGAGTCTGGCGCCCCACCTCGCCCGCGGCGATCTTGGCCTTGAGCTGGTCCGCGTTCAGCGGTCCGAAGGTCTGGCCGTTGACCGTATAGAATATCTTGAGCTCTTGCGGCGGCGGCGGGGGTGGCGGCGGTGGTGGAGGTGTCGCCCCGATCATCGGCGGCGGTGCAGGTGGCGTATGGCTGTCAGCCAGCGCCGGTGACAGCCCGCCAGTGGAAAGGATGAGCGAAAATGCAATAAGGAAAAACGCACGCTGCGCCATGAATAGCCAAGCTCCAATGGTTTGCTGTGACAGCTTAGACCGCAACCGTTCAACGGGGCAACGGATTCTGCTTGGCCTGCAGAAAGGCGCACCTATGTCTGCCGTTCCTCCGACTAAAAAATTTGAATAACAATAGTATGCGCCCCGTTCTTCAACGTTCGGATGCGGTGTATCAGGCCAAGTTTTCCAACACCAAAGGAGGCGCGACAAGCAGGCTCTCAACTCCTGCGTGAACTTTGCACACAGGTGCCCTGACTCCCTGCCGCACAGGTTCCGCGCCCCCGCCTGTGCGAAGCCGGACGGCCAACGTCCCGCCCATCTTCGCAAGGGGGCTAAGAAATCCTCTACCCTGTTCAGACCACTTTTGCCTTCAGGGTTGGCACAGGTCACACGCCGGATCAGCGCCGCACCACCACCTCATAGCCCCGCTCCTCCGGCTCGTCGTCCACCAGCTCCTGCGGAAAACCGGGCGCGGTGATGCTGAGGCCTGTCGCCTCCTCCAGCCGCTCGATCATCCTGTCGGATTGCGCCTTGACCCCGTAACGCGCCTGCCCGTCGGTCATCATCGCGATCATCAGCGGTGACAGCTCCAGCGGCACGGCATGGTCGTCCGCGATCTTCTGAAAGAGCCCGATGTCCTTTTGCACAAGATCCATCGTGAAATTCACGTCGCGCGACCCCGACAGGATCAGCTGGCTTTCCGTCTCATGGACGAAGGACGTGCCGGAAGACATCGCAATGGCCTCGTAAGTCATGCCGAGGTCCATGCCCGCCGCCTTCATCACCGTCAGCGCCTCGCAGAGCGACAGAAGGTTGATCGTGGCGAGGTAGTTCGTCATCACCTTCAGGGTGCTCGCCACCCCGATCTCCCCCACGTGCAGGATGCGCCGCCCCATGTGGGTGAGAATGGGCAGCACGCGGTCGAAGGTCGCCCGGTCGCAACCCGCGTAGATGCTGATGTTGCCGGTGTCGGCCCTGTGGCAGCCGCCCGAAACCGGGCAATCCACCGCCGCCCCACCTTTCTCATGGACCAGCGCCCCCAACCGCCGGATCTCGGTCGCGTCGGTGGTGGACATCTCCATCCAGATCTTGCCGGGGCCGACATGGGGCAGCATCTCCATCACCACGGCGGCAGAAGCGGCGGGGGACGGCAGGCAGGTGATGACGGCGTCGCAATCCTGCATCAACTGCGCGGGGCTCTGCCCGTCGCGGGCCCCAGCGGCCACCTTCTGTGCGACGAAATCGGCGTTGAGATCGTGCACCGCCACATCGACGCCATTGCGGATCAGCGAACCCGACAACTTGCCGCCGACATTGCCCAGCCCGATGAACCCTACCTTCATGCATCCGCTCCCTGATCCGGTCCGGCCCATGAACAGGGGCCGCCCCCGACCTGTCGCGCCCGAATGCGACCTTTGACAAGGCGCGCGGCAGGAGTTTACCCGCCGCACGCCGCTTTCTCACCGGGCGGAACGTCGCACATTGCCGTGCCAATCCTCGCCGTGGATCACCGGTTCCGGGGTGACCGAGGCGCCATTCCCGCCCAGAGGCGCGTCCGATGTGAAAAAGGCCAGCGCGACACCGGCGAGGCCGAGCAGCGCCACGATCACGACAAGCACGTCAGATCGGCGCGGTTTTTGGGTATTTTGGCTGAGATAGGTCATTGCGGTCTCCTTGACAGCATATCATCTGGGGCACCTTACTTATGTCGGACCGATGCATAGTAAAAATGAATGTATGTCGGCCACTCCATCACATATCATGATGTATCGTGCAGGGCTGCACAGGCGCGGTTCGAAACTGTCGCGTTGTCGGGAGGTTGCCCGCTCCTT
>JBBSJO010000201.1:0-7192 GCA_038257185.1 Rhodobacterales bacterium | reverse complement strand
GTTAACAGTTGCCGACAGGCTGGTATCCCCGGCTGATCAAGCAAAAAGGGGATCGGACAGATGCGCGTATATTTTTCTTGGTATAGTCATTTATCGGCCAAGACGAAGTGACTCAAGGCCCCTATTGCACCGCATGATCGGTACTGCGGACATTTGGGATTAGTGCAGCGAAGTTCCGCTTCCCCCCCCGGTGCTCTTCGCTGCGCCTGCGAACCACGGTCTTAAGAACCGCAGCAACGTGAAAAACGCGCCACCGTGGCCACTGTTGGGAGGTGTTTCGATCTCAGTCCCGTCTGACTGAACGAGGCCGTCATCCAAATCAATAAATGATCCAAAAAAAAGGCATTCGAAAACAGCACCTTACAACCTGAACACCAAAAAGGCGCAGTCATCAGCCTTAGAGAATATCGGGCTGCAGAGAGAGAATGTGGGCCATTCCCAACGAGGGCAGTGCTTAGCTCCCCCTGCATAACCCTCTAATATAACGGAAAAATCCGACCACCACAGGATCGGGAGAACGGTTTCCAAAGTGCAAGTGGCGGAGGACGTGGGATTCAAACTCTAGGAACGCTTACTCTAAAGTCTACAGCACTCAGCTCTAATATGTCGCCAAGAAGGAATTGTAGCCTTTAAAAACTAAAACCGGTTGATCCATTTGCAAAAGGTGGATAGAAAAGGGGTTGCGAAAGATTTACCTTCTTTTAAAGAACTGATTCTTATACATAATTATGAATATCTTGGTGCGGGTGAAGGGACTCGAACCCCCACGCCATAGGCGCCAGAACCTAAATCTGGTGCGTCTACCAATTCCGCCACACCCGCACGATCCGCGCTGATTAGCAAAGGCCAGGGCAATATGCGAGGCAAAAAGTGGGAGACATTAACATCATGTTGCCATATGCTGTGGATAACCTGAGGCAGGTTAAGCAAGAGAGAGACGCCCATGAAACCGAATACGGTCGGGCGCGTTGGCGGACAGGATTCGCAGGCGGGCCAGTTTTCACCCTATGCCGTGCTGGACACGGGATTGCTGCACGGTGCCGTGCTGTTGACTCTGGACGGGGAAATCCCTGTGGAGTTTCTCAGCATCGGCGACAAGCTGATCACCCGTGACACCGGCGTGTCCAGAGTTCTGCACATCCAGCGCATGCGCCGCGCGGTGCATACCATCGCTCTGGCGGCGGGATCGCTGGGCCACACGCGGCCCGAACGCGATGCGCTGCTGGCAGGAGACCAGATGATCCTTATCCGCGATTGGCGCGCTCGGGCGCTGTTCAACTCCGAACGCGCGCTGGTGGCGGCACGGACGCTGGTGGATAATGAATTCATCACCGATCTGGGTATGGTGGAAACCACGCTCTACCAGATCTTCTGCGACGGGCCGCACATCCTTTATGCAGACGGGCTGGAATTGAGCACTGCGGACGGCGCTCGCGCCCGTGGCGCGGTGCTGCACGCGGCCTAAAGACCGAGCTGGCGGAGGACCTTCGGCAGCTCTTCAGGCAGGTCTTCCGCGATCAACCCGGGGCCAAAGGCGCGTGCGCATTCGACGTGCAGCCAGGTGGCGACTTCGGCAATGTTGAACAGATCGGCAGACGCTTTTGCACAGCCCAGTCCTGCAATGAACCCGGCCAGCACATCACCAGCCCCCGCTGTCGCGAGCCACGGGGCCTCTCGCGCGTATGACGCCGCATGCACGCTTGCCCCCCCGCCCGGTTGGGCAATCACCGTGTCCGACCCTTTCAGCAGCACGATGCAGCCCGCCCGGTCCGCCGCGGCGCGCACCCTGTCGATCTTGGACATGCGTCCCGCAGTGGGCACTGCCAGATCCGGGAACAGCCGCGCAAATTCCCCCTCGTGCGGTGTGAGGATCGTCCGGTCATGGGTAAGGTCAAAGAGTGCCTTCGGGTTCCCGGCAAAACTCGTCAAGGCGTCCGCATCGAGAACAACAACTGCCGCGCATGCGTCTCTTTCGCCCAATGGGCGTTTCAGGACAATCTCGACGAGGGCTTTAGTCCGCTCCCCGACGCCCAGACCGGGGCCGATGCAGAACCCGCTCACCCGGTCGTCCGCAATCTCGTCCAAGTCACCCGGTTCACGCAAGGTGCGCAGCATCACGGCATCCAGATGGCAGGCGTTTTCCTGCAGGGCGCTCGGCGGGCAAACCAAAGTGACCAGCCCCGCCCCCGCCCGAAGAGCGGCGCGTGCTGCCATCCGCGCCGCCCCGCCCTTTCCGACACCACCCGAAAAGACCATCGTGTGCCCGAAATCGTATTTGTGCCCTGATCCCCGGAACTTCGCCATCTGCTGCGCGGGCCATATCCGCAGAGGCGCATTCAGGAACATCGGCTCGACCAGACGCGCGCGCTCGGCGTCAGGCGGCGTTCCGATCATGGCACGCTCCAGTGCGTCGCCTTTCAACCCTAGGTCAACGACCGTAAGCTTGCGGCACAAACCCGGCCCCTGCGCCAGATAATGCCCCGGTTTGGGGCTGTGGAACGTGACCGTCAGGTCGGCCATGTTGAGCGTCTTGGGCCAAGGATCGACGTCAGCGTGCCCCGTAGATCCGGCGACGGGCACCTGCCCTGTGTCAAGATTCAGTCCGGACGGACAATCAACCGCCACGGTCCTGATCGCGTTTGGGTCGGCCCAGAGCTTTCTGCCGCCCCAGTTCAACGTCTTTGCATGGTCTTCGGACAGTGGCCGCGTCAGTCCGAGACCAAAAACAGCATCCACGATTAGATCGGGTTTCGGCGTTCTGGCTATATTGTGGGCCAGAAACGCGCCGACCGACCCGGCCCTTTGCCACCGCTCACAGTTCGTCCTCGCATCCCGCGGCAACTTTGCCGCATCTCCGAAGAGGAACACATCGACATCCCACCCTGCGTCCCGCAACAACCGCGCCACGACGAAACCGTCGCCGCCGTTGTTGCCCGGCCCGCACAGAACCACGGCCCGGTGCGCACCTTCGCTCAAGGCCGGCCATTCCTCGAAAACCGCCGCGACGACTCCGCCCCCTGCCCGCTCCATCAGCTCCAGCCCCGTGACCGAGCCCGACCCAATCGCTGCTTGCTCCATGGCGCGCATCTGCGCGGCTGTAAGAAGTTCGGTCATCACACCCCCAAAGATTCATTTCCGCATAATTTTTAGGCAGATCGCCTGTCAATTAGGCGGTCGCTCGAAATATGCCCCCCGCCCCCTGTCAGACTAATCCGCCCCGGTGGACCCTGCACTTTCTAAATGAAAGACCCCTTCCAAGCGCTGCGCATATCAAGGAGGGGCCCCGATGAAAAAGATCGAAGCGATCATCAAACCGTTCAAGCTGGATGAGGTGAAGGAAGCCCTTCAGGAGGTCGGTGTTCAGGGTCTCAGTGTGATCGAGGTAAAGGGCTTTGGCCGTCAGAAAGGCCATACCGAACTTTACCGGGGCGCCGAGTATGTGGTGGATTTCCTCCCCAAGGTGAAGGTCGAGGTGGTGCTGGACGACGATCAGGTCGACGCCGCCATCGAGGCGATCGTCAATGCCGCGAAGACCGAAAAGATCGGGGACGGCAAGATCTTCGTCTCCCCGGTGGAGCAGACCATCCGCATCCGCACCGGAGAGTCCGGTTCAGACGCGCTCTGACCGCATACGGCTTTCAAACAATAAGACAATCTGACGAAAAGGGATAAGAAAGATGAGCAAGAAGGACTTCCTGAAAAAGATCAAGGACGAGGATATCGACTATGTCGACATCCGCTTCACCGACACGCGCGGCAAGCTGCAGCACGTCACGGTCGTCAGCGATCTGGTGGACGAGGACTTCATCGAGGAGGGCTTCATGTTCGACGGCTCCTCTATCGCGGGCTGGAAAAGCATCGAAGCTTCCGACATGAAGCTGATGCTGGACGTCGACAGCGCCTATATCGACCCCTTCTATGCCGAAAAGACGATGTGCGTGCACTGCTCCATCGTGGAGCCGGACACGGGCGAATCCTATGAGCGCGACCCGCGCGGCACCGCCGAGAAGGCAGAGGCCTACCTCAAGTCCTCCGGTATCGGCGACACGTCCTACTTCGGCCCCGAAGCGGAATTCTTCCTGTTCGACAATGTGAAGTTCTCCAACACCATCAACAAGGTCTCCTACGAGGTCGATGCGTCCGACGCGTCCTGGAACTCCGACACCGACTACGAGATGGGCAACATGGGCCACCGCCCGGGCCTCAAGGGCGGTTACTTCCCGGTCAACCCGACCGACGAGGCGCAGGACCTGCGGGCCGAGATGCTCTCCACCATGAAGCGTCTGGGGATGAAGGTCGACAAGCACCACCACGAAGTCGCCTCCTGCCAGCACGAGCTTGGCCTCATTTTCGGCACGCTGACAAAGCAGGCCGATGAGTTGCAGAAGTACAAATACGTGATCCACAACGTGGCCCACGCCTATGGCAAATCCGCGACCTTCATGCCGAAGCCGATCTATGGCGACAACGGATCGGGCATGCACGTGAACATGTCGATCTGGAAGGACGGCAAGCCGCTCTTCGCCGGGGACAAGTATGCCGATCTCAGCCAGGAAGCGCTGTGGTACATCGGTGGCATCCTGACGCACGCCAAGTCGCTCAACGCCTTCACCAACCCGGGCACGAACTCCTACAAGCGCCTGATCCCCGGTTTCGAGGCCCCCGTGCTGCGCGCCTATTCCGCGCGCAACCGCTCGGGCTGCGTGCGGATCCCGTGGACCGAAAGCCCCAAGGCCAAGCGTGTCGAGGCCCGCTTCCCCGACCCGTCGTCCAACCCCTACCTTTGCTTCGCGGCCCTTCTGATGGCCGGTCTCGACGGCATCAAGAACAAGATCGACCCCGGCGAGGCGATGGACAAGAACCTCTACGACCTTCCCGCAGAAGAGCTGGCAGGCATCCCCACTGTCTGCGGTTCGCTCCGCGAGGCGCTGGAGGAGTTGCAGGCCGATATGGATTACCTGCTGGCAGGCGACGTCTTCACCCGCGACCAGATCGAGGGCTATATCGAGCTCAAGATGGAAGAGGTCCACAAATACGAACACACGCCGCATCCGGTGGAGTTCGGCATGTACTACAGCTGCTGATCCCTCGTCGGTAGCAAGACGACAAGGCGCCCTGCGGGGTGCCTTGTTGCGTTCGGGGTGGCGCATCCTGCGCAGGCGCGCAGGGGCGCGGCGTGACGCAGAACGGTTGGTGAATAAAATGCAAACGCCGCTAAAATGCCTAATTCCCGTCACACCGGCGACCCTTGGCCACGTCACAAAGGTGGCAGGAATTAACCGGAGTTAAGTTCATGGCAATATCGGTCGGAGGTCAGGACGCGTTCCAGGAGCGGTGCAAGCGCATCGCCCGGGCCGAAGGTCAGGGAACGCTGTTCGTAGGCATGGACCAGACCTGCAATATCGGTCGCCGTAAATCGCCATCGGTCAAAAGCGGCGGACTGCTGCGCTTCGCTATCCTCGGAGTTGTTCTCGCAATGCCGGCCGCAGCCTATGCCCAGGGCCTCGTCGACGTGACACCGACTCAGGCCATGACGCTGTGCAACCAGATTATGGACCAGATCATGAAGTTCATCGCCTGAGAGCCAAGAGTCGCAAAGACCTTTTGCGGCAGCCTTCTTTCGCTTTGATTGTCAGCCACCAAAATGTAATCTCCTACAAAGTTTCATTTGCCGGAGGTTTCCCATGCAGTTTCTCAAATCCAGTCTTGCAGCCATTTCCATCCTTGCTGCCTTTTCCCTGCCCGCGTTCGCAGCGACCTGCGGCAACAATGCGGGGGGGTTCAACACCTGGAAATCCGACTTCTCTGCTGAGGCGAAGGCCGCAGGCGTCGGACAGCGGGGCCTCGACGCTCTGGCAAACGCGCAATACGCCTCCGGCACCATTGCGGCGGATCGCAATCAGAAATCCTTCAAATATTCGCTCGACAAGTTTCTCAAGGTGCGGGGGGCGGATACCATCGTGGCCCAGGGCCGCAAGCGCAAGGCACGCAACCCCGGCTTCTACCAGTCGCTGGAACAGCGCTACGGGGTGCCTGCGGGCGTCCTGCTGGCGATCCACGGGATGGAGACGGGCTTCGGCGGGTTCATGGGTGACAGCTCCGTGGTCTCAGCCATCACCACGCTGGCCTACGACTGTCGCCGCTCGGCGTTCTTCGTACCCCATGCCATCGGGGCGCTGTTGCTGGTGGATCGGGGCGCAATCAGCCCCGCCACCAAGGGAGCGAAACATGGCGAACTGGGGCACACCCAGTTTCTGCCGGGCAATGCCCTGCGGTACGGCGTGGACGGGTCGGGCGACGGGCGGGTCGATTTTTACGATCAGGCCGATGCGCTGGCCTCCACTGCCAACTTTCTGCGCCAGAAGGGCTGGCAGCCCGGTGCCGGTTATCAGGAAGGCCAGAGCAACTTCAACGTGATCCGCCAGTGGAACGCGGCGGGGGTCTATCAGAAGGCCATCGCGACCATGGCCGCGCGCATCGACGGGTGAGGCCGGGTGGCGTGCCGATGCCCCGCACCGTCACGCCGGCGAGAATGAGATGAAGGCCCGCCCCCGCGCGGTGGTCCTTGGCGGTTACGGGCTCATCGGCGCGGCCTGCCTGAGGGCGCTGCAGGGCGCGGGCTTTGCCGTGACAGGCGTGGGGCGCGACGCGGCAGCGGCGACGCGGACCGATCCCGACATCCCCTGGCTGATCCGCGATATCGCCCGCAGCACTGCTGCCAACTGGGCGCGTGACCTTGGCGAGGCCGATGTGGTCGTCAATGCCTCCGGTGCGCTGCAGGACGGGGCGCGTGACGATCTGGAGGCGATCCATGCCACCGCCGTCGCCGCAATGATCGACGGGCTTGCAGGCCGCGCGCCCCGTTTCGTCCAGATTTCGGCCGTGGGTGTGCGTGCCGATGCGCCGGAGCCGTTTCTTTCGACCAAGGCACGGGGCGACGCGGCACTGATGGCTTCCTCTCTGGACTGGGTGATACTGCGCCCGACATTGGTGCTGGGGCGCACGGCCTATGGCGGCACGGCACTGCTGCGCGCGGCGGCGGCGGTGCCCATGATCGGGGTACGGGTGCTGCCGGCGGTACGGGTCCAGACGGTCGCACTCGACGATGTGGCCGCCGCCGTGGTGCAGGCGGCAGAGGGCGGCATCGCGGGCGGCACCTGCGCCGATCTGACCGCGCCCGACAGCCACAGCT
>JBBSJO010000200.1:0-7196 GCA_038257185.1 Rhodobacterales bacterium | reverse complement strand
GCGCCGCCTGAAGTCCTTCGGCGAGCGCATCGCCTCGCGAGACCCGGACAGGCAGACGGCCGAGGTCCACATCCGCATCGCCCTCATGAACCGCGTCAACGCACTCGGCACCGCCGAGATCGAACGCATGGCCTGAGCTTGCTGGGGTAAGCGGAAGTCACGCCTCAACGCGGAGTTCTGCAACAATGCCCAGCACATTGCAAAATGCTGCGTGCCAGGGGCCTGTCCGATCACCGCGATATGAGGGTGCGACGTCGCCCAGAGATGCAACAGGACCGAAACCGCCACGCCGGCGATGATGCCAGCCTCGACGCCGCCGTCCAAGGTGACCAACAGTGTGGTTGCCAATGCAGCAAAATCCAATCGCGAATATTTCCAGGTCCGGGCGAGGGCGCCGAAGTCGGCCAGGCTCAGAACGGCCGCAATGATCGTTGCCGCCAGGACGGCGATTGGCAGGTGAAAGAGCAGCGGTGTCAGGAACAGTGAGGCCAAGGCGATGCCGATGGCGGTGAATGCCCCGGCCGCCGGGGTCTGGGCTCCCGCATCGAAATTGACCACCGAACGCGCGAAGCCGCCAGTGACAGGGTAGCCGGACGAAAAGGTGGCGGCCAGGCTGGCCATGCCAAGACTGATCAGCTCCTGATCGGGGTTGATGGACTGGCGCCGCTTGGCGGCCAGGGTCTGCGCCACCGACGCCGACTCCACAAACCCGATCAGAGCGATCAGCGTGGCAGCTGGCAGAAGCGTAATCCAGAGCGATGGATCCAGAGTCGGCAGTGATAACGGGGGCAGGCTTTGGGGAACGTCCCCCACCACGGCCACGCCCTTTGCGGCGAGGTCCAACTCCATAACCATGAGGATCGAGGCAATGACGTCCATCACCGGACCGGCTCGGGACAGAAGGACTGCGATCCCTTCAGAACCATTCAGGGCACGGAGCGTTGGCTTGAGAGACTTGTGCGACCAGAACGGGAAGGCGGTTGCCGCCGCTCCGATCGCCAGCGTCGGAAGATGCGTGTCACCCAAGTTCGCGAAGAGGGACGGCAGCATCTCGAAAAGGTATGCCCTTGCGCCTGCGATCCTAAAATATGCTTCAGCTGACCGGCCGCGATCAGCAGACTGGATGCCGTGATAAAACCGGAAATAACCGGGTGCGACAACAGGTTCGCGACAAAGCCGAGACGGAAAATCCCCATCGCCAGCAAGATCAGTCCTGACAGAAGCGCCAGGGCCAGGGCTGCCGGGCGAGGCGACGCTGCTGGCAGCCGTGGCGGTCAGCTACGAGACGACTGCCACGGGACCCACTGACAAGGTACGGCTGGTACCAAAGAGGGCATAAACAAGCAGCGGCAGGATCGATGCATAGAGGCCGATCACAGGCGGCAGGCCGGCGAGCATGGAATAGGCCAGCGACTGATGGATCAGCATGATCATCACGAACACCGCCGCCATTCCGTCACTTAGGAAGGTGTGACGGTCATAGAAACGCCCTCAATCCAGAATGGGGAGGTAGCGCCTCAGGCTGGCCATGACGTCAGCCCTCCACGGGAAGGCCGTCGGCCTTCCAGGCGGCCAGACCGCCTTCAATCAGGTCGGCCTCATATCCCATGGTGCGCAGCGTGTCGGCGGCCAGCGCCGCACGACCACCAGAAGCGCACAGGACATGCACCCGACCCGTGCCGCGTATGTCGGTCAGTTGCGGCACAGCGGTCGCGGCGGTCGCATCGGCGCGGGTTTCCAGAATGCCGCGCGGCACATGCAAGGCGCCGGGCACCCGCCCATCTGTTTCCAGTTCCGCCGGTTCACGCACGTCGAGAACAAGATCACCCTGCTTGGCTGCCCGTGCGGCGTCAGTGGGCGAGATTGCCGTCACGCGGCTGCGGGCATCCTCAACAAGCTCTTTCATGGTCATGGTCATGGTCAGTCTCCTCAGAAGCGGTTGATAGGGATCTTCAGGTAGGGATGGCCGTCGTCTTCGGCCGCAGGCAGGCGCCCACCGCGCAGGTTGATCTGCAGCGCGGCCAGGATCCGGTCGGGCAGGGCCAGCGTCGCGTCACGCTCGTTGCGCAGCTTGATCCAGTCCTCGCGCTTTGTGCCATCCTTGACGTGACGGTTGCGGGCGCGGTGCTCGGCCACGGTGGCCTCCCATTCCGGCTCGTCACGCTCGTCGGTGCCGTAGTCGTGGCCAACAAAGAGGCGTGTGTCACCTGGCAGGGCAAGGATCTCCTGGATCGAGTCCCACAGCTCCTCGGTGGTGCCACCGGGGAAGTCTGCGCGCGAGGTGCCGACATCAGGTTGCATCAGCGTGTCATGGGTGAAAGCGGCGTCTCCGCAAACATAGGTGATCGAGCCGAGCGTGTGACCGGGCGAAAGCATCACATGCACCTCCAGATCACCGATGCGGAACGTCTCACCTTCCGCGAACAGTCGATCGAAGTCTCGCGCAGGGTCGAAGACGCCAGGCAAGTTGTAGAGGTCGGCCCAGATCCCGGCAATGTCGCGCGCCTTCTCACCGATGGCTGCGGGCGCACCCGTGCGCTCCTTCAGAAGAGCAGAGGCCATGACGTGATCGGCATGGGGATGCGTATCCAGGATCCATTCGACACTCAGCCCATTCTGCTGCACCAGGTACAGAACCTGCTCCATGCTCTCGGTCGAGAAATGGTAGTTCTTCGGGTCCAGGTTCCAGACGACATCGATCAGCGCCGCCTTCTTCGTGGCCGGATCAGCGCAGATATATTGGATCGATCCAGTGTCCGGCTCATAGATGCCCCAAACGTCGGGGCTGTTTGGCCTCCGCGACGGCGAGTGGCGCACGACCGGCTGCTTCAGTTTCGAGGTACTCATGCTGCTGCTCCTTTTGCGTCAAGAAGTCCCAATGCCTTCACCTTGGCTCCGACCCACAAGCCAACGAGCAAGGCCGGCAGAAAGATCAAGGTGCCAGGTGCGAGGAGGGGAAGTGCGGTCCAGGCCGGGCCCGGGCAGAAGCCGCCGATCCCCCAACCGATCCCGAACAGTGCGGCACCGGTGATTAGCGGTCTGTCGATGCTGCGGCTTTTGGGAATGTCGAAAGACTGATCAAGTACCGGCGCCTGGCGACGCCAAACCAGGCGGTAGCCGATGAATGCCGTGACAGTGGCCCCACCCATCACGAAAGCCAGGCTTGGATCCCAGCTGCCTGCCAGGTCGAGGAAGTTCAGAACCTTTGCCGGGTCGGCCATGCCGGAAATCACCAACCCCAGTCCGAAGACAAGCCCGCTGAGAAAACCCCATAGAATGCGCATCACACTCCTCCCAGGACATGGCGAAGAAGAAAGACGGTGACGAAGCCTGCCGCCATGAAGGTCGCGACTGCCACCAGGGAACGGCCCGACAGCCGCGCCAGCCCGCAGACCCCGTGGCCCGAGGTGCAGCCTGAGCCGAGCGCGGTGCCCGTGCCGACCAATAGCCCGGCAATCGCCATTGCGAACAGGTTCTGCGGGACTGTCTGCGTCACAGTTCCGCCCGCCGCCATGATGACCACCGGTGCTGCCAGCAGTCCCAGCAGAAAGGCCCACCGCCAGTCCCGGTCCTTCGGCGCTCCGCGCAGCGGTACCACCCCACCGAGGGCGCCCTGGGTGATCCCGGCGATCCCGGCAATGCGGCCGAAGAGCCCCATGACCATCACCGCGCTCAACCCGATCAGTGCACCGCCGCCAAGGGATGCCCATGGCGTGAATGCGGTCTGTATTTCCATCTCCATTCCCGCTCTCCAATCATTGCAGCGACACTTGCCTCGCCGCTCCTGTGCCGCTATATATTAAAAATAACTAAATCAGTCAAGGCTAATATAATGAATTTGGATGATCAGGCCTCGCAGGTTCTGCAGGAGCGCGCCGATTATGTTGCCGGACGGCTGGCCCTGCTTGCCAATGCCAAGCGCCTGTTGATCCTGTGCGAGCTGGCCAAGGGAGAGCGCTCGGTCGGATCGCTCCAGCAGGCGGTGGACTTGAGCCAGTCTGCGCTAAGTCAGCATCTGGCCAAGCTGCGCGAGGCCGACATGGTTGATACCCGCCGCGAAAGCCAGACGATCTACTACCGCATCAGCGATCCCGATCTGTCCGTCCTGATGGCTGCGCTTTACGAGGCCTTCTGCAAGAATATCTGACGCGAAAGGGCAGGCTGGTTCTCCTCGCGCTCTATCAGATGATCCGCACCTGAGTGCCGACGGGGCACAGGCCGAACAGTTCCTCGATCTTCTCGTTATAGAGCCCGATGCAGCCGTCCGACGACATTCGTCCGATCTTGCGCGTGTCATGCGTGCCGTGGATCAGATACGCGGGCCAGGACAAATACATCGCGTGGGTGCCAAGCGGATTGTCGGGACCGGGGCCCATGGGTTTGTATTGGGGAAACCGTTCCATCATCGACGCGGTGGGTGTCCAGCTAGGCCCATCCTTCTTGCGCACGATTTCCGTATGGCCCCGCTTGGTCAATTCTTCCGAGATTGGGATCGACGTGGGGTACACGCGATAGATCTCGCCATCTCCGGACCAGAAATGCAAGGCGCGGGACCCTGTATCCGCAACGATGGCGCCAAGGCCAAGACTGTCGAAATGATCCTGCCAGTGCTGCATGGTGAAGCTGCTGATGTTGCGGGTGGGTGCGGTCTGCGCACGGGCGATCGCGGGCATGGCCAATCCGCCAAACGCGATCAGGCCCAGTGTGCGGCGGCGGGACAATCCTGTCATTTACTGTTCCTCATGCTGGTTTCTTGTTTTGCTGCTCCAATGCTGACCCCGCCAGCTTAAGCGAGCCTTAAGACGTGACGCGCGCGGCAGTGATGGCCCCGTTCAGGGCGGTACGGTCCATCGCGCCGGCATGGATCGTGCGTCCCACGATGAACGCGGGCGTACCCTGCAGGCCCATACCTGAAGCCTGCTGGCCATTGCGGCTGATCAGTCCATCCCACCGGTTTCTGTCCTGCTGGTAGGAGGCCAGAAGCGCCTCGGGGTCGAAGCCTGCCTCGGTCAGTGTCCGGCGCACGTCGTCGTCGGACAGACGCGCGGGCGTGGCCATCAACGCCTTCTGCGCGTCGGCATAACCGTCCAAGACGATCGCCCCCAGCACCATCTGCGAGGCCATGACGGACGATCCGCCGAAGATCGGCCAGTCCTTCATGATCAGCCGGACGTTGCCGTCGGCCTCGACCTCGGCCATCAGATCGGAATGGCCGCGCTTGCAGAACGGGCATTGGTAGTCGAAGAACTCAGCCACTGTCACGTCGCCCTGAGGGTTGCCAAGCACCGGCTGGTCCGGATCGAACAGGACTGCCTGAACCTGCGAAGCGGCATCCGCATCTGCACTGGCACCCGTGGCGGACGAGGTGCTAATGAACCGGGCCAGGCCAACGCCGCCCAGGGCAAGGATGCCGAAGCCTGCGCCTCCGACAAGAATGGCGCGGCGGGATGAGTTCATGGGGTGCCTCCAGTAATGTTTGTGGTGTCATAGGATGCCGTGACGGGCATGGTGGGTTGAGGGGCGGAGCCGGGGGGCGTGGTACCCATGCCCGACTGTGCCTGCGACAGCACGATTACGTTGGCCATGCTGTCGGTGCGTTCGGCGAGATGGATGATGTCCTGGTTGAACAGCCGGATGCAGCCCGCAGAAGAGGCCGTGCCGATGGATTCCGGGTCCGGCGTCCCGTGGATCCGGTAATAGGTGTCTCCACCCGAGTTGTGGATATAGAGCGCGCGCGCCCCCATGGGGTTCATCAACCCGCCATCGACCCCGTCCGCCGACGGTCCGTACATATCGGGGTTCTCCGCCAGCATGCTGTCGGTCGGCGTCCATCGCGGCCAATCGCGCTGATAGGGGGTATGCGCCTCTCCGGTGAATCCGTATCCGGCGGCACCCACTCCCACGGTATAGCGCATGGCGGTGTTGTCGGCCTGCACGTGATACAGACGCTTGGCATAGGGATCGACGACGATTGTGCCGACCGGGTGATCGGTCCAATAGGGGACGACCTGGCGCGCCTTGTCCTCGGTCAACAGGGATGGCGGGATGGCGGGCACGGTCAGATCCCCATCCGGTTGGGCTGCATACATCGCCGCCGTGCCGGGGCTGACCAGGGCCACAACCGGGACCGTGGGGGCCGGCTCCGACGGCGTTGCGGGCTGGCACGCCGCGATGGCCAGCATGGCCGTCCCGGCCAACAGCGGTTTCAGGTATCGGTTCATCATGGCTCCTTTGCCGTCTCGATCAGGGTGCGCAGGGCGGCGCGCGAAATCTCTCCGGTATGGGCGCGGACCAGCGTGCCATCTGCATCGAAGACCAGCGTGGTGGGCATGCCCACCGCACGCAGACGGCCCATCAGATGACTGCTGGGGTCGCGCAGCATGCCGTCCAGGGGCAGGTTCTCGGCGGCCAGAAAGGCAAAGATCTGGTCGGGGCGTTCACCCTGATTGGCAAAGACAAAATCAACCTCAGGCATCCGGGCGGCCAGATCGGTCATCATCGGCAACTCGCGTCGGCAGGGCGGGCACCAGGTGGCCCACAGATTCAGCACGACCACCCGGTCGTGCCTGGCCAGTTGCACGGGCGTATTGTCCAGCGCCAACAGCTCGATCGTGGGAATGGTCATGGCCGGGCGCGGCAGGATCGATACCGCCGCCTGATGTGCAACGCCGGTGATGGCGGCCGCGATCAGCAGCGGGCGCAGCAGAGCTTGCCGCCCCCGCAGTGCTGCGAGGAGCAGCACGGCGCCGCCCGCAACCCAACCGGCACGGGGGGTGAAACCGCCCTGCCAGACGGCCAGCGCATCCAGCGGATCAGACACATAATCGCTCCAATGCGTGATCACGAACCCGGCCCGCGCACCGATGATCCAGCCCAACACAGCCCACATCGCCCAGGCATCCGCGCCCCTGGGTCCACGCTTGGCCAGCAGCCCGACGATCGGCGTAAACAGAAAGATTGCGCCGATCGCGGCCAGCCGCCCCGCCTCAAAGACGAAGGGCCCAAGCGCGACCGCGTTCAAGGCGACACCCGCCGCACCGATGCCAGCAGCTCTTCCGCAGCCATCTCGCCGATCAGGCGGCTGTCCTGCGGCTCGGTCCGGGCAGCATCAACGAATACCAGCGTGGGCGGACCGGCGGCGGCCAGATCGGCCATCATGGCCTGCGCTTCGTCGGTGAAGTCGGTGACATCGACCT
>JBBSJO010000199.1:0-7234 GCA_038257185.1 Rhodobacterales bacterium | reverse complement strand
CCACCGCCGACGCACCTCGCCTCCCCGCATCACGCTTGATCGCAAGCCGCCCATCCACTAAGCCTCGGCCATGCTGGACCAGCCCGAAGATATCCACGCGCTTTTTGACGGCGCCCCCCAGACAACGGCGTTCAAGAAGCTTCGCAAACGTCTCGTGCGCTCCGTGCGCGAGGCCATCGATCAATACGGCATGATCGAAGAGGGGGCGAAATGGCTGGTCTGCCTCTCAGGGGGGAAGGACAGCTATACCTTGCTTGCGGTCCTGCACGAACTGCAATGGCGCGGACTGCTCCCGGTGGAACTGCTGGCCTGCAATCTCGATCAGGGGCAACCCGGTTTTCCCGCGACGGTCCTGCCTGCATTCCTTGAAAAGATGGGCGTGCCGCACCGGATCGAGTATCGGGACACCTATTCGATCGTGATGGACAAGATACCGGCGGGACGCACCTTTTGTGCGCTGTGCAGCAGGCTCCGACGCGGACACCTCTACCGCATCGCGCGCGAGGAAGGCTGTTCCGCCGTCGTGTTGGGCCACCACAGAGACGATATTCTGGAGACGTTCTTCATGAACCTCTTTCACGGCGGGCGACTGGCCACGATGCCGCCCAAGCTGGTCAATGAGGAAGGCGATCTTTTCCTCTACCGCCCTCTCGCCCATGTCGCCGAAGCCGATTGCGAAAAATTAGCGCGGGACATGCGGTATCCCATCATCCCTTGCGACCTTTGCGGTTCTCAGGACGGCTTGCAGCGCCAGCAGGTCAAGGCGATTCTCGACGGCTGGGAAAAGAACAGCCCCGGACGCCGCCAGATCATGTTCCGCGCCCTGATGAACGCGCAGCCCTCGCACCTGCTGGACCCCGCGCTCTTCGACTTTGCCGGGCTGACACGCAAAACGGATCAAACTTAGTCAAATCCTATCGAACAATCAGTGCGTCATTAACGCGCGTCACATGCCCATGACGCTAGTTTGCCCCCGTCACCGCGCAAATTGCGCAACCATGGGGAGATACGACATGGCAGCCTTCCACCCTAAGTCCTTTGGCCGCTTGCAACGGCGACTGGCGCTGATCCTGACCGGGCCGCCCGCACTGGCGCTTCTGCCGGCCCTGTCGCTGGGGGCATTCTGGATCGGGGGCGAAGCGGCACTGCTGGTGGTCTCGGCCACGCTCCCGCTGGTCTATCTGATTGTCGGCGGTTTGCAGCCCGGGGGCACCGTGCCACGCGACGCGGTCAGCGGGATATTCCAGCGCAGCGCCTTTGAGGAGCTGGCAGGCGAAACCTATCAGCGCACCAAGGAGATGGGACGACAGTCCGCCGCTTTCTTCATTGCCATCGAGGAATTCGATGAGTTGACCGACAGGCACGGTCAGGCGGCCGCCGACAAGGTGGTGAAACGCTCCGGCGAACGGCTGGTGGCGGCGCTGCGCGGCGATGACAACGTGGGACAGATGGGCGACGCGCGCTTTGCCGTCTGCCTGTCCCCGGTGCGCCACCTCGATCTTGAGCTGTGCATCCAGACCGCCGCACGTCTTCAAAGCGCTCTCGAAGAACCTGTATCGGTGGATGGCCTGAGCATCTATGTATCCGCCTCCGTCGGCTTTTGCCAACACGCCCGCAGCCCCGGTGACAGCGGCGCCGAGTGGCTGGGCGCGGCGAGCGTGGCCTTGCGTGAGGCGCTGCGTCGTGGTCCATCTACAATCCGGGCATTTTCGGACCAGATGCGCCGCGACAGCCAAAGCCGGGCAGCCCTGCGCGAAGACGTCGCGGCGGCCCTAGATGGCGGCCAGATTCAGCCCTGGTTCCAGCCGCAGATTTCGACCGACACGGGCCAGATCACGGGATTCGAGGCACTCGCCCGTTGGTCGCATCCGGTGCGCGGCATGATCTCTCCCGCCGAATTCCTCCCCGCGGTCGAAGAGGCTGGGCTGCTGGAACGGCTGGCGGAAGTGATGATGTACCACAGCTTTGCGGCGCTCAAGGCATGGGACGGCGCGGGGGTGGACGTGCCCCAGATCGGGGTGAATTTCGCCGGGTCCGAATTGAAGAATCCCAACCTGATCGAAAAGATCAGGTGGGAGCTGGACCGCTTCGACCTGACCCCGGAACGGCTCGCGGTCGAGGTACTGGAAACAGTGGTGGCCAGCGCCCCGGATGACATGATCACCCGCAACATCAACGCTCTGGGCACGCTCGGCTGCCGGATCGACCTCGATGATTTCGGCACCGGCCATGCCTCCATCGCGTCGATCCGGCGGTTCTCGGTCAGCCGCATCAAGATCGACCGAAGTTTCGTGATGAAAGCGGACCGCGACCCAGAACAGCAGCGGATGATCAGTGCGATCCTGACCATGGCGGAGCGGCTGGGCGTTGAAACGCTGGCGGAAGGCGTGGAATCGGTTGGTGAACACGTGCTGCTGGCGCAGCTTGGATGCCAGCACGTCCAGGGATTCGGCATCGCACGCCCGATGCCCTTCGAGCAGACGCTGGACTGGATCGCACGCCACAATGCCAAGTTGCAGGATATGCCGCGCATCATGAACGGGAAACCGAAATAGTCCCACAACGATCCCGCGCGTCGCGGCGGCTTTGCCACGGCATCGGACAGGGATCGGGACAGACCTGCGGCAGCGGCGCTGCCCCGCCCGCAAGCCCGATTCCGCTTGACCTTTGGTGCTGCACTCTGTTGAACCCACGCTGATATAACGCGACATCAGGTGGCTGTCTCCATGGACGAACAGAACAAGAATCTCATCCTAGCGACCGCGCTCAGCTTCGTTGTGATCCTGACCTGGTTCCTGTTGTTCCCGCCGCCCGAACAGACTCCCGTCGCCTCCGACGCCGTGCAGACAACCGATACAGGCACAGCGGCCCCGGCGACCGCCGGTGCCGTCCCGCCTGCAGGCACAGCAAACGCGCCTGCCGTGGCAGGCACCGGGGATGCCCCGCTTACCACCGCAGAAGCATTGGCCGCAGCCCCGCGTGTTCCGATCTCCACCGGTCGCCTTTCCGGCTCGGTTTCCCTGCTCGGCGGGCGCATCGACGACCTGAAGCTCAATGACTACCGCACCACGCTGGCCAAAGGCGCGCCCGTCGTCACGATGCTGACACCGCAGGG
The DNA here is from genome assembly GCA_038257185.1 of Rhodobacterales bacterium. GTDB lineage: Bacteria > Pseudomonadota > Alphaproteobacteria > Rhodobacterales > Rhodobacteraceae > Sulfitobacter. Next base: position 4,119 of record JBBSJO010000199.1, on the reverse strand, counting down.
CACGGGCGACGCCTACTATGCACTGCAGGGCTGGGCCGCCGGCGCAGGTCTCGACCCCAAGGCGGTGCCGGGCCCCGATACCCTGTGGACCCTCACCGAAGGGCAGACGCTGGGCGTCGACACCCCTATCACGCTGACCTGGGACAACGGCACGGGCCTCACATTTGGTCGCAAGATCGAGGTCGACGCGACCTACATGTTCACGATAACCCAGATGGTAACCAACGGCGGCGATGCAACCGTGAACATGGCGCCTTACGGCATGATCGTGCACCACACCGAACCGGACGATCTCAAGAAATTCTTCATCCTGCACGAAGGGGCCGTTTCGATGGCCAACGGCGAGCTGCAGGAAACCGACTGGGACAAGATACCCGAGGCCGAGGTGAACGCCAAATGGGGTCGTCAGGCCATCGTGACCGAAGATGTGACCGAGGGCTGGATCGGCTTCACCGACCACTTCTGGCAGGCGATCCTGATCCCCGAAGGCGGCCAGCCCTTCGACGAGGCGCTGACCTATGACGCCAATACCGACATCTACCGCGCGATCACACGTCTGCCGACCCAGACCGTCGCCCCCGGCGACTCCGTCAGCTCGACGACACAGCTTTTCGCCGGTGCCAAGGAATGGGAAATCCTGCGCGACTACGAAACGGCAGGCGTGCCCAAGTTCATCGACAGCATCGACTGGGGCTGGTTCTTCTTCCTGACCAAGCCGATCTTCTGGGTGCTGCACCACCTCCACGCGCTGATCGGCAACATGGGCGTGGCGATCATCTGCCTGACGCTGCTGATCAAGGCCCTGCTCTTCCCGCTGGCCTACAAGTCCTACGTCTCGATGGCGAAGATGAAAGAGCTGCAGCCCGAGATGGAGAAGCTCAAGAAGGACGCAGGAGACGACCGGCAGAAGATGCAGCAAGGCATGATGGAGCTCTACAAGAAAAACAAGGTAAACCCGGCGGCGGGCTGCCTGCCGATCCTGCTCCAGATCCCGATTTTCTTCTCGCTCTACAAGGTTATCTTCGTCACGATCGAACTCCGCCATGCGCCGTTCTTCGGCCCTTTTCAGGACCTTTCTGCGCCCGATCCCACGTCGATCCTGAACCTCTGGGGGCTGTTGCCATTCGCGAACCCCGAACCCGGCAGCATCATGGCGCTGATCTTCATCGGCATTCTGCCGCTGCTTCTGGGCATTTCCATGTGGCTGCAGCAAAAGCTGAACCCGGCCCCCACGGACCCCACGCAGCAGATGATCTTTGCCTGGATGCCATGGGTCTTCATGTTCATGCTGGGCGGCTTCGCCAGCGGCCTCGTGGTCTACTGGATCGCCAACAACACGATCACCTTCACGCAGCAGTACCTGATCATGCGATCCCAGGGCTACAAGCCGGACCTGCTGGGCAACATCAGGGGCAGCCTGAGCCGCAAACCCAAGACGGACGTGAAGAAGTGATGCAGGTCACCGCGCTCTTTCGGCACCCGATCAAGAGCCACGGGCGCGAGAGCATCGACGCGGTGACCCTTACTGCGGGCAAGACGATGCCTTGGGACAGGACCTGGGCCGTGACCCACGAGGCAACGAAGTTCGATCCCGCGCAGCCAGAATGGGTGAATTGCCGCAACTTCATGCTGGGTACCCGCACGCCCGGTCTGGCAGGTATCTGGGCGCGTCTGGACGAGGAGAGCCGGACGATCACCCTGACCCATCAGGATCTGGAAGCGATCACCTTCCGCCCCGATGACTCGGAAGACGCTGCCCGATTCCTGGATTGGGTCGCCCCCCTCTGCCCCGACAACCGTGCAGCCCCTGCGGACGTGGTCAGCATTGAGGGCCGGGGCATGACCGACAGCGCCTATCCCTCCGTCTCGGTCATGACCACCGCCTCCCATGCCGCAGTGGCAGAGGCGATGGGCCAACCGCTGGAAACCGAACGCTGGCGTGGCAACATCTGGCTGGATGGCGCGGCTGAATGGGAAGAATTCGGCTGGATCGGCCGTGACCTGCGCTTGGGCGAGACGGTTTTGCGCATCCGCGAACCGATCCGCCGCTGCGCCCATACCAGCAGCAACCCCCGCACAGGCAAGCGCGACACCGACACGCTGGGGGTGCTGAACGGCGAATTCGGCCACCAGAACTTCGGCGTCTACGCGGAAGTCATCGAAGGCGGGGCGCTGCGACTGGGCGATGAGGCCGTGCTGGCATGACCTCTCTGCCGTTCCCCACCGCCGAAGAGCCCGATGCACAGACCGCTGAACAGGGTCGCCTGCTGTTCGCGGGGGAAACGACCTTCGTCAAGGGCGTGGTCGCCATGGACGGCCTGCCGCCCCCCGACCGGATGGAGGTCTGCTTTGCCGGGCGCTCCAACGTCGGCAAGTCCACCCTGATCAACGCGCTGACGGGGATGAAGGCGCTCGCCCGCGCCTCCAACACCCCCGGTCGCACCCAGGAGATCAACTTTTTCACCGCAGGCGAGGATCATTACCTCGTCGACCTGCCCGGATACGGCTTTGCCAATGCCCCACTGCCGGTCGTCGAGAAATGGCAGCGCCTGCTCAAGCAATACTTGCAAGGCCGCCAGACCCTGCGCCGCGCCTTCGTGCTGATCGACGCGCGGCACGGTGTGAAGACGGTGGATGACGAGATCATGTCCCTGCTCGACAGCGCCGCTGTCACCTTTCAGGTGGTGCTGACCAAGGCCGACAAGGTCAAGGAAGCGGAACGCGCAAAGGTGCTGGACCAAGTACGCGGCGCCCTGTCAAAACACCCCGCCGCCTACCCCGAAATCGTCGTGACCTCCTCCGAAAAGGGCTGGGGCATCCCCACGCTGCGTGCCATCATCGCGACACTGGAGTAACGCGCCTTCGGGCGTGCCGCTGGAATAGTCCGTAGCAGCCGCCTATGCTGGCGGTCCAAGGGTACAAAGATGAGAAAACAAGACATGAACCGCGACTGGATCGCCACCGCCCGCACCCTCAGCGAGGCTCTGCCCTACTTTCAGCGTTTCGTCGACTCCACGGTCGTTATCAAGCTGGGCGGCCACGCCATGGGCAGCGACGACGCGATGGACGAATTCGCCCGAGACGTCGCCCTGATGCGGCAGGTGGGTGTGAACCCGGTGATCGTCCACGGCGGCGGCCCGATGATCAACAAGATGCTGGAGCGGCTGAACATTCAGTCCTCCTTCGTGAACGGTAAGCGTGTCACCGACGCCGCCACGATGGAAGTGGTGGAGATGGTGCTGTCGGGCATCGTCAATTCCAACATCGTGCAGGCCATCACCGAACAGGGTGGACGCGCTGTGGGCGTCTCGGGCAAGGACGGCGGCTTGATCGTCTGCGATCAGGAAGACCCCGAACTGGGTCTCGTCGGCCGCCCGACCGAGGTGAACCCCCGCCTGCTGCGCGACTTCGCGGACAAGGGCATCATCCCGGTGATCGCCCCCTTGGGCATGGGCCGCAACGGCGAGACCTTCAACCTCAACGGCGATACCGCCGCAGGGGCCATCGCGGCGGCGCTGAAGGCCGATCGCCTTTTGCTGCTGACGGATGTGGCAGGGGTCAAGAACAAGGACGGCGAGGTCCTGACCGAACTCACCGCGGCGCAGATCCGCGAGATGATCGCGGACGGCACCATTGCGGGCGGCATGATCCCCAAGACGGAAACGGCGCTTGCCGCCCTCGAAGGCGGCGTGCGGGCCGCCGTGATCCTTGACGGACGCGCGCCGAACGCCTGCCTGCTGGAGCTTTTCACGGAGCATGGCGCGGGCAGCATCATCCGTCAGGGATGACCCTCGACGAAATTGAGGCCCGCGCAGCCACGTTGCATCTTCGCGTGCTGGGCGGATTTCACCCTGAAAGCGGCGATGGCGCGCCGGAGGGGTGCCGAACACTCCTCCTGCTCGGTCCCGATGAGCCCGCCTTCTGGCCCGCCTTCTCCGAAAGCCCGGAATATGCCGATGGCTTCACCGACCCCATGGCTCGGTGGTCCCGGCGCGTTGTGGGCGGGCTCGCTGCCGCGCTCGACGCCGAACCGCTCTTTCCCTTCGGCGGTGCGCCTTTCCTGCCCTTCTACACCTGGGCGTTGAAAACCGGCCGCATCCACGCGTCTCCCATCCGGTT
>JBBSJO010000198.1:0-7281 GCA_038257185.1 Rhodobacterales bacterium | reverse complement strand
GGACGGTCGAGTCGAAGTCGGCGGCAAGCCCGCGCCGAAGTCGCGCAAACCCGACGTACCACCGGAACAGGGATCGCTGCTCTGAGGGTGCAGGGGGCCTGCACCTTACGGGCAGGAAAGTAACGTGCAGCCCCGCTGCACCCCCCTGCGGCTCGCGCCTGTGAGGAGGGGCGGGTGCAGGAGGCCTGCACTTTACAGAATGGGGCGTAAGGTGCAGGCGTCCTGCACCCTCAGACGCCGACTTTCGGTCCGGGGCAGACCTGTTCCCGCCCGTTTGCGGGGACTTCGAAGAGGGTGACAGAGGTCATGCCATCCACCAGCACTGCGGAGAGTCCGCCGACCGTCATTTCGGTCGCCCAGCACTGCGGATCGGGATTGTTGTCGTAGATGAAGCAAACCAGCCCGTCCTTGACGTACCAGTTGCCTTCGATGCAGTCCCCCTCCACGTCCGACCAGCGCACGCGACGGTCCCGCAGATAGGTTTCCGACGAAGGCTCTCCGCCATCGCCGCGATCGAAGAAGAGGGTCTTGCCCGCGACATAACCCTCGAACGCCTCCGCAGTGTCGAGCGGTTCAGCAAGCGCCGCGACGGTCCCGAGCATCAGCCAGAGCGCCGCCGCAAGCGGCCTCATACTCCGACCTTCGGCCCCAGGCAGACCAGCTCCCGCCCAACGTCCTCCGCCTCGTAAAGCTCGGTGGTTTCGGGATCGTTCTCGAATCGCGCGATCAGCCCACCACTGCCTTCCTGGAAGCTCCAGCACTGGGGATCGGGGTTGTCGTCGTAGACGAAGCAGATCAGCCCTGACTCCTCGTACCATTCGCCTTCCTTGCATTCCCCGTCGAGGAACGACCACTGCACGCGGCGGTTTTCGTAATAGACCTCCGCCCCGTAGGACTGCCCGCCGCGCCCGTAGAACAGGGTCTTGCCCTTGGTATAGGCGTCGAATTCCGCCGCCGACATCATCGGATCGGCAGCGGCGGCGAGGGCGCTGAAGGCCCAGAGGATCAGGGGTGCATATCTCATCGCACAAGACTGCCATGAACCGCCGCAGCCTGCCAGAGGGGAAGCAGCGTTACGCAGCATCCCGCCAGCGTGCCACGCGGCGATCCATCACGCGGCGCCAGAGCGGCGGGGCAAGCGCGACCACCGCCATTACCGGCAGGGACCGGGGCAGGATCGGCATCGTGCCGGGAGTGACTTCCAGCGCCGGAAAGGCGCGGAACGGGCGCAGGTGGTGGTCCGAATGGCGCGGGGCATTCAGCATCATGGCGGAGGAATACCACTGCGGCGCGTTCCAGCTGTGCTGCGGGCCGACGGGTTCGGGCTTGCCATTCGCCCCGATGCGGCGGCGCAACCCGTAGTGCTGCACGTAGTCGGAGAGGTAGAGTTGCAGCTGCGCGTAGATCGCCAGCGCCAGATGCGCCGCCACGCCGCGCCAGCCCACCATCAGATAGGACAAGCCAAGTGCCAGCACCGCGCCTGCGACATAGGCGACATAGGGGTGCGTGATGGCGGGGCGCGACTGGGGTGCCCGCGCCCGGTGGGCGGTCTCGGCCCTCAGGCCGGCGGTGAATTCCCCGACGAATACGCGCAGGGCGTAGGCCCAGAAGCCCTCTCCGGCCCGCGCCGAATTGGGGTCAGCGTCGGTGGCGGCGTGGACGTGGTGCACCCTCAGGTGGGCCGAAACGTGGTGGCCGTGCAGCAGGGACATGTAAATCGCCATTCCGACGCGTCGGGGCAGACGACTGCTTGCGTGGATCAGCTCATGCGCGTTGGAATTCGAGACCTGTCCAACGTAGAGGCCGAGTGCGACAAAGAGCACAAGGGTGTTGGCGAAGCCGAACCCGGTCCCCAGGGCCCGAACGCCGAGAATCAGCACCACGAAATGGGCAAGCGCGAGCGTGAGGCTCAGCGCACGACCTGTGGCTTCGGCGACAGGCAGGCGCCGCGGCGTCCGGTCGAGCAGGAAAACCAGTCCGGTCATCGACGTCAGGGCGACGACGGGCCAGGGCCCGCCTGTCAGACAGGCGACAACCAGCAGCATGGCCGGAGTGAGACTTGCGACGGCGTACCAGAGCATGGTCGGTCCCAGAAAGAGGCGCGGTGTTTCTTATAGGCACATTGCGCCACGACAGGGAACGGCAACCGCAGGCGGACAACGCAAAGTACCTTGAACCTGTCGCTTTTTGATCGTGGTGGGATACATCCCTTTGATAGGGTCGCGGCAATCACCGGACGAAGAGGGGCCAACATGGCGCTGGACGAGAACGCAAAGACCGCAGGCAAAGGCCCCGAAAAGGGCGTCTGGAAATCCGGCAAGGGCAAGGGTCGGCGCCATACCAAGGGCCGCCAGCTTCAGGATGGCCCCTGGGATGAGGTGCGCGCTCTGCTGGGCGACCGTCCGCGTCGGCGCGATCTGCTGATCGAGCATCTGCACCTCATTCAGGACGAATACGGCCACCTTTCTGCGGCCCACCTGCGCGCGCTGGCCGAAGAGATGCGGATGAGCATGGCCGAGGTCTATGAGGTCGCGACCTTCTACGCGCATTTCGACGTGGTGAAGGAAGGCGAAACCCCACCGCCCGCGCTGACCATCCGGGTCTGCGATTCGCTGTCTTGCGAACTGGCGGGTGCGCAGGCGTTGAAGGCAGCGTTGGAAGGTGGTCTGGACCCTGCGGAGGTCCGTGTGCTGCGCGCGCCCTGCATGGGGCGTTGCGATACCGCACCGGTCCTCGAGATCGGTCATCACCACATCGACCGTGCGACACCGGAAAAGGTACATTCGGCCATCGCGGCCGGGGAAACCCATGCGCATGTGCCGGAGTACGAGAGATATGAAACCTATTCCCGATCAGGTGGTTACGGGACACTCCTGAAGCTTCGCGTGAACGGCGACTGGGAGGCGGTTCAGGAAAAGGTGCTTGCCTCCGGACTGCGCGGGCTGGGCGGGGCCGGGTTCCCGTCAGGAAAGAAGTGGGGCTTCGTGCGCGGCAACGCGGGCCCGCGCTACATGGCTGTGAACGGGGATGAGGGCGAGCCGGGGACCTTCAAGGACCGCTGGTATCTGGAACGCACCCCCCATCTTTTTCTCGAAGGCATGCTGATCGCCGCCTGGGCGGTGGAGGCGGAGCGGGTCTTTCTCTACATGCGCGACGAATACCCGGCGGTGCTGGAAATCCTTGCGCGCGAGATCGCGGCGCTGGAGGCGGCGGGGATCGTGGAGCCGGGCTACATCGACCTGCGGCGCGGCGCCGGGGCCTATATCTGCGGCGAGGAATCCGCGATGATCGAAAGCATCGAGGGCAAGCGCGGCATCCCGCGCCACCGCCCGCCCTTCGTGGCGCAGGTTGGCGTCTTCGATCGCCCGACGCTTGTCCATAATATCGAGACCCTGCATTGGGTTGCACGCATCTGCCGCGAAGGTCCGGAGGTCCTGGGCGGGACGGAAAAAAACGGGCGCAAGGGGCTGCGCAGCTATTCGGTGTCGGGGCGCGTGGCGAGGCCGGGGATGTATCTGTTGCCCGCAGGCTCCACCATCACCGACGTGATCGAGGCCTCTGGGGGCATGGCCGAGGGCCATGTGTTCAAGGCCTATCAGCCGGGTGGTCCGTCCTCGGGCCTGCTGCCTGCGTCGATGGATGACATCCCGCTCGATTTCGACACGCTGCAGCCGCATGGCAGTTTCATCGGATCGGCGGCGGTGGTTGTATTGTCTCAGCAGGACAAGGCGCGGGATGCGGCGCTGAACATGCTGCGCTTCTTCGAGGATGAAAGCTGTGGTCAGTGTACGCCCTGCCGGGTCGGCTGCGAGAAGGCGGTGAAGCTGATGCAGGCGGATCGCTGGGACACCGGGCTGCTGGAGGAGTTGAGCACTGCCATGGTCGATGCCTCGATCTGCGGGTTGGGGCAGGCCGCGCCGAATCCGATCCGGCTGGTGATGAAACACTTCCCGGACGAGGTTTGAGGCGCAGGGCTTTTGCAAAAGCCCTGACAAATTCCTTGCAAGGAATTTGGACACGCGCGGCTAGTTGTTGGCATAGACTGCGCAGATACAGCCCGCCTTGCGGAACAGCGCGTCCGCAGCGCTATAGAGGTCCTTGGGCCACCGCCTGCTTCATCCAGTGCATCGCCACCAAGATCGTCCGCATCTGCATGGCATCCCGGAGCGGGCCCGCGGTCGGCATGTCAATCGCGCCCGCCCTTCCATCTGTCTCTCCGAGCCTATAGATCGGACGAAACAGGCGTGGAGACCTATCCTTGGCATTTTTCTCGAAGCTGAAAGAGCGGTTGTTCAAATCTTCCTCGAAGATCGACGAGGGGCTGGAGGCGATCGTCGGCCAGGGCGGTGAGGCGGAACTGCCGGGAGTCGACGAGGTGATGGAGACCGCACCGGCTGCTGCGACCGAGGTTTTGCCGGAGGCTGTTGACCCCGAACCGGCCCCGATGCCTGCACAGGAAGAGCCCGACATCGCCGAATCGGCACGTCGTGATGCGCATGCGGCTGAGGCAGAAGCGCAGGCCGCGCGGCGGCGCGAGGTCGAGGCGCGTGTTGCCGAAGCAGAGCGGGAGGCCGCCCTGAAAGCGCGGCAGGAAGCGGCAGCCCAGCAGCAGCGCGAGGCTGCGACGGCGGCCGAACGCATGGCGGCGGAACGGGCCGCGCGGGAAGCTGAAGCCGAAGCGCGGCGGCAGGAGGAAGCGCGGGCCGCTGCGCGCGCGGCAGCAGAGGCGGCGGCCGCTGAAGCACGGCGGCGGGCGGAAGCCGAAGCAGAGGCTGAAAAGCGACGCGAAGCGGAACGACCTGTGGTCGCCGAAGCCGCCCCTGTCGCGAAACCGGGTTTGCTGGGACGCCTAATGGGCCGCACGACTGCGGCCCCGGTCATGCGCCGTGCGCTGGACGACGCAATGCTGGAACAGTTAGAGGAGTTGCTGATCTCGGCTGACATGGGGGTCGATACCGCTCTGCGGGTCACAGCCAACATGGCGGAGGGGCGCTTCGGCGCCAAGCTGTCGGTGGCCGAGATCAAGGACCTGATGGCGCAGGAGATCGCGCGGATCATGGAGCCGGTGGCAAAGCCTCTGCCGCTCTATGCCAAGACCCCGCAGGTCGTGCTGGTCGTTGGCGTCAACGGGTCGGGGAAGACCACCACCATCGGCAAGTTCGCCAGCCAGTTCCGCGCCGCCGGAAAAAAGGTAGTGATCGCCGCCGGTGACACCTTCCGGGCGGCTGCGGTCGAACAATTGCAGGTCTGGGGGGACCGCGCCGGCGTGCCGGTGCTGACGGCGGCACAGGGCAGCGACCCCGCCAGCCTTGCCTTCGATGCCATGACGAAGGCACAGGCCGATGGTGCAGACCTCTTGCTGATCGACACCGCGGGGCGTCTGCAGAACCGGGGCGATCTGATGGAGGAACTGGCCAAGATCGTCCGCGTCATCCGCAAGAAGGACGAAACGGCCCCCCACAACACCCTGCTGGTGCTCGATGCGACGACGGGGCAGAACGCGCTCAATCAGGTCAAGGTGTTTCAGGAGATCTCCGACGTCTCCGGCCTGGTGATGACCAAGCTTGACGGCACTGCAAAGGGTGGCGTGCTGGTGGCGCTGGCGGACAAGTTCGGCCTGCCGATCCACGCCATCGGGGTCGGCGAGCAGATCGATGATCTGCAACCCTTCGACCCGGACGAATTCGCGGCAGCCCTGGTGGGTCTGGAGCGTTGAGTGTCAGTCGTCGTCGGAAATGCCTGAGCGCGTCGCGAGCCGTGACACGAGTATCAGAACGATGAGCGCCAGCACCGTGGCAAGGGCCGCCAGCGGAATCCGGCCAGCGCCGCAACACAACCCGATGGCGCCGGCGAGCCACATGCTTGCCCCTGTGGTCAGATTGCGCACCCGGCCTTGCATGGTGAAGATCGCCCCGGCAGCCAGAAAGGCGACGCCCGCTGTCACCGCCTCGATCAGGCGCAGCGGATCGACGCGCTGGACTTCGTTTTCGGCGAACTTGAGCGCGCTTATCTCGAACGCGACCAAAACGAAAAGGCAGGCAGCGAGAGAGATCATCATGTGGGTGCGCAGCCCGGCGGGCTTTGTCCGCCATTCTCGCTCCAGCCCGATCGCCGCGCCGAAAAGCAGGGCCATTGTCAGGCGCAGCGCGGCGACCTGGACCGGTATCTGGGAGAAGGTATTGGTCAGATCCTCCAGAAGCGGTTCGATCATCGCGGGGTCCATGGCTCTGATGGCATCAGACATCAACGCACCAGCATTGTCGCGGGTTCCCGGGCCGCACGCATGACAGACTGGCTGCTGGGGATCGAAGGCACCGAGGCAGGGCACAGGCTGGCGCTTTGGCTCGCGCTGGCGGCGGCAGTGCTGCACGCGGTTTTCGGCGCATTGCAGAAGGGGCGGCACGACCCCTGGCTCACGCGGGGGGCAATCGACGCCTGCTATGGCTTGATGGCCGCCCCCTTCGCGCTGTTCGTGGTGCCTTGGCCGGAACCGCACATGTGGGCGATCTTTGCCGGGGCATTCCTCATCCATATCGTCTACAAGTGCCTGCAGGCCTGGGCCTATACCAAGGGGGCCTATACGGTCGTCTACCCGGTGGTGCGCGGCACCGGTCCGCTGTTCGCGGTGCTGGGGGCTTATGTGATCTTCGGTGAGCGCTTCACGCTGGTGCAGTGGTTGGGCGTGGGCGTTCTGCTGGCAGGCATCTTCGGCCTCGCGCTCTATAATCTGCGCAATCTGGTTGCGGAGCGTGACACGCTGAACGCGGCGTTGGGGCTGGCGGTGGTGACGGGGCTGTTCGTGGCGCTCTACACGACCTTCGACGCCTACGGCATCCGCGCTACGGCCAATCCATTCACCTTCCTTGCGTGGTTCTTCATGTTCGACGGGCTGGTGATGCCCTTCGTTGCCGCGCGGCGCTGGATGCGGATGCCGGAACCGCCCGCGCTGGCACCTCTTGCCTTGCGGGGGGTGATCGGGGGATTGGTGGCCTTCATGAGCTTCGGGGCGATCATGATGGCCACCCGGCTCGACAAGGTCGGCGAGGCAGCGGTGCTGCGGGAGACCTCGACGGTTTTTGCAGCCGTCATCGGGGTGGTGTTCCTGCGCGAAACCGTGGGGCCGCGCCGGATCGCGCTGATGGCATTGATCGCGGCGGGGGCTGTGATAGTGGAGATGGGTGGATGAAGGAGCAGCAGATGCCGCAACCCCGTGAGATTAACCCGTTTCTGAAATCCGCGCTGGAGTTCGGCCCGGTGCTGGTCTTCTTTGTCGCCTACCTG
>JBBSJO010000197.1:0-7326 GCA_038257185.1 Rhodobacterales bacterium | reverse complement strand
TCCACCCCGGATGCCCAGCAGGTTGTCGAGTTTATCCCGCTTACCACGGCGTTCCGTTCCGTTGATCCGGAAAATCGCTTCGCCGTTGAGATAGGTCGGATAGGTTCGCACCTTGTATGAGGCTGCCAGGAACTTGAGCTGGTTCTGGGTCGGTGCCATCCACATGCCGCCCAGATCGACGGTGAGATCCCCCAAGGCACCTGATTTGGTGCGCCCTCCGACCCGGTCCCGCGCCTCCAGGACCAGAAAGTCGCCATCGCCCGCCGCCAACAATGCGCGCGCCGCCGCGAGACCCGCAAAGCCTGCTCCGATGATGATCGTCTTGGGCATGAAAGGTCTCCGCACCGCAGGCACGCGGGATATCTCACAACCCAATGTCGGGCAGAAACCGCATTTTGCATGATCGTTTGAAAACTGTGGCAGACCCTGCTGGGTTCCACGAGATAAGTAACATACAAATACATGTGAACGTTCAATTTTTCTGAAAGATACGCCTCACTATTTAACCCTGATCGTGATAGTAATCACGCATGGGACGTCATGGATTTGATAAGGGGACGAGCCTTCCTACAGCATTTTGACTGGTCCAGGTAAGCCGTGTGGGAACCATATCAGCTCGTGTGAGTTTTTTGGGATGAATAATCTTCGGAGGCGTCATGTCGCGCATATCTCAGATCCTTGCCGATTCCCTTTCCGAGGCAGAACTTGGCCTTCTTGTGAAAATCTATCACACATCATCTTATAACGGCTGCTCCAACGATAAGGCCTTGACCATGCTTCAAAGCCTTCGGCTTGTAGAATTCGCTTCTGCATCCAGTTTGCCACGTATTTCCGAATTAGGTAATTCAGTGCTTTATGAGCGCAATAATGATGAAGAAAAATTCAGTTTGAGCGCCAAAAGTCTACATTAACTCACACAGTATGCTCTCATCCGACATTTCCCAGGTGACGTGTCTTCTATGTCGTCGTCATCAGTGTGTCTGGCGGAAAGTCGATGAGGATCTCGGTTGCAATGACCTAGGCTGCCGCATGTCGCCTTGATGCGGCAGATCAAGAGCTGACGCCAAGACCCGTGGCGCCTGCCATCTGCCGCGACATCCGGCGCAACACCGCCGCCCCGACGTCACGCACGGCTGCCTGTCCCGACGCAAAGCAGGCCGTCAGGCGGCGTTTTGCGCCAGCTTTCTGTCCACCGCGTCCACTATTTGCGTGAGCGTGGGCGGTACCTCGAGATCAAGGGCCTTGCCCGCCAGCAGCACCATCTTGTCCACACGCTCGACCACCTTGGCACCGGTAGCGATGGCGCGGGCAAAGGATGACGGTCGGCTCAGTGATCGTGCAGCTGCCGCGTAGCGGTCGAAGGACACCAGGTCCGCAGGACTGGCCCCCGTCCGCAGGACAAGATCCAGGACCCAGTCGTAAAGCCGTCTGCTTTCGTCCAGATCGGCATGCACCGCCTGTGCGATCGACACGACGGCGCCGTCAGGCCCCAGGCAACGGCAATTGCCGGCGATCAGCATCGGCCATTTCGCCAGCGGCACATGCAACGCCTCATGCGCCAGGATCCGCGCCGGCAGGGGAGCCCCGTCCTGACGGTACGCCAGCACATCCTGCACGATGCCCTCCAGCCTGCGCTGATGCAGGGCCCTGGCGAATGGTGCCACCTTGAAGTTCGAGGCCAGCGTGACGGCGAGTGCGGAGCTTTGGCCGGGATCCGGCCGGACGGCCTGAGCGTCGGGGCTGGCAGCCGTCATCAGCGCGGGATCAAGGCTCTGCCACACATCCCAGGCGGCATAGGCATCGCGCATGAGGTCAACGTCCAGATTGCCCAGCCTGCGCAGGAAGGGCGGAGGCAAGGCGTTCATCAGCGACACGACGGGCAGGCCCGCGTCCGCAATCCTGCGGATCAGGGCCGCGACCTCGGGATCGGCGTAATGGGGCTCCGCCATGGCAAGAAAGACCATGTCGAACGGGCGCGGGTCCACCGCGACCCCCGTCACTCCTAAATGTCCGTCGCCGGACAACCCCTCGACCGCGGGGACATGGATTTGCCGGTCCACCGCGCCGCCCCGGCGCAGAAAGGAAATCGCGGCACCGTCGCGGACAAGATCGCGCTGTTCCGCCGCACGACAGACCACGGTGACATTGTGGCCTGCCAGCAGCATCCGGACCGCCGGAAGCAGCCCATAGGCGGCCCCGAGAATTAGAATATGCGAAGCGGCCATTGAGTCAGTCCCTTTCAGGTATTGCCGATCCCTCGGCGTGACGGGAGAAGCTGGCCCTGAGACCTGCGAGGCGCTGGACGCCGAGGGCGTCCAGAAACCGCCGCATGGCGATCCCTAGGATGATACCGGTCGCGATCTGGAACAGGATGTTCCCCATCCCGGCCAGCCCCGATGCCCCGAAGAACTTGTAGAAGATCAGAAAGGCGATGGGATGGGCCAGATAGATCATCAGCGAATGCGCCGAGACAATAACGACGGCCCGTGCGGGCAAGTGCGGCAGGGTCACCGTGGGCACGAAGGCGCACAGCAGAAGCGCCACGACCCACCAGGCCTCGCCATGATCGGGATAGATCATCCGGACAAGCCCGAAGTGGCCAAGGGCCAGCGCGAGGGTGACCCAGGTGCGGGCGCGGGTCTGCGCCTGGGCCAGCAGGGCACCGATGGCCATGAACGGCAGGATCGCCAGAGGAGACTGATGCAGCAGGGACGCCACCGCGCCGAAGGTCGCCGCGCCGCGGGCCAGTCCAGTGGTGACCAGTCCGGTGGTGACCAGTCCGGTGATGACCAGTCCGGTGATGACCAGAAGGCCCGTAGCCTCCACAATCAGCAGGAAGACCAGGGTCGCGCGCCAGGGATCCGCGCGCAGCTGTCGGCGCGGCGCCGCAAACCCCAACAGGATCCCCAGGATGGCAAAGCTTTGCAGGTAGACATGCAGGAACCACAGCCAGGACATCCCCGCAGCGCTCGTCCGTGATCCCTCGGTCAGGCCGCCGATCAGGCTCCTGAGATTGTGGTAGAACAGGAGCGACGAGAGCGGCGTCCCGATCCCGCGATAGACGTTGACCGCGACATAGAGCCCCGACATCAACACCAATGGCACTATCAGCCGGGCCACCAGCGCCCAGACACGGCCCGCATGATCGTCGCGTGCGATCGCATTGAGCTGCAGCCGCGAGAAGGCAAAGCCCGCCAGCACGAAGAGTGCGATCGAGGCACCACCGGTCCAGGCATAGCCCGTATGAGCGAACACCACCGCCACGATGGCCAGGGTGCGCAAGAGCACGAAGCTTTCGATGCGGCTGGTCCGGCGCGGTGCGGCCGGTGCCGGACCGGAGTCAGGACTGCCCCGCCGGGCCAGATCGGACAACGGCAAAAAGACCCAGTCCTGCGGCAGCACAAAGCCCTCCGCTTCCAGATCCAGTTGCAGCTCGATCGTGGATAGGCTGTCGGCCCCCAGATCCTCGAGCGTGTGACCACGTGCGATGTTGCGGCGACCGGTCCGTGCGGCGAAGAGCGCGGCGAGCTGGATCTCCTGCGGACCGCGCGGGGCATCCGTGGCGATAGGCGCCGGGCTGTCCATCAGGGCCACCAGGGCCGGTCCGTCAACCTTGCCGTTCGGCGTGCCTGGAAAGCGGTCGGTCACCATGATCCGGGCGGGCAGCATGTATGCGGTCAGGCTGCGCGACAGGATGGCACGTAGCCCCTGCTCCGTCACGGTGGTGCCCCCGGCCTCCACGAACAGCAAAAGCCGGTCATCGTGGACGCGGGCATGTGCCCGCTGGACGCCGGTCACTGCCTCTGCCGCATACTCGATCTCGGCCAGTTCGACACGGAACCCGTTGATCTTGACCTGACCGTCACGACGCCCGACGAAATGGATCTGCCCGTCCGGCATCTGATAGCCGATATCTCCGGTGAAGTGATGGCAGGGGGCGGGGAGGCCCGGCACCCCGCATCCGGCGGTCACGCCGATGACCGGATCGGCAAGGGCGGCCACGATCTCGCCCACCTCGCCCGTGGCCACGGGCGCGCCGTCCTGATCAACCAGCGCTACCCCCGTCCAGGGCAAGGGGCGGCCGATCGGGATGCCGCGGCTCCAGGCTGCGGCCGGGTCGATTTCGTGATAAAGGAAGGCCTGCGGCGTCTCGGTGGTGCCGAAGATGTGGAACTGCCGCACCCCCGGCACGTGCCCTGCCCACTCGCGCACCTGCGCCTGCGGCAGCCTTTCGCCGCCCCAGAAGATCGCCTTCAGGCTGCCCAAGTCCTGAGGCCGGTCCAGCCCCGCCGTGAGCAGGCGCGCAGTTGTCGGACTCAAGCGCACGACGTTGCACCCGGCCTGCGCCAGTAGGGCCCGCAGCGCCACTGGCCGCATCAGCTCGTCCGGCGCGGGAATGGCTACCGCTCCCCCGCGGGTCAGCGGCAGAAAGACATCCCGCAAGGTCGGATCATGGGCCAGCCCCGCCATCATCAGTGTGCAGATCGGCCGGTCGAGCGCCAGCGTCGCGGCCTGCCAATCGACAAATCGCAAGAGAGTGGTATCGGGATGGGTGACCAGCTTTGGCCGGCCTGTCGTGCCGGAAGTGAACATGTGACAGGCCATGGCGCGTGCGGGGCCGCTGGCGATCTCTGACAGCGGGGCGGGATCCGGTGCCTCGACCACGACCGTCACCTTCGGCGCAAGATCCGGGGGCAAGGACGCATCTGCTGCGATGATATGACGACACCCCGACCTTTCAATCATCAGTTCCATGCGTGCCACCGGATAGGTCGCGTCGATCAGGGCGAACGCCGCGCCGCTGGCCGAGACGCCGAGCATCGCGGCCACGACCGCAGGATCGCGCTGTGCCAGGATCGCGACGCTGTCTCCTTCACCGATGCCGGCTGCGCGCAGACCCGCCAGGATGCGCCGCGCCCGCAGGGCCATATCACCATAGCTGATCCGACCCGTCGCGGTGATCACCGCGGTGATGTCCGGTGACCGGGATGCGGTCGCGAAGAAGCGATCGTGCATCCGTCCGGCCGGGGCCGGTCCGGGGTTTGTCGCGGGTACCATGACCTCATGCCCGCGGCGCGCAGCGCGCAGGATGTCGCGGCAAGCGGACTGCGGATCGGCCAGGGCCGCCGCAAGCAGGCGCGCCTGCCCGTCAAGGAACAGCCGCGCCCGGTCCCCGCTCAGCTGCGCGCCGTCAAAGAAGGCACGCGCCGTCATGGTGTTCTCGTCCTCAGCCCAGACGAGATTGAGGTCGAATTCGGTGCGCCGGTCCAGAAACTCCCGCGGACCGACCGCAAGGGTGCCCGCCCGGATCCGTGCAGCCGGCGGAAACATGTTGATCGACACGCCGGGAGCCTTCCCTTCCGACAGCACCCGGTCCAGCAGCGGTTCAGCGTCCAGCGCCACCGTGTCGCGCACACGCGCCGACAGCCGGGCCGCGAAGACCCCGAAAGGCGCGTCCATGTCGATGGTCAGATCAAGGGGCAGGGTGTTCGAGAACGGTCCGACGACCGAGTTCGGCGCGCCCTGGGCCGCGCGTCCTTCGGTCTGAAAGAAGGTCGAGATGCCGTTCTCGCCGCAGTATCCCCTCAGACCCAAGGCATAGATGGCAGCCATCACGCCGAACCGGGTGGCCCCTGTGGATTTTCCAAGTGCGCGCAAGGATCCGGACAGCCCGTCAAAGGCCCGTTCCACGACCTGACCGGCCGCCCCGGACCCGCTGGTGTCGCCGATCAGCCTGACAGGTGGCGGCAGGCCGGCGACAAGATCCTGCGCCGCAGAGGACAGGGCGCGGGGCGGCGGGGCGAAATCGTAGTAGGACCGCGCCGGCGGCAGATCTTCACCGGCATAGAGCTTCAGCAGTTCCTTGTTCATCGCGCCGCGTGAAAAGCCGTCCGTGATCGCGTGATGGGCCGCGATGGTAAAGCGCCAGCGGTCCCCCAGATCCGCCGCGATGACCCGGATCAGCGAGCCGGGCCCCAGCGGATCTACCCTTGCAAAGATCAGGGGCACCGCGATGTCGCGAAAGGCTGCGAGGGTCTCGTCGGCCATTACGACCACATGCAGCTGAAACTGCGGCGCGGCATGGACCTGCGCCAGGATCACCCCGTCCGCGACCGCAAAGCAGGTGCGCAGCGCATCATGGCGCAACACCAGGGCGCGGACGGCCCCGGCCAGCCTGTCGCGATCCAGCGGGCCCTGCACCAGATGCCCGAGCGGGATCATGTAACTTCCGGCACCGGCCAGTTCCGCCTTGACGTAGCGGATCTGATTGGCGCTGGCGGGACGGGTGAAAAGGGCAGGCTCGGGATGCACGATTTATCCTTGTGTTCTCGCGCCAGATTTCAGCCGCAGTAGGCCAGCTATTTCAGTCGCGGTTGATCGTGTCCCACCGCTTGGTGTAGTAGTGCCGACCTCCCGAGAGATCCGAGCCTGATCAGGAGGCCAAGGCGGGCAGCGTGACGGTTGGATTGTCGGTTACGCGTGTGAGGGTTTCAAGCGACATGTAGCGCCGCGCCACGGCCCATTCATCGTTTGTCTCCAACATGAGCGCACCAATAGCCCTTGGGTTTGGCCGTGCCGCGGTCATATCGGCAGCTTCTCAGAAACGCCTCCAGTTCTTCTTCAAAAAACGGCCTCGATCGTGGCGTGGATATTTTCTCGCAGGCGATCTTCGGTGAGAACATAGCTGGCTTCATTGGCAAGTAGCGTAAGCGGAGCGGTGTCCTTATTGTTCGTCATAGCGTGATCTCCCTGGCGGTTGCTGCGGCCGGCTGGGTGGGTTCAAGTCACCCGGAGATTGCGCCACCTGCAAATTTCCATTACCTTCGAGACACGACCCCACGAGATAGAACAACGCGCAAATGCACGTGAAAATTCATTATTTCACGAAAAAACAAACGCCATCATTTCACCTCGACCGTGACAGTAATCACGCATGTGAGGTCATGGATTTGATGACACCGCGGGAAACGTCATGACATGCCGTCTGCCGCCCGCGTTGACCCGACCAAAGCGTGGCATGAAACACCACCTGCGCCGACATCCGCTTGAGCCCTCGGGCCCTGCAGCACGTGCACAACGGGCCGCGCCCCCGCGCTATCATGCAAGCGGCCCGCCTTGAGACAAGGCGGGCCTTTTTGGTGTCTCTGCAAGAGATGCGAAGTGGTTTGGGGCACTCCGCATGCGACAATTATAGCGGAGATGGCCGAAAATACAACGTCAATGCGTCTCGTCTCCTTCAAACACCCGTGACCACAACGGGCCAGGGTGTGAGCCATCGCATGCTGCGACATCTGGCATGTGGGAGAGCGCTGCGCAGGCGGCATC